>NZ_JBEXSR010000006.1:0-361543 GCF_040613735.1 Streptomyces sp. NPDC006235
CCGATCCTGGACCTGCCCGCCTCGACCGTCCAACCTCCGCGCGGGCCCGGTCACCGGCTCACGTCACATCACGTCGCGCTGCGCTGCCCCGGCAGACTCGCCCGGCTCGGCATGTACGACTCCCGCCCGTTGTCCGACGCGGCCGACGCCGACGCGGACAGGGCCGGGGACGATCCGACCGCGCTCGCCGCCGCCGTACGGCGGGACTGCAGCGGGACCGGGTGCTCCGGATGCAGCGGGGCGGGTGGCTGGCCGGGATGTCCCGGGTGCCCGGACATGCCGGGCCCCGTACCGCCCTGGGCGGCCTCGGTGTCCTGAGGCCGCTCGCCCTGCGGGCGCCGGGCGCGGTAGGCCGCCCGGTACGCGGCCGGCGACGAGCCCAGCTGGCGGCGGAAGTGCCCGCGCAGGGCGACCGGCGACCGGAAGCCGCAGCGCCCCGCCACCTCGTCCACCGAGTAGTCCGACGTCTCCAGCAGGCGCTGCGCCTGGAGCACCCGCTGTGTGATCAGCCACTGCAGCGGGGCACTCCCGGTCAGCGAGCGGAAGCGGCGGTCGAACGTACGACGGCTCATGTACGCGCGTGCCGCCAGCGTCTCCACGTCGAACTGTTCGTGGAGGTGCTCCAGCGCCCAGGCGACGACCTCGGCGAGCGGGTCGGCGCCGATCTCCTCTGGTAAAGACCTGTCGAGATAGCGCTCCTGGCCGCCGCTGCGGCGCGGGGGCACGACGAGACGCCGGGCCAGGGCCCCTGCCGCCTCGTTGCCGTGGTCCGTGCGCACGATGTGCAGGCACAGGTCGATGCCCGCGGCGGTGCCTGCCGACGTCAGCACGTCGCCGTCGTCCACGAACAGCTCCCGCGGATCGACGTGCACCGACGGATAGCGCTTGGCCAGCGTCGGCGCGTACATCCAGTGCGTCGTCGCGGGCCGGCCGTCCAGCAGGCCCGCCGCCGCGAGGACGAAGGCGCCGGTGCACAGCCCGACGATGCGGGCGCCCTCCTCGTGTGCGCGGCGCAGCGCGTCGAGCGCTTCGTCCGGTGGCGGAGAAGTGATCGAACGCCAGGCCGGTACGACGACCGTGCCCGCGCGTGAGATCGCTTCCAGGCCATGTGGCGCGGTGAGTTCCAGGCCCCCTGTGGTCCGCAGTGGGCCGTCCTCGCCGCCGCACACCAGCAGTCGGTAGCGCGGCACGCCGGCGTCCTGGCGGTCGATCCCGAACACCGACAACGGTATGGAACTCTCGAAGATGGGGCCGCCGCTGAACAGCAGCACCGCGACGATCTCCTTGCGACGTCGCCCGGAAAGCTTCCGGGCCGCGGCTTCCGGCGCGGCAGTGGAGTCGTGGCTCATACTGCTAAGCCCCCCTCGGTGGTCGCGGCTCCTCGGTTGTGTCGCTCCTGCACGTTTCCCCTCGGTCCTGCACGAGTCCCCCGCCGTAGACAGTCAAGATCGAATCTACTGTGTCCCGTTGCGCCGCAGTGGCCGGTTCGGCACTCGGCACATTGTCGACTTGGCAACTTGGCGTGAAGCATTCGATCACGAAGCGTTGCACTCGTGGGGCGTGCAGGGAAGTGCGCCTTGTCGCGGTGGCCAATCCGCGTAGGGTGCGCAGCACCCCCGAGGCCCTTTCCGTGCAGGTCGAACGGGGGTTGGGGGGTGGTCAGGGAGGGTGATGCACGGGTGCGAGAAGTTGGCTGAAAAGCAGCGTGCGTGTGCGCGGAAACCGGTCAGCCGACCGGTGTATCCCCGCCAGTGTGCCGTCCGCCACGGTGCGACCCCGTTCCGGTGCGGTGGTGACGGCCCCGGTGGGGCGCCCGGTCCTCGGCCGCCAGCCGGGCCGCGCCGCGCTCGGACTGCCGCAGCAGCACCCGGCACGCGCCCGTGACGGCCGCGAGCCCGAGGGCCGTGCCGGCGGCGCCGGCCAGGGAGGCGCCGTACCCGAGGAGCACCAGGGGGACGAGCAGGCAACTGAAGGCCGCCCAGCGAATCACGTCCGTCGCGGTGTCCCGCGGCGGCGGGGCCGCGCGGTCCGCCTCGGAGGCGGGGCGGGGTCCGGGCATGCGTGCTCCCTGTGGCGTGACTCACGGGGTTCAACGCGCGGCCGGTGAGCAGGTCACTGTGTGACCCGATCGCCCCCACGGGTAAGTGAATCCTGTGCAAACCGCCTGTACAGCGCAGCAACCATTGCGTTACGGGCGCCGCCTCGTGCATGCTCCCTGGAACCCGCACGGACGGCGGGCGGGATCTGGGTTAAGGAGGCGTGCCGCCGTACCCTTGGGGGTATGGGGTTGGGAAGACCATTCCCGGACACAGCTCCGCCGCACACTGCTGGATCTGTCAGCGAGCTCCGCTCGCGGGCCCACCCATAAAGGATCACAACGCCGAGACAGCCATGGCCGGTCACGAATTCTTCGAACCCGCGGACCGCAAGCGGCCCGTCGCCGATCCCACGGCGGCCGAGCCCCTGGCGGCGGAAGAGCCACGCCACTCCTGCGATCCCGCCTTCAAGCACGGGGTCGTCGTCGGCTTCGACGGCTCCACGTCCAGTGAGCGCGCCCTGGCGTACGCGATCGGCATGGCCCATCGCTCCGGGTCGGGCCTGATCATCGTCCACGTCGCCAACCGGCTGCCGACCACGGTGTGGGCCGGCTGTGAGCCGCCCGTGTTCGTGGACGTGCCGGACCACCGGACCGAGGTGCTCGGTCTTGAGCTGGCCTGTGCGGACTACCTCGCCGAGGTGCCCTGGATCCTGGTCGAGCGCGGCGGCGACATCTGCCACGAACTCGAAGAGGTCGGCCGGGAGTACGAGGCCGACGCGATCGTCGTCGGGTCGACCCACGGCCTCGTCGGGCGGATCTTCGGCTCCGTCGCCGGGCGGCTCGCCAAGCGGGCGAAGCGGCCCGTCATCGTCATTCCCTGAGCGTCAACTCCCTTGCGGCCCCTGTGCGGTGTGTAAACCTACTCGTGCGTATAGGTGTTTGTGCCCTTGTGAAGGGCATATACGGAACACCGCACAACTGCACATGCACGAAGGGAGCCCGCCGTGGACAAAGACGTCTCCGCGGGAAGCGGAATCACGACCGTGGCCGGTCGACTCGCCCTCGGAATCACCCTGTTGGCCTTCGGGCTCGGCAACACCGCCGTGATGGACGGGGTGTCGGCCGCCGATGCCACGTCCCTCGCCCAATACGTGGGAGGAGTCGCCCTCTTCGTCGCCGGAATGGTGGCCCTGCGCGAGGGTGACGCCGCCGGTGGTACGGCGTTCTCGGTACTCGGGGCGTTGTGGTTCACCTGGGCCGTGTCCGACGCCGCCGCCGGCAACGAGGCAGGGTTGTTCCTGCTGTTGTTCGCCCTGGTGGCGCTGTCTCTCACGCTGGCGGGCGGGGATCAGCTCGGGCGGGGCGTGTACGGCCTGTTCTGCGTGTCGCTGCTGCTTCTCGCGGTCGCGGCGTTCGCGGAGAACGACGGGCTTGCGAAGGCCGGGGGCTGGTTCGCCGTCGCCGCGGGTGCGGTGGCTTGGTACGCGGCCACCGCGGCGCTGGCGCACTGGCCCACGGCGGTTCCGCGACGCGCTGCCGGCCGGGGAGTGACGGCCACCGGTTAGCTGCGCGGGCCGGGGAGTTGGGCGGCTTCCCGGCGATGAAAACGGACCCCCTGTGCTTGGTGGCAGCGCGTGGGGGTCCGTCCTCTTTGTGTGACCTGTGCGGGTGCGTGGGGGTTGTTCGCGCAGTTCCCCGCGCCCCCCAAAAGCCAACTACTCGACTGTTACCGACTTGGCCAGGTTCCTCGGCTTGTCGATGTCCCTGCCGAGGGCGAGGGCCGTGTGGTACGCGAGGAGTTGGAGGGGGATGCCCATCAGGATCGGGTCCAGCTCGTCCTCGTTCTTCGGGACGACGATCGTCTCGTCGGCCTTCTCCTGGTGCTGGTGGGCCACCGCGAGGATCTTGCCGCTGCGGGCCTTGATCTCCTCCATGGCCGCGCGGTTCTTCTCCAGGAGGTCGTCGTCGGGGACGATCGCGACCGTGGGGAGAGCCGGCTCGATCAGGGCCAGCGGGCCGTGCTTGAGCTCGGAGGCGGGGTAGGCCTCGGCGTGGATGTAGGAGACCTCCTTGAGCTTCAGGGAGGCCTCGCGGGCCACCGGGTAGCCCCGCACCCGGCCGATGAAGAGCATCGAGCGGGCCTCGGCGAACTGCAGGGCCAGCTTCTTGACGTCCTCCTCGTGCTCCATGATCTCGGCGATCTGGGCGGGCAGCTTGCGCAGGCCCTCGATGATCCGCTTGCCGTCGCGGACCGACAGGTCGCGGGTGCGGCCCAGGTGCAGGGCGAGGAGCGCGAAGGCCACCGTGGTGTTGGTGAAGCACTTCGTGGAGACGACGCAGACCTCCGGGCCCGCGTGGACGTAGATGCCGCCGTCGGCCTCGCGGGCGATCGCGGAACCGACCACGTTCACCACGCCCAGGACCCGCGCGCCCTTGCGCTTGAGCTCCTGCACGGCGGCGAGGACGTCGTAGGTCTCGCCGGACTGGGAGACGGCGACGTAGAGGGTGTCGGGGTCGACGACCGCGTTGCGGTAGCGGAACTCCGAGGCCGGCTCGGCGTCGGCGGGGATGCGCGCCAGCTCCTCGATCATCTGGGCGCCGATCATGCCCGCGTGGTACGAGGTGCCGCAGCCGAGGATCTTCACGCGGCGGATCCGGCGGGCCTCGCGGGCGTCGAGGTTGAGGCCGCCCAGGTGCACGGTGGAGAAGCGGTCGTCGATGCGGCCGCGCAGCACGCGGTCCACGGCCTCGGCCTGCTCGTGGATCTCCTTGTGCATGTAGGTGTCGTGGCCGCCCATGTCGTAGGAGGCCGCCTCCCACTCCACGGTGGTGGGCTCCGCGGTGGTGCGGGTGCCCTCCGTCGTGTACGTGCGGAAGTCGTCGGCCTTCAGGGTGGCCATCTCGCCGTCGTCCAGCGTGACGATCTGGCGGGTGTGGGCGACCAGCGCGGCGATGTCCGACGCGACGAACATCTCCTTCTCGCCGATGCCGAGGACGACCGGGGAGCCGTTGCGGGCGACGACGATCCGGTCCGGGAAGTCGGCGTGCATGACGGCGATGCCGTAGGTGCCCTCGATGAGCCGGAGGGTCTCGCGGACCTTGTCCTCCAGCTTGGTGGCCTGCGAGCGGGCGATGAGGTGGACGAGGACCTCGGTGTCGGTCTCGGAGAGGAACTCGACGCCGTCCGCCTCCAGCTTGCGGCGCAGGTCGGAGGCGTTGTCGATGATGCCGTTGTGGACGACGGCGACCTTGCCCTCGGCGTCCAGGTGCGGGTGGGCGTTGACGTCGGAGGGGGCGCCGTGGGTGGCCCAGCGGGTGTGGGCGATGCCGGTCGTGCCCTTGAAGCGGGCCGGGACCTTGGCCTCCAGATCGCGGACGCGGCCCTTGGCCTTGACCATCTTCAGGCCGGAGGCCTTCGGGGACGTGATGACGACGCCCGCGGAGTCGTACCCGCGGTACTCCAGGCGCTGGAGGCCCTCCAGGAGGAGGGGAGCGACGTCACGCTTCCCGATGTAACCGACGATTCCGCACATGTATACGTATTCCTAGCCGTAGACGATGCGCCGCAGCTGCCGGAGCGAGAGCTCCGGCGGTGCCACCGCGCGGTATTTGAGATCCGCCTCGATCCGCTCGAAGATCGCCGCGTTCACCAGGCCCTGGGCCTGGAGCTCGCGGTGGCGGCGACGGACGTACTCCTCGGTCGTCTCGTCGAAGTAGGCGAGCACGTCCTGGATCACGCGCAGCGCCTCGCCCCGGCTGAGGGGCGTGGACCGCGTCAGATGATCAACGAGTTCGTCGTGCACCCGGTAGATCCTGAAGCACCGGCGGCGCTTACGCAAGAATTCTGCCCGGTTTCGGGCAGAGTGGTGTTGGAACACTTATGGGGCGCCCATGGGAGTCGCTTGGGCGGTTGTTCCCCGGGCGGATGTGTGTGGCGAGCAGCTTGTGACGCCATGGACATTCCTCGTATGGGCGTACCCGAGCGGCTCGCCGAGCGCATGAGCATGGCCGAGCAGCACGAGTACCTGCGCGCCAGGTTCTCCCGGCGCTCGATGATCAGAGGCGGCGCCGTCACGCTCGGTGCCGTAGTGGGCGGCGCCTTCGTGCCGGGTGCCACCTCCCAGGCGGCCGTACCGACCGCCCGCACCGCTGCCGCGACCGTCGACGGCGCGCTCGTCGCCCCCTTCGGCCGCCACCTCGCCTACGGCACCGACCCGCGCACCGAGATGACCGTCTCCTGGCAGGTCCCGGTCGCCGTCAAGAAGCCGTTCATCCGGATCGGCGCCCACCCCACCGACCTCTCCCGGAAGATCGACGCCGAGGTCCGCACCCTCTTCACACCGGCCGGTGTCGGCGCGAGCGGCAACCACACCCAGTACTACGTCCACGCCGAGCTAGCCCACCTGCGCCCGGGCCGGACGTACTACTACGGCGTCGGCCACCAGGGCTTCGACCCGGCCGAAGCCCACCTCCTGGGCACCCTCGGCACCTTCACCACCGCCCCCGCGCACAAGACGCCGTTCACCTTCACGGCCTTCGGCGACGAGGGCGTCAGCTACCACGCGCTCGCCAACAACAGCCTCCTCCTCGGCCAGAACCCCGCCTTCCATCTGCATGCCGGCGACATCGCGTACGGCGACCCCACCGGCCAGGGCCGGACCGACGACACCGGCTTTGACTCGCGCGTGTGGGACCAGTTCCTCGCCCAGACCGAGTCCGTCGCCAAGTCCGTACCGTGGATGCCCGCCTACGGCAACCACGACATGGAGGCCTGGTACTCGCCCAACGGCTACGGCGGCGAGGAGGCGCGCTGGACCCTCCCGGACAACGGCCCCGACAAGAAGAACCTCCCGGGCGTCTACTCCTTCGCCTACGGCAACACCGCCGTCATCTCGCTCGACGCCAACGACATCTCCTACGAGATCCCGGCCAACCTCGGCATCTCGGGCGGCACCCAGACCAAGTGGCTCGAAGCCCAGCTGACGAAGTACCGGGCCGCGCCCGACATCGACTTCATCGTCGTGTTCTTCCACCACTGCGCCTACTGCACCTCCACCTCCCACGCCTCCGAGGGCGGGGTCCGGCAGGAGTGGGTGCCGCTGTTCGAGAAGTACACCGTGGACCTGGTCATCAACGGCCACAACCACCAGTACGAGCGCACCGACGTCATCAAGGGCGACAAGGTCACCAGGAAGCTCCCGATCGGCGGCACGGCCTACCCGGAGACCGACGGCGTGGTGTACGTGACGGCCGGCGCGGCGGGCCGCAGCCTCTACGCGTTCAGCGCCCCGCTGTCGTACCAGGGCAACGAGCACGACGTGGACTCCGTGTCCTCGTTCGTCAACGTCAAGGGCGGCAAGCAGAACGAGACCGTCACCTGGTCCCGGGTGCGCTACCTCGACTACTCCTTCCTGCGTGTGGACGTCACCCCCGCGCCGAAGGGGCGCCTGGCCACGCTGACGGTGCGCGGCATCGCCGAGACCGGTGACCAGGTGGACCACTTCACGGTGGCGCGCCGGGCCAAGTAGCGCCCCGCGGCTGCTACATCCGCTTGAGGATCGCCTGTTTGGCCAGGGCGAACTCGTCGTCCGTCAGGACGCCCGTGCGGTGCAGGTCGCCGAGCTCGCGCAGGCGGCGCAGCAGGGCGTCATGATCGTCCTCGGCGGACGCGACCGGGGGAGAAGGCAGTTCCGGTCGCGTGTCCGGGACGTCGGCGGCGGCCCGGGCCGGGTGCGGAAGCCTGGCCTGGACCGCCGCCGCGACCAGCGCCATCAGCGGGTCCTTCTTGAAGCCCCACAGCTCCACGGCGTTGGGGTCGTACTTGGGCGGGGCCTTGGTGGGCGCGTTCCGCACGGTGAAGCGGAGGTAGCCGTTCTCCAGGCCGGCCGCCGGCTGCCACTCCACGCCCGTGATGTCGGAGAGCGCGAGCGTGCGGGCACCGGCGGCCGCCTTGGCGTCCTCCGTCTTCCAGTTCCACTCCAGGCGTATGCGCTCACCGTCGAAGCCGGCGGTGCCGTCTCCGGCGGAGACCGACAGCGGCACGGAGGGTCCCGGCAACAGGTACTCGTCCACCGGCTCGCTCGGCACCTGGTCCAGGAGCAGCGCGTTGCGGACCTCCTCCGTGAAGTACTCGGCGACGCCGTAGCGGTCGGACTCCACGATCAGCTGGTAGGGGTCGTGGGGCTCGGTGAGCCGGCCGCCCGTGGCGTGCAGCAGCGGGTCGGCGCCGTCGCGCAGGCGGAGCCTGAGCCGCCCCGTCTTCTTGCCCTGTTCGAAGGAGATCCCGGCCAACGCCCCCAGCGGGACGACCAGTTCACCCAGCTCCCTGCGCAGCAGACTGACGTTCTTGTCCCGCCCGGGGGTCAGCCGCAGGGCGTCGCCGTCGAAGGTCCATGTGCCGTCCTTCTGGATGATTTCCGCCATGGGGTGGATTGTTCCACCGGTCTCACGAGAGAGTGGTCCAGACCTCTCGGGGCTCACCGGCTCATGGAAGGGACACGCTTGTGACACACGGCCGTACGAGACCGCGCCACAGAACGCTTCGCCTCCTCGGTTCCCTGCTGCTGGTGGGGATGGGCCTCTCCATGGCCGGGGGCGCCCCGGCCCAGGCGGCAGCGCCCACCCCGCTCGACCGGGTCGTCCCCGCGCCCGCCTCGGTCGCCCCGGGTGGCTCCCCCTACCGGATCACCCGCGGCACGCACATCCACGTCGACGGCTCGCCGGAGGCGCGGCGCGTCGCCGAGTACCTCGCGGCCGTCCTGCGGCCGTCGACCGGCTACCGCCTCCCGGTCACCGGCCACGGCGCCGGGGGCATCCGGCTGCGCCTCGCCGAGGGACCCTTCGGCGCCGAGGGCTACCGCATCGACAGCGGCCGGGGCGGTGTCACCATCACCGCGGCCCGGCCCGCCGGTCTCTTCCACGGCGTCCAGACGCTGCGCCAGCTCCTCCCCGCGGCCGTCGAGAAGGACACCGTCCAGCCCGGCCCCTGGCTGATCGCCGGCGGCACCATCAAGGACCGTCCGCGCTACGGCTGGCGCGGTGCCATGCTCGACGTCTCCCGGCACTTCTTCAGCGTCGACCAGGTCAAGCGCTACATCGACCAGCTCGCCCTCTACAAGATCAACAAGCTGCATCTGCACCTGAGCGACGACCAGGGCTGGCGCATCGCCATCGACTCCTGGCCGCGCCTCGCGACGCACGGCGGCTCCACGGAGGTCGGCGGCGGACCCGGCGGCTTCTACACCAAGGCCCAGTACAAGGAGATCGTGCGGTACGCCGGCTCCCGCTTCCTGGAGGTCGTCCCCGAGATAGACATGCCGGGCCACACCAACGCGGCCCTCGCGTCCTACGCCGACCTGAACTGCGACGGCGTCGCGCCCCCGCTCTACACCGGCACCGAGGTCGGCTTCAGCTCGCTGTGCGTCGACAAGGAGATCACGTACGACTTCGTGGACGACGTGGTCCGGGAGCTGGCCGCGCTCACGCCGGGCAGGTACCTCCACATCGGGGGCGACGAGGCGCATTCCACCAGCCATGAGGACTACGTCAAGTTCATGGACCGGGTGCAGCCGGTCGTCGCGAAGTACGGCAAGACGGTCGTCGGCTGGCATCAGCTGACCGGCGCGACACCGGCGAAGGGGGCGCTCGCCCAGTACTGGGGGCTCGACAGCACCAGTGCGGAGGAGAAGGCGCGGGTGGTGAAGGCCGCGCAGGAGGGCACGGGGCTGATTCTGTCTCCGGCCGACCGGGTCTATCTCGACATGAAGTACACGAAGGACACGCCGCTGGGATTGTCCTGGGCGGGGTATGTCGAGGTGCGGCGGTCCTACGACTGGGATCCGGGGGCTTATCTGCCCGGGGTGCCGGAGGGGGCCGTGCGGGGGGTCGAGGCGCCGTTGTGGACGGAGACGGTCGAGAACTCCGGGCATGTTGAGTACATGGCGTTTCCGCGGTTGCCGGGGGTTGCCGAGTTGGGGTGGTCGTCGGGGGCTTCTCACGACTGGGAGCGGTACAAGGGGCGGCTAGCTGCGCAGGCTGAGCGGTGGGATGCCCTGGGTATTGAGTGGTATCGGTCGCCGCAGGTGCCGTGGGGTTCTGCCGGCCGGTGATTCGTCTGCGGGCCGGTGGGGGCCGGCCGCGCAGTTCCCCGCGCCCCTAAAAGATGCGCAGTTCCCCGCGCCCCTAAAAAAAGACAGACACCCTCGGTGGACCGTACACCGGGGGTGCCCGTCTGCTGTGGGGTCAGAACTCCGCGATCGGGTTCTTCAGGGTGCCGACCAGCTGGAGGGCGCCGGACGGGTCCGAGAGGTCGACCATCTGTTCGTTGTTGCGGAGTTGGAGGCGGTTGAGGCAGGACAGGGCGAACTCGGGGGCGAACATGTCGTACTGCTCGAACTTGTCGGCCAGTGAGGGCATCGAGTCCTGGTAGGCGCGGGTGACCTCCGCGACGGTGCGCCAGAAGTCGTCCTCCTCCAGGATGCCCTCGGAGGCGAGGTTCGCCGCGAGGAAGCGGAAGAAGCAGTCGAAGACGTCCGTGAAGACCGACAGGAGTTTCTTGTCCTCCGGGACCTCCACGCGCAGTCGCTCCACCGTCGGCGGCAGCACCGCGTCCGGGTCCATGACGGCGATCTCCTCGGCGATGTCCTTGTAGATCGCGCGCTGCACGACCCCGTCCTTGAGCACCAGGATGACGTTCTCGCCGTGCGGCATGAACACCAGGTCGTAGGCGTAGAAGCTGTGCAGGAGGGGCGTGAAGTAGGCCTGGAGGTAGCGGCGCAGCCATTCGGTCGGGGTGAGGCCCGACCGCTCGATCAGCGCACCCGCGACCGACGCTCCCTCGTGGTCGACATGGACCAGGGACGCCATCGTGGCCAGGGACTCGCCCTCCTTCAGGGACGGCACCGGGCTCTCCCGCCACAGCGCGGCGAGCATCTTGCGGTACGGCGAGTAGCGGTCCGTCGCCTGCTCGTACTCCAGGTGCCGGTAGCCGACGGCGGCGCGCTCCCGGATGATCGACAGGCCGGTCGACCTCAGGACCGGGTCGTTGTCGATGAGCTGGGCCAGCCAGTCGTTGATCGCGGGCGTGGCCTCCATGTAGGCGGCCGACAGCCCGCGCATGAAGCCCATGTTGATGACGGACAGGGCCGTCTTCACATAGTGCTTCTCGGGGCTGGACTTGTTGAAGAAGGTCCTGATGGACTGCTGGGCCAGGTACTCGTCGTCGCCCTCGCCGAGGCATACGAGGTGTTTGCGGGCGACCTCGGCCGCGAAGGTGACGGTGAGTTTGTTCCACCACTGCCAGGGGTGGACCGGGATGAGGAGGTAGTCGGCCGGGTCCAGGCCCTGGTCGCGCAGGACGCCGTGGAAGCGCTCGACGGTCTCCGCGCCCAGTTCCTCGCGCAGGAACGACTCGTACTCGATGCCGACACCGGCCGTGAACGCGGCCCGCGAGCGGTGGGCCGCGAGCCAGACGAGCCGGACGGGGCTCGACGTCTCCGGCGCGTACGACAGGTACTCGTGGATGCCGAAGCCGAGCCGGCCGTTGTTGGCCACGAAGCAGGGGTGGCCCTCGGTCATGCCGGTCTCGATCGTCTGGAAGTCGCTGCGCGCGAGCTCGGCGGCCGTGATCCGCGGCTTGGTGAGCTTGTAGCAGGTGCCCGAGAGGGTGGAGGAGATCTCCTCCAGGTAGACGGGCAGGATGTCGTCGCTCAGACCGAGGGACTTCTGCATCTCGATGAAGAAGTCCAGGGCGGCGAGCGGGAGTTCCGCGCCGTCCCGGTGCCGGGTGATCGAGTCGGCGTCGATCTGCCAGTGGTCGAGGGCGCGCAGCGTGGCCGTGAAGGCGTACCGGGTCTGGCCGTCGTCACTGCGGACGACGTAACCGTTCCCGTCCTGCTCGGGGGTGATCAGGCGCTCGTGCGCGAACTCGGCGAGCGCCTTGCGGATCAGGAGGCGGTTGGCCCGCGCCCAGCGGTGGGGGGACAGATGCGCTACGGCGTCGGACAGGGTCATACGGCTACTCCTCGGGCGGCCAGGAACTGCTCACGCGTGCAGAAGCTCAGCAGCGCGCGTTTCTCCGGCTTGTCGATCTCACGGACGGGCACAAAGCCGACGGCCTCGTTCAGCGCGTGCACGGCCTTGTTGCTCACGTCGGGCTCCACCACGACCCGGCGGGTGCGCGGGTCGGCGAACAGCTCGTCCATCACGGCCGTGATGACCGCCCGGGTGAAGCCGTGGATCGGCCGGTCGGTCGGCGCGACCAGGAAGTGCATGCCGACGTCGCCGGGCTCCGGCTCGTACAGCCCGGTCAACTCGACGTACCGGGGGTCGTACTTCTCCATCAGGAACGCGGGACGGCCCTCGTACAGGCCGAGGTAGGCGTGGTGGTGCTCGTGCACCGCGATGCGCATGTACTCGCGCTCGACGTCCGGGAGTGTCGCGTCCTGCATCATCCAGTAGGCCGCCTTGGGGTGGGTGACCCAGGAGTGCAGCAGCTCGGCGTCCTTCAGGGGGTCGAGCGGGCGGATGGTGAACGTGCCGATGCCGGTGGTGCTCATACGGAGAACTCCTGGAACGCGATCGTCTTCTCCACCGGGTAGTACTCGGTGCCGAGCAGCTCGCGGATGATGTACGCGTTCCGGTACGGGCCCATGCCCAGGTCGGGGCTGGTGATGCTGTGGGTGTGGACGCCGGCGTTCTGGAGGAAGATGCCCCGGCCGGTGACGTCGACGGCGTAGTTGCGGGCGACGTCGAAGTTGCCCCGGGAGTCGTAGACCAGGCGGTCGCGGACGGGCTTGAGGAACTCCGGCTCGGCGTACCGGTAACCGGTGGCCAGGACCAGGCCCTCGGAGGTCAGCTCGAAGTCCTTGCCCTGCTCCTCCTGGCGGAAGCCGAGCGTGTACGTGCCGTTCTCGTACGTCGCGCTGGTCAACGAGGAGTTGGTGAGCAGGCGCGTGGGGACGGGACCGCCGAGGTTCTTCTGGTAGAGCAGGTCGAAGATCTCATTGATCAGGTCGCCGTCGATGCCCTTGAACAGGCCCTTCTGCTCGGCCGTGAGGCGGTAGCGGGTGGCCTCGGGCAGCTCGCGGAAGTAGTCGACGTACTCCGGCGAGGTCATCTCCAGCGTGAGCTTGGTGTACTCCAGCGGGAAGAAGCGCGGGGAGCGGGTGACCCAGTTCAGCCGGTAGCCGTGGACGTCGATCTCGCTGAGCAGGTCGTAGTAGATCTCGGCGGCCGACTGGCCCGAGCCGACGAGCGTGATCGAGTCCTTCTTCTGGAGCTCGGCCTTGTGGCTCAGGTAGCGGGAGTTGTGGATGAAGTCACCGCCCAGGTTCGCGCAGGCCTCGGGGATGTGGGGCGGAGTGCCCGTGCCGAGGACGAGGTGACGGGCGCGGAAGACGTCTCCGGCCTCGGTGTGCACGAGGTAGACGTCGTCCTCGTACCGGACTTCCGTCACTGTCGTGTTGAAGCGGATGCTGCGGAGCTGGTTCGCGGCCCAGCGGCAGTAGTCGTCGTACTCGACGCGCAGCGGGTAGAAGTTCTCGCGGATGTAGAACGAGTACAGCCGGCCCTTCTCCTTCAGGTAGTTCAGGAAGGAGTACGGGGACGTGGGGTCGGCGAGGGTGACCAGGTCCGACATGAACGGCGTCTGGAGGTGGGCGCCGTCGAGGAACATCCCCGCGTGCCACTCGAAGTCGGGCTTCGACTCCAGGAAGACGCCGTCGAGCTCGTCGATCGGTTCGGTGAGGCAGGCCAGGCCGAGGTTGAAGGGGCCGAGCCCGATGCCCACGAAGTCATGGATTCTGTTCGGGTTTTCAGGACGCGCGGTCAAGGGACTCTCCCAGGTACTGCTCGGCGTGGCCGGCGATCAGATCGAGGACGGCGGCGATGTCGGACGCCTGCGTCTCGGGGTTGAGCAGGGTGAACTTCAGGTAGTGCCGGGCGCCGACCTTGGTGCCCGCGACGATGGCGTCACCGGAGGCGAACAGGGCCTTGCGGGCGTAGAGGTTGGCGCGGTCGATCTCGGCGGGGTCGGTGACGGACGCCGGGATGTAGCGGAAGACCAGGGTGGACAGGCTCGGCTCCACGACGACGTCGAAGCGCGGGTCGGCGGCGAGCAGCTTCCAGCCCTCCCGGGCCAGCTCGCACACCTCGTCGAAGAGCTGCCCGATGCCGTCGGCGCCCATGGTCCTCAGCGTCATCCACAGCTTGAGGGCGTCGAAGCGGCGGGTGGTCTGCAGGGACTTGTCCACCTGGTTGGGGATACGTTCCTGCACCATGCGGCGCGGGTTCAGGTACTCGGCGTGGTAGGTGGCGTGCTGGAGCGTGGCGGCGTCGCGGACCAGCACGGCGGACGAACTCACCGGCTGGAAGAAGGACTTGTGGTAGTCCACGGTGACGGAGTCGGCGCGCTCGATGCCGTTCAGCCGGTCCCGGTGCTTCAGGGAGGCGAGCAGGCCGCAGCCGTAGGCGGCGTCGACGTGCATCCAGGTGCCGAACTGCTCGCACAGCTCGGCGATCTCGGGCAGCGGGTCGATCGAGCCGAAGTCGGTGGTGCCGGCGGTGGCGACGACGGCCATGGGCACGAGGCCGTCCTGCTTGCAGCGCTCCAGTTCACGGGCGAGGGCGACGGTCTGCATGCGCTTGTCGTGGTCGACGGGTATGGAGACCACGGAGTCCTGGCCCAGGCCCAGCAGTTTCGCGGACTTCTTCACGCTGAAGTGGCTGACCTCGGAGGCGAAGATCCGCAGTTTGGCCAGCGTGTCCGTCTTTGCCTCCTCACGCGCGAGCAGCAGCGCCTGGAGGTTGGACTGGGTGCCGCCGGAGGTGAACACGCCGTCGGCGGCGGGGCCGAGGCCGATGCGCTCGGTCGTCCAGTCGATCAGTTTGCGCTCGATGAGCGTGCCGCCGGCCGACTGGTCCCAGGTGTCCAGGGAGGAGTTCACGGCGGACAGCACGGCCTCGCCGAGCACGGCCGGGATGACGACCGGGCAGTTGAGGTGGGCGAGGTAGCGGGGGTGGTGGAAGTAGACCGCGTCCCGGAGGTAGACGTCCTCCAGTTCGTCGAGCACCGCGGCGGTGTCGTGCAGCGGCTTGTCGAGGTCGATCGCGTCGATGGCGGGAGCGAGGGCGTCGACGGTGACGCCGCTGAACGGCCGTTCGGTGGTGGCGATTTTGGCGGCCACCCGCTCGACTCCGGCGGTCACGGAGCGGCGGTACTGCTCCGCGGTGGTGTCGTTGAGCAGGTGCGAGCGCATGTAGGGGTCCTCCGGTGGGGACAGTCCGGTGCGGGACAGGGGCGGGCTGAACCGCGGGTTCAACTTAGGTAAGCCTAACCTAAGTTGTTCATCGGGGAACCGGGCCCTGCCGTGACTGTGGTCACTTGGGTCACAACTGTGGTCACCCACCCATGGGTCACATGGGTGGGTGGGGGGCGAGGGCTATCCCTCTGCCCGCAACTGCTCCTCGCTCACGCCACGGCGCCAGTAGCCGACGAACGTGACCCGGCGGCGGTCGATGCCGCGCTCGCGCACGAAGTGCCGGCGCAGCTCCTTCACACAGCCGGACTCGCCGGCGATCCAGACGTACGGCCGCTCGGCCGGGGGCAGTTGGGCCTCGCGGAGGACGTCGGGGGCCATGGAGGAGCCCTCGCGGCCCGCCTCCTCCCTCACGAGCCAGGTGATCTCGGCGTCCGCCTCGGTCACCAGGTCCTGGATGTCCCCGGCGTGCGGCACCTCCAGCCAGACCCGGGCGCGGGTGCCGGCCGGCAGCGACTCGACGATGGCCGAGGCGGCCGGTACGGCGGTCTCGTCGCCCCAGACGACCACGAGGTCGGTGTCCTCGGGCGGCCGGAAGCGGATCGCCCGGTTGTCGGCGACGGCCGGGCCGAGCAGCAGCACCCGGTCGCCGGCGGCGGCACCGGCGGCCCAGCGGGAGGCGGGGCCGGCCTGCACCGAGGCGCCCGGCTCGACGCCGTGCAGGGCGAAGTCGATGTCGATCTCGTCCGGGTCGCGGCGCAGCTCCCGCAGGGTGTACGACCGCATCACGGCCCGGACGTCGTCCGGCAGTTCACGCCAGCCCTGCCACCACCCGTCCCCGAGCTCGAGCGGGACGACCGGCTCGGGCTGCCCCGGGTGGGGCAGGAACAGCGACAGCGACTGGTCACGCCCGTCGGAGTGAAAGGCGTGCAGATCGGGCCCGCCGAAGGTGACACGGACCAGGGACGGACCGAGCCGCCTCGTCCGCACGACCTGAAGCGAAAAGAAACGGAACGGGGCGGCCACGGCGGTGGTCATGGGGGCTCCTGAGTCATTGTCACGGGGCTGGGGTGACTTACCTAGGGGCGCGGGGCTGTGTCGACATGCGGCTCCGCCGCGTGGGCGCGACAAGCCACAACGGACCCGCCGCGCCACTCAGTCCATCCGGCAGCCTGCTTAGGCGACCTTCTTGGCCGTCTCGATGGCCTTCGCCAGGTTCTCCACCAACGGCACGCACTTGTCGTACGACAGAATCGGCTCGGCCGACCGGGAGATGACCTGCCCGGCCTTCACCGCGGGCAGCTTCTTCCACGTCGCCTCGGTGATGTTCGCCGGCTGGATCGCCGAGGACCGGTCGTCCATCATGATGACGTCGGCCGCGTACTTGTCGACGTTCTCCCAGCTCAGGCTCTCGAACCAGCCGCCGCCCTTCGCCTTGGCCTTCTCCGGCGGCTCGACGAAGTTCACGCCGAGGGCCTTGAAGTACTCCAGGTCGACGGAGAGGTTGGTGCCGGAGACGTAGAAGAGCTCCTGGCTCGCGGAACCGGCCATCACCTTGATGTCGGGGTGTGCCTTGGCGGCCTTGCGCAGCCGCTCGGAGGCCTCCTCGAACCGCTTCTTGGCCTCAGTGACCTTCGCGGCCTTCATGTCGCCGCCGAGGGACTCGGCCAGCTCCCACATGCGCTGCAGCGGGGCGGTGAGCTGACGGTCGTAGACCGAGATACCGACGCTCGGGGCGAGCTTGGCGATCTTGTCCTTGGAGGCCTCGGGGACGTACCAGAGGGTGCCCGCGGAGTCGAACATGGTGCTGATCAGCACCTCGGGGGCGAGGGCGGCGTACTTCTCGACGTTGAACTGGTCCCAGGTGTTGCCGAGGATGGTCACCTTGCTGATGTCCATGTCGCCGGCCTGGACGTCGGGCTTGCCGTCCTGCGTCTTGGTGGGGCCGAAGACGCCCTTGACGGAGACGCCGTAGTCGTAGAGGGCGGCGGCGACGCCGGTGAAGGCGACGATGTTCGCGGGGACCTTGTCGAGCTGCACATTCTTGCCGCGGTCGTCCTTGAAGGACCACGGGCCGGACTTGGCGGACGCCTTCGAGTCCGAGCCGCCGTCCGTCGAGTCCTCGCTGCCACACGCGGTCACGAGCGCACCGAGTCCGAGGGCACCGCCGGCGGCGAGGATGCCGCGGCGGGAGAAGCGGGCGGTTCTGGCGTTCGACATCGCTGGGTCTGCTTTCGTACGTACGGAGCCACTGCGGGCACGGCTGACAGCCAGTTGGCTGGATTTAAGCTTAGGTTAGCCTAACCTCATGCTGTGTCCAGGGGGGCTCTGGTGTCTGTGCCCGGGGGAGAGGACGGAGATGCCCGCGGGGTCAGTGATCCGGATCACGAAGAGACGTGCCGAGGGGCGGGCCGAAGCTCCGGCAGGGGCTCCGCCTACGGCTTGAGACGGCGCGTCACGGCCCGGACCAGGCCGATACGGGCGACCTGAAGGGCGAACTCCTGTCCGTGTCGTCCCGGGGCAGGCTTCGCGAACCAGGGGAGGCCGCGGCGACGCCACTTGGCGGGCGCCAGGTTCCCGGGAATCGGTGGCAGATCCAACGACCAGGCGTCCAGCCGCAGTTGTCCCGTCCACAGCCCGGCCGGCAGCTCGGTGACCGGAACCCGTACGACGAAGTCGCCGCCGGCCTGTGACGCGGTGCGGGCGGGGAAGACGGCGGTTCCGCCCCGGCCGTCCTGAAGGTGGACGGCGAGGGCGCCGTCCGGGAAGGCGGCCAGCGTGCACCGGCCGGCCAACTCCAGTTCCGTCGACGAGCCCGGGGCCCATCGCACGCTGCGCAGGCTCAGTCGCGGCAGCACCGCGTGCTTGCGTTCACCGATGTCGAGCGTGAAGTTGCCGTGGGGTGTGGTGGTGTACAGCGTCACGGCACGGGCCTCGCCGCCGCCGTCCACGATGTGCGTTGCCGACGCGCCCGAGACCCCGCCGTCCCGCTTGCTGCCGATCCGCACCTCGCGGGAGACGCCCTGGGCGCCGATCGTGAGAGAAATGTCCCAGAGCCCGTCGGGGAGAGGGCCGCCGTCACCGGCGGTGGTGATGTCGACGGACGCCTCGAAACCGGCCTGTTCGTAGAGATACCGCCCCTCGTCCTCCTCCTTGCCGAGCCCCGGAGTCGCGGTGTGCCTGACCGGAAGCCGGTACTCCGTGCCACTGGCCCGCTCGCGCAGGACGAGCTCGGTGGAAACGTCCTCGGTGGCGACCCGGTGCAGATAGCCGTGGCCGGCCAGGTGCAGCGTGGTGCCGCGCAACTCGGCGCGGGTGACGTGATGGCGCACGCCGAGCTGGCGGGTCACGTCGTAGCAGGAGTCGGGGATGCCGCGGGACGGGTCGCGGAGGTAGGGGTAACGCGCGTAGGCGCGGCCGCCGTCGACCAGGACGGGCGTTGCCGCACCGCTCCTCGCCGGCTCGCGCTCGAACCGGACCAGTTCGAGCAGTTCGTCCAGCATGGTGTGGCGTACGAGGTGCAGGCGCAGGCGGGCCATCGCCGACAGCCGGTCGTTCAGCGCCTCGTGCCAGAGCGGGGCGATGACCTCGGCGAGCCGGGCCAGGGCCTTCTCTTGCTCGGGGCGGAGCTCGTGCACCAGGTGGTCGAGGAGCTGCTGCACCTCCACGGTCAGGTGCCGGTGCGCCAGGTGGTCACGGCCGGGGCCGGGCGGCACCTGTTCGAGGAGCATGTCGACCACGCGGGGCAGGAAACGCAGCCGGGGTTCGCAGCCGCCGGTCCGCAGGGTGATGTTGCCGCTGTCCTCGCGTTCGACCCAGAACAGGCAGTCGTAGTCGGCGAGTACGGAGATTCCGTCCGCGTGCAGATAGGCGGAGCCGACGAAGAGCTGGTCCTCGCCGATCTTCAGGTCCGTCGGGAACCGCAGTTCCAGCCGCTCCAGCAGCTCGCGGCGGAACAGTTTCATGGGATTGAGGGTCCAGTACACGCGGGACGAGAAGACGTCCGTCCGCGGCTGGTTGCGCCGGAACATCGAGGTGGGCGCCCCGCGTCCGCCGACTCCCACCATCTTGCCGAGCACGATGTCGGTCCGGTTCTCCTCGGCCATGGCCACCATGCGTTCCAGGGCCTCGGGGCCCAGGTAGTCGTCGGCGTCCAGGAAGAAGACGAACGTCCCACGGGCGTGGTCGAGTCCTTTGTTGCGCGGTGCTGACGGTCCGCCGGAATTCTCCTGGTGAAATACGCGCAACAGCTCCGGGTATTCCCCGGCCAGCCGGTCGAGTTCCTCACCCGTGCCGTCGGTCGAACCGTCGTCGACCGCGATGACTTCCACCGCGTCCCGGCCGATGCTCTGCTCGGCGACGGAGGTAATACAGCGTGTGAGATAAGGCATCGCATTGTACGCAGCGATAATCACCGAAACGGCAGGGCCGGCCATCGTGATGCTCCCCCGGAGGAACGAGGCACGCCCCGTTCTCCGGCGTGGTCAGCGCCGGTGCTCTCTCGGCACGGGGAACAGCGCCATGTGATCTGTGAAGATGACATGGATTATATGTGCCCACTGGGTGACTTCCCTCCGGGGGAGGCCGGCGGCTCACGCGATGGTCGGCGCAGGCCGCCGGGCCGGGGGGATCAGCTGATCAGCCCCAACTCCCGGGCGATCAGCATCCGCTGGACCTCGCTCGTGCCCTCGCCGATTTCCAGGATCTTGGAGTCGCGCCACATGCGGGCGACCGGGTACTCGTTCATGAAGCCGTAGCCGCCGTGGATCTGGGTGGCCTCGCGGGCGTTGTCCACGGCGATGGTGGAGGAGTGGAGCTTGGCCAGGGCCGCCTCCTTCTTGAAGGGGGCGCCGGAGACCAGGCGGGCCGCCGCGTCGCGCCAGGCGAGGCGGGCCGTGTGGGCCTTCATCTCCATGTCGGCGATCTTGAACTGGATGGCCTGGTTCGCGGCGATCGGCTTGCCGAAGGCGTGGCGTTCCTTGGCGTACTTGACGGATTCGTCGACGCAGCCCTGGGCCAGGCCGGTGGCCAGTGCCGCGATGGCGATGCGGCCCTCGTCGAGGATGCGGAGGAACTGGGCGTAGCCGCGGCCCTCCTCGCCCAGGAGGTTCGCCGCCGGGACCCGCACGTCCGAGAAGGACAACTCGCGGGTGTCCGAGGCGTTCCAACCGACCTTCGAGTACGGGGCCGCGATCGTGAAGCCCGGGGTGCCGGACGGGACGATGATCGAGGAGATCTGCGGCTTGCCCTCCGGGGTGCGGCCCGTGACCGCCGTGACCGTCACCAGGCCCGTGAGGTCCGTGCCCGAGTTGGTGATGAAGCACTTCGTGCCGTTGATCACCCACTCGTTCGTCGACTCGTCCAGGCGGGCCGTCGTGCGGGTCGCGCCCGCGTCGCTGCCGCCGTCCGGTTCCGTCAGGCCGAACGCGCCCAGGAGTTCGCCGGAGCAGAGACGGGGCAGCCATTCCTGTTTCTGGGCCTCCGTGCCGTAGCGGAAGACCGGCATCGCGCCGAGCGAGACGCCGGCTTCGAGCGTGATGGCCACCGAGGAGTCGACCCGGGCCAGTTCCTCCAGGGCCACGCCCAGCGCCAGGTAGTCGCCGCCCATGCCGCCGTACTCCTCGGGGAACGGCAGCCCGAACAGGCCCATGCGGCCCATCTCCCGGACGATCTCGTACGGGAACTCGTGCCGCTCGTAGAAGTCGCCGATCTTCGGCGCCACCACCTCGTGCGCGAACTCCTCGACGGTGCGGCGGAGTTCCTCCAACTCGGGGGGCAGGCGGTAGTCCATGGTGATCACTGCTCCTAGGTGTCCTCGTGGGACAGGGCTCGGACGGTGCGGGACGGGCTGGGTCGGCCCAGGTGGGCGGCCATCCACGCGCTCGTGGCGACGAGGCGGCCGAGGTCGATTCCGGTGTCGATGCCGAGGCCCCGCAGCATCCACACGAGGTCTTCGGTGGCCAGGTTGCCGGTCGCCGACTTCGCGTACGGGCAGCCGCCCAGGCCGCCCGCGGAGGCGTCGACCGTCGTCACGCCCTGCTGGAGTGCGGCGAGCGTGTTGGCGAGAGCCTGGCCGTAGGTGTCGTGGAAGTGGACGCCCAGGGCGGACGGCGGGACGCCCGCCTCGTCCAGCGCGGCGAGGAGCGCGACCACATGGCCCGGGGTCGCCACGCCGATCGTGTCGCCCAGGCTCAGCTCGTCGCAGCCCATGTCCAGGAGAGCCTTGCAGACCCGGACGACCTGGGGGATCGGGACCGCGCCTTCCCAGGGGTCGCCGAAGCACATGGAGAGGTAGCCGCGGACATGGACGCCCGCCGCCTTAGACCGGGCCACCACCGGGTCGAACATCGCCAGGGCCTCGTCCACCGTGCGGTTGAGGTTGGCCTTGGCGAAGGACTCCGTGGCGCTGGCGAAGACCGCCACCCGCCGCGCGCCCAGCGCCAGCGCGCGGTCCAGTCCGCGTTCGTTCGGCACCAGCACCGGGAGTGCCACCGGGAGGTCGCCGACCAAGGGGTAGAGCTGCTCCGCGTCCGCCAGTTGCGGGACCCACTTGGGGTGGACGAAGCTCGTCGCCTCGATCGTCGTCAGGCCCGCTTCGGCCAGACGGCGGATGAACTCCGCCTTGACGTCGGTGGGGACCGTCGCCTTCTCGTTCTGCAGGCCGTCGCGTGCGCCCACCTCGTGGATGCGGACGCGGGTGGGCAGGTCCGCGGTCGGGACCACCATCGGGAGACCGTCGACGGTCATTTCTCCGCCTCCTCCTGCGCCCCCTCGTGCGGTGCGATGACCGCCAGCACCTGGTCCATGGCGACCGTCGAGCCCGGGGTCACGTCCAGTTCCGTGACCTTGCCGGCGTGCGGGGCGGAGATGACGTGCTCCATCTTCATCGCCTCCACCACCAGCAGGCTCTGGCCCGCCGTCACCTCGTCGCCGACGGCGACCTTCACCACCGTCACCGTGCCCGGCATGGGCGCTGTCAGCGAGTCGGCGCCCGCGTGGGCCGCGCGGCTCAGGGACGCGGCCACCGGGTCGTGGTCGCGGACGTGCCAGGCGTCGCCGTCGCGGCCGAGCCAGTCGGCGGCGCGGTGGAAGGTGTGGCGGACGCCGTCCAGCGTGACGGAGACCCGGTCGTCGGTGACCGTGGCGGTGCCGCGCGGGGTGTACTCCAGGGGGTCCTGGATCCTGAGGTGGAAGGCGGGCGGTTTGTGCTCCCCGCCGAGCCGCCAGCCGCTGGGGACCGAGAAGGGGTCCGTCCAGCCGCCCGGCTCGGGCCGGAGCGCCTCCAGGCGTACCACCGCTGCCGCCTCGTAGACCTCCTCGGGTACGTCCGTGGACACCAGGTCCTCCACCTCGCGCTCGACCAGGCCGGTGTCCAGGTCGCCGGCGACCACCGCCGGGTGGGCGAGCAGCCGGCGCAGGAAGCCGGCGTTGGTCTGCACCCCGAGCGTGACCGTCTCCGCCAGGGCCGAACGGAGCTTGCGCAGGGCGGTCGCGCGGTCGGGGCCGTACGCGATGACCTTCGAGAGCATCGGGTCGTAGAGGCTGCCGACCTCCGTGCCCTCCGTGAGGCCCGAGTCGGTGCGGATGCCGTCGCCCTGCGGTTCGCGGAGCCGCAGGATCGTGCCGCCGGAGGGGAGGAAGCCGCGCGCCGGGTCCTCGGCGCAGATACGGGCCTCCACGGCGTGGCCGGTCAGCCGTACGTCCGCCTGGGTGAAGCCCAGAGGCTCGCCGGCCGCCACGCGCAGCTGCCACTCGACCAGGTCCAGGCCCGTGATCAGCTCCGTGACCGGGTGCTCCACCTGGAGGCGGGTGTTCATCTCCATGAAGTAGTACGACGACGGGTCGGTGCCGGGGACGATGAACTCCACCGTGCCCGCGCCCCGGTAGCCGCAGGAGCGGGCCGCCTGGACCGCCGCCTCGCCCATGGCGGCGCGCGTCTCCTCGTCGAGGAGGACGCTCGGCGCCTCCTCGATGATCTTCTGGTGGCGGCGCTGGAGGGAGCACTCGCGCTCCCCGAGGTGGACGACGTTCCCATGTCCGTCGGCCAGGACCTGGATCTCGATGTGGCGGGGGCGGTCGATCCAGCGCTCCACCAGGAGCGTGTCGTCGCCGAAGGAGGCGCGGGCCTCGCGGCGGGCCGCGGCGATCTCCTCCTCCAGCCGGGTCAGGTCCCGCACCAGGCGCATGCCCTTGCCGCCGCCGCCCGCGCTCGGCTTCAGCAGCACGGGTGCACCCAGTTCGCGGGCCGCGTCGGCCAGTTCAGGGTCGCGGCCGCCGGGGACCACGGGCACTCCGGCCGCCCGGACCGTCTCCTTGGCGCGGATCTTGTCGCCCATGGGGGAGATCGCGTCCGCCGGAGGGCCGATGAAGACCAGACCGGCCTCGGCGCAGGCGCGTGCGAAGGCGGCGTTCTCGGCGAGGAAGCCGTAGCCGGGGTGGACGGCCTGGGCGCCGGTGCGGGCCGCGGCCTGCAGCAGGCGCTCCACCGACAGGTAGCTCTCGGACGCGGGGGCCGGGCCGATCCGCACCGCCGTGTCCGCCTCGCGGACATGCCGGGCGTCGGCGTCCGCGTCGGAGAAGACGGCCACCGAGCGCACGCCCATCGACCGCAGCGTACGGATGACCCGTACGGCGATCTCGCCCCGGTTGGCCACCAGCACTGTCTCGAACATCGTCGTCCGTCCCCTCACATCCGGAAGACGCCGAACTGGGGGTCACCCAGGGGCGCGTTGGCGCACGCGGTCAGGGCCAGGCCCAGGACCTGGCGGGTGTCCAGCGGGTCGATCACACCGTCGTCCCAGAGGCGGGCCGTCGCGTAGTAGGCGTTGCCCTGGCGCTCGTACTGGTCGCGGATCGGGGCCTTGAAGGCCTCCTCGTCCTCCGCCGGCCAGGACTCGCCGCGGGCCTCCAGCTGGTCCCGCTTGACGGTCGCGAGGACCGACGCGGCCTGCTCCCCGCCCATGACCGAGATCTTGGCGTTCGGCCACATCCACAGGAAGCGGGGGGAGTACGCCCGGCCGCACATCGAGTAGTTGCCCGCGCCGTACGAGCCGCCGACCACCACCGTCAGCTTCGGTACGCGGGTGCAGGCCACGGCCGTGACCATCTTGGCGCCGTGCTTGGCGATGCCGCCCGCCTCGTAGTCCTTGCCGACCATGAACCCGGAGATGTTCTGCAGGAACACCAGGGGGATGCCGCGCTGGTCGCACAGCTCGATGAAGTGGGCGCCCTTCTGGGCGGACTCGGAGAACAGGATGCCGTTGTTGGCGACGATGCCCACCGGGTGGCCGTGGATCCGGGCGAAGCCCGTCACCAGGGTCTGGCCGAACTCGGACTTGAACTCGGCGAAACGGGAGCCGTCGACGACCCGGGCGATGATCTCGCGCACGTCGTACGGGGTGCGGGAGTCGACCGGGACAGCGCCGTAGAGGCCGTGCGGGTCGACCTTGGGTTCCGTCGCCTCCGTGACCTCCCAGGGGAGGGGGCCGCGGGTGGGGAGGGTGGAGACGATCGTGCGGACGAGGCGGAGCGCGTGCGCGTCGTTCTCCGCGAGGTGGTCCGTGACGCCCGAGACGCGGGAGTGGACCTCGCCGCCGCCGAGCTCCTCCGCCGTGACGACCTCGCCCGTGGCCGCCTTCACCAGGGGCGGGCCGCCCAGGAAGATCGTGCCCTGGTTGCGGACGATCACCGCCTCGTCGCTCATCGCCGGGACGTACGCCCCGCCGGCCGTGCACGAGCCGAGGACGGCGGCGATCTGGGGGATGCCGGCGCCGGACATGCGGGCCTGGTTGTAGAAGATCCGGCCGAAGTGGTCCCGGTCCGGGAAGACCTCGTCCTGCATGGGGAGGAAGGCGCCGCCGGAGTCCACCAGGTAGACGCAGGGCAGGCGGTTGTCGAGGGCGACCTCCTGGGCGCGGAGGTGCTTCTTGACCGTCATCGGGTAATACGTGCCGCCCTTGACCGTGGCGTCGTTGGCGATGACCACCGTTTCGCGGCCGCTGACCCGGCCGATGCCGGCGATGACACCGGCGGCCGGGGCCTGGCCCTCGTACATCCCGTCGGCCGCGAGCGGGGCCAGCTCCAGGAAGGGCGAGCCCGGGTCGAGGAGGGTGTCGACGCGGTCGCGGGGGAGCAGCTTGCCGCGCGCGGTGTGGCGGGCGCGGGCCTTCTCGCCGCCGCCCTGCGCGGCTGCGGCCAGCTTGGCGCGCAGCTCCTCCACGAGGGCGTGGTGCGCCTCCTCGTTGGCCCGAAAGGCCTCCGACGCGGGGTCTGCCGCGCTCGTGAGCTCCGGTGCCTCGTGCATCCTGCGGTCCCCTCACCTTGTTAATGAGCGTTAACGCATTTCCTTCAGGTTAACGACCGCTAACCTCCCTGTCTAGAATTGATTTCATGGCCACGAGAACCGACGCCCCCACCCGACGCGAGCAGATCCTCAAGGAGGCTGCCCGGCTCTTCGCCGAGCGGGGCTTCCACGGGGTCGGAGTCGACGAGATAGGTGCCGCTGTCGGGATCAGCGGGCCCGGGCTGTACCGGCACTTCGCGGGCAAGGACGCGATGCTCGCGGAGCTGCTGGTGGGGATCAGCGGGCAGCTGCTGACCGGGGCGAAGCGGCGGGTGGCGGAGGCGGACGGGGGTGCGGGGGCGGAGGCGGTCCTCGACTCGCTGATCGAGGGGCACATCGACTTCGCGCTCGACGACCGGCCTCTGATCACCCTGCACGATCGGGAGCTGGATCGCCTCCGGGACAGCGACCGGAAGATGGTGCGGCAGCTGCAGCGGCAGTACGTGGAGCTGTGGGTGGGGGTGGTGCGGGAGGTGTACCCGGGGCTCGGTGAGCCTGCGGCTCGGTCGGCTGTGCACTCGGTGTTCGGGCTGCTGAACTCGACGCCGCATCTGGGGAGGGCGGGGTCTTTGCCCGGGCGGGGGGCTACGGCGGAGCTGCTGCATCGGATGGCTCGGGGGGCGTTCGCGGCGGTGGGGGTTTAGCGGGGGGTGTTCGCCCACCCGCCCGCCCGTATCTGTCGGCCAGGAGGCTGATGCCTGTGGGGGCTCCGCCCCCACACCCCCCGGGGTTCTCCCACCCGCCCGCCCGAAGCGGTCGGACAAGAGGTCGCCCCCACCCCGGGGCTCCTGCCCCGGGCCCCGGCGGGGGCTTCGCCCCCTGCGCCCCTGACCGGGGCTTCGCCCCTACGTCTTCGGCGGGGATCCCCGAGCCGCTGACAGGCCGCACCGAGTGGAGGCGCGGGCGGGATCCCCTGGTCGCGGGACGGGGGGGGCGGCCTTGGATGAGACGAGCGGCGGCGTGCGGCTACGAGGTCAGCCTCACCCGTAGGGCGTAGAAGCGGGTCGTCTGGGTCTCGTTCTCGTTGTCGTCGCTGGCGAGGAGGACCTTCAGGGTGTTGTTCCTGCGGCTCGTGATCGTCATCGCCTCGATGTTGTCGAGGAGGGGATTCGGCTGGGGTTGTTTGGCCGTGGCTCCGAGGGAGGGGCAGGTCGAGAGGTCGGTGAGGAGGGTTTTGTCGATCAGGCGGGCCTCGGGGCGCGCCGGCAGGGTGTCGAGGCCGCTCGTGTCCGTCGCCCCTCGCGGGTCGGCCAGGTAGAGGCGGACCGTGTTGCCCACGCCGGAGGTGAAGCCGCGCTCCAGGACCAGGAGGCGGCCGTCGGGGGTCGCCTGGACCTCGGGGACGCCCAGGCCGGGGTCCGTGCGGTAGGCGTACTGGGCGGCGAGGGCGAAGTGGCCGTGCGGCGTCCTGCGCCAAGTCTGGAAGCGGACGGTCGTCGCGTCGTCGCCGGAGAGCGCGTACTCCATGGAGGCCAGCAGGGTGCGGCCGCCGGGGAGCAGGGTCAGGCCCTCGAAGGTGCCGTTGGGCCGGGCGCGGCCCGCGGGGCTCACCCGCAGGGCGTCCGGGACCGGGAGGCGGTCGCGGAGCCTGCCGGTGCGGGAGTAGCGCCGGATGGAGGGCTCCGTCTCGGAGGAGACGAGGTACGTGCCGTCGCGGGCGACGACCAGGCCCTCGGAGTCGAGCGCGGTGCCCTGCTCGTCGGCGAGCGGGATCACGGACCGGGGCTTCAGCGTCCTCGCGTCCAGGCGGAAGAGGGAGGAGCGGTCGGAGAGGGCGGCCAGGGAGCCGTCGGTGTCCATGGCGAGTGCCGAGAGGTTGCCGACGTAGGTGTTTTCGTACGTCGTCTTGTCCAGCGCGTCGGAGAAGCCGTCGATGGAGACGGCCGGCGAGCAGGCGTGCTGCGTGTGCGCCTGGGCGGGGCCGACGGCGGTCAGGCATGTGGCCGCCGCAAGGCCCGCGGTGAGCAGGGCGAGGTGGGTTCTCAGGGGCATGGCGTCACGGTAGGGCGGGCCGGTGACGCCGGGTAGGACGCGTGGTGAAGGGTCAGCTCGCGGCCAGGTCCTTGTGGATGACCTTGGCCACGGCCTGAATGGTCGCGATGCCGTAGTTCATGGTGCTGTTGCCGTGGGTGAGCACGGTCATCATGTAGTCGTGGCCGCCGCCCTTGAACGCGCCGACACTGTGCACCCGCCAGCCGTTCGTGGAGCGTTGCAGCCAGCCGTTCTTCACGGCCACGGTGACGCCGGACGGCACTCCGTACGGCGTGCCCCAGCGCTGGGACGAGACGACCTGCCCCATCAACTTGAGGATGTAGGCGCGGGAGTTGTCGCTCAGGACCGCGTTCTTGGCCGTCAGGAGCTTCAGCAGCTTCTGCTCGTCGGTGACGGTGATCTGCGTCAGGCCCCAGTAGCCGTTCGCGCCGGGCTTGGTCTGGGTCATGCCGGCGGCGCTGAGGAAGCCCTTGATCTTCGTCATGCCGAGCTGCTTCCACAGGGTGGAGGTCGCGGCGTTGTCCGACTTGGTGATCATGGCCTTGGCGAGGGTGTTCTCGCGGTCGGTGAGATACCGGTTGTGCTTCTTCGCGTCCCACAGCAGCGTGGCGAGGACGGTGACCTTGACGACGCTGGCCGAGTCGTAGGCGGAACTCGCGCGCAGGGTGCACGTCGTGTTGGTGCTGCGGTCGTAGAGGCCGACGGCGACGGTGCCCTTGCGGGTGGCCAGCGCGGCGGTGATGTCCTTCTTCAGCTTGGCGGCCAGCCCGGCCTTGGCGGACGTACAGGTCACGGCCGGCGTGGCGGCGGCCGCGGGCGTGGCGGCGACGAGCGGCACGAGCACACCCGTACCCACGGCCACCGCCAGCACTCTCGCGCGGCGGGATATCCCAGAAGTCATGCACCCATGACTCATCGAGGCGGGGGAAAAGTTGTGCGACTTGGTGAAGACTTGTGCGAGTCGTTACCGGGGTGCCGGGCGGTTTCACAGGGTGGGCCCAATTTCGGCACATTCGGCACAGGGGCCGCAAGTCAGGGTTGTTCGCCACCACCCTCGGCCCGGCCGTTCCACTGACCCCTGCTGAAACTCTTGACGGGGCCTTTCCCGCCGGGATACTTGCGGTCGACAGCGCGTCAACTTCCCCGCCAGCAAAGCGAATTGGCTACCGCTGTCCGAGATCCCGAACGTCGTACGAAGTTTCGCAAGCTTTCGACGGCCCCCCACAGGAGGATCCTCAATGAGCCCACGCAAGGCCCTCACAGCCGCCCTGACGGCCGCACTCCTGGCCGGCCCGGGTGTCGCCCAGGCCGCCACCACCCCCGAGACCACCTCCCAGGTCACCTCCGCAACCGCCCCCGCCCCCGCCCGCGAACGCGCCGCCGCGGCCACCATCACCTGGTCCCTCGTGCGGGCGAGCAACCCCACCGAGGACCAGCGCACCGCCTACGACGCCATCACCCGGGCCATGAACGCAGCGGTGGCCCGCTACAACAACCTCAGTGATCTGGGCAAGACCATCACCGTCCGCTACGAGCCGGGTGTCCCCACCGCCGACGGCAACATCAACGGGACCATCCGCTTCGGCAGCAACCGCAGCTACATGACCGAGCGGACGGCCCTGCACGAGATCGCCCACACCATCGGCGTGGGCACCAGCTCGGGATGGTCCCGCCTCGGCGGCAGCGGCACCTGGACCGGCGGGCAGGCGACCGCGCTGGTCAAGCAGTACGACGGCTCCGGCGCGAAGATCTCCACCGGCGGCGGCCACTTCTGGCCCTACGGCCTGAACTTCGAGAACGAGATGTCGAACACGGCGGCCGACCGCCACGTCCACCTCGTCGCCGCGATGGTCCGCGACGGCCTGTAGGCCGTGTTCGAACCCGTGCTTGAGAAGTAATTGGCATGTGGGGTGGGCCGGCCGGAATGTCGCGGGCGGCCCACCGCGTCGTGTCTGTCGAGGAGGGCGCCGGGTACCCGGTTCCTTCACGTGTGGGGCCGAGGGAGAAGAGGTCGAGGCCGTGGCGGTGAAGGCGATGGGATGGGCGCACTCGTTCCCCATGTCCGAGGGAGTACGCGCCGGGCGGGAGTGGACCCGCAGGCGTCTCGAATCCCTGCCCTGGGCCGCTGCGGAGCCGGACACGGTGGACTCCATCGTGCTGGCCGTGTCCGAGCTGATCACCAATGCGCACATCCACGCGCACAGCGACGCGCACCTGGTCCTCACCTGGGACGGCGACTGCCTTCATGTGAGCGTCCACGACGAGGACCCGACGCTGCCGCGCCCGCGCGAAGCGGAGCCGGGGGCTGTCTCCGGCCGCGGAGTGGCGATCGTGCGGAAGCTCGCCGATGAGTGGGGGATGCGGTGCCGGCGGAACGGCAAGACGGTGACGGCATGCTTCCGCCCCGCCGATACCGATACCGATACACGATGACGCGGGGCGAGCCCCTTCCGGTTGGGAGGGAGGGGCTCGTGACGGCCTCGCGGTCCTTGCCGGCTCAGGCTCCCGCTCGGCCCGCGCCGTAGGTCAGAGCCGTAGGTCAGAAGGGCATGCGGCCGCGGGAGCGGCGCCCTGCCGAACCGCTGCGGCTCACCGCGCGCGAACTGCTGTGGAACGGCTTGCTGAAGAGCCGGCCCAGAATGCCGGGCGCCTTGCCACCGACCCGGGCACCGGCACCGAGGGTACGTTGCGTGCCGCGTTCGGGGTGGCGGGAGAGGCGGGGGACGAGGAAGGCCAGGACGGCCAGGACCACACACCCGACGATGACGGCGGCGACTACCATGATCAGCTCCCCTTCGCTGGTGGACGGATACATGGGTGCCCCGCTTGGCCCCGCCCATGTGAGGAGCGAAGACTGCGGCCTTTCTCGAACGCGGCCTTTCTCGAACGAGCCCTGGCCGGACCGGCCGGGGCTCAGTCCAGGTGCGTCGGTGCGAACATCCGCAGCACAGCCGGGAGCAGGACCACCGAGGGCCCCGGCGACGCGAGTTGCTTCGCGAGGTCCTGCTCCAGGTTCTCCGGGGTCGTACGGACCCCGGGCACGCCGAAGGACTCCGCCAGTGCCACGTAGTCCGGCCGGGTCAGTTCCGTCGCCGTCGCCTCGCCGAACGCGTCGGTCATGTACTCGCGCAGGATGCCGTAGCCGCCGTCGTCGACGATCAGCCAGGTGACGTTCAGGCCGTACTGGCGGGCCGTCGCCAGCTCGGCGATCGAGTACAGGGCGCCGCCGTCACCGGAGACGGCGAGGACGGGCCGGGTCGGGTCGGCCACCGCCGCGCCGAGTGCCGCCGGGAAGGCGTAACCGAGGCCGCCCGCGCCCTGGGCCGAGTGCATGTGGTTGGGGCCCTTGGCGTCGAAGGCCGACCAGGCCCAGTACGCGAGGATCGTCATGTCCCAGAAGGACGGGGAGTCGGTGGGGAGGGCCCTGCGGACGGAGGCCAACACATCCTGTTCCAGGGTGAGTTCCTGGGTGGCGATGCGTTCGGCGACCTTCGCGAGGAGTGCGCGCACGCGCTCCGGCGCCGTCGGGTCCTGCCGCTCGGAGACCGTCTCCAGCAGTGCCTGCAGCGCGAGACGGGCGTCCGCGTGGATGCCCAGGGCGGGGTGGTTGGACTCCAGCTTGCCGAGGTCGGCCTCGATCTGGACGACCCGGCCGCGAGGCTTGAACGTGTGGTAGTTCGAGGAGAGTTCGCCCAGTCCCGAGCCGACGACGAGGAGGACGTCCGCGTCCTCCAGGAAGTCCGTGGTGTGGCGGTCCTCGATCCAGGACTGGAGTGACAGCGGATGCGTCCAGGGGAAGGCGCCCTTGCCGCCGGGCGTCGTGACGACCGGCGCCTGAAGCGTCTCGGCCAACTGGCGCAGCTTCTTGGACGCGTCCGCCCGGACGACTCCACCGCCCGCGATGATCACCGGACGGGCCGCCTTCGACAGCAGGTCGGCGGCCACGGCGGTCAGTTCGGGGCGCGGCGGCAGTTCCTCGGGGAAGGCGTCGCCGCCGGTCACCGCCGGGATCGCCGTCTCGGCGAGCAGCACGTCCTGCGGGATCTCCACCCACACCGGGCCGTGCGGGGCGCTCAGCGCCGACTTCCAGGCCGCCTCGATGGCGGACGGGATCTGCGACGGGGTGCGGACGGTGTGGACCGACTTCACCACGCCCCGGAACGAAGCCGCCTGGTCGGGCAGTTCGTGCAGATAGCCGTGGCGGCCGCCGCCGAGCCCGGCCGTCGGGACCTGGCTGCTGATCGCCAGGACGGGGGCGCTGGCCGCGGCCGCCTCCTGGAGCGCCGCCAGCGAGGTCAGCGCTCCCGGCCCCGTCGACAACAGCAGGGGCGCCGCCTCACCCGTGATCCGGCCGTACGCGTCCGCCGCGAACCCGGCGTTGTTCTCCACCCGCAGGCCGATGTACCGGAGGTCGGAGCGGCGCAGCGCGTCGAACATGCCGAGGGCGTGCTGGCCGGGCAGTCCGAAGACGGTCGTCGCGCCCAGCGCGGCCAGCGTCTCCACGACCAGGTCTCCGCCGGTGCGGCCGGGGGGAGGGTTCAGGGCGGCCTCCGTCTGGGCGGGCGTCGGGCGGAGTACCAGGTCGTGGTCGTGAGTCACTGCGCTTCCGAGTCCTTCCGGGCCGCGGCGATCTGGCGCGACATGATCGTGGTCAGTTCGTACGCCGTGTGGGACGCGGCCACCGACGTGATCTCCGCGTGATCGTACGCGGGGGCCACCTCGACGACGTCCGCCGAGACCAGGTTGCAGGACGCCAGCCCGCGCAGGATCTCCAGCAGCTCGCGCGAGGTCATGCCGCCGGCCTCGGGCGTGCCCGTGCCGGGCGCGTGGGCCGGGTCGAGGCAGTCGATGTCGATGGAGATGTACAGCGGCCGGTCGCCGATGCGCTGGCGGAGCTGGTCGGCGACCTCGTCGGCGCCGCGCCGGTAGACGTCCGCCGAGGTGACGATGCCGAAGCCCATCTTCTCGTCGTCGGTCAGGTCCTGCTTGCCGTAGAGCGGGCCGCGCGTGCCGACGTGGGACAGGGCGGAGGTGTCGAGGATGCCCTCCTCGACCGCGCGGCGGAACGGGGTGCCGTGCGTGTACTCGGCGCCGAAGTAGGTGTCCCAGGTGTCGAGGTGGGCGTCGAAGTGCAGCAGGGCCACCGGGCCGTGCTTCTTCGCCACCGAGCGCAGCAGGGGCAGCGCGATGGTGTGGTCGCCGCCGAGGGTCATCAGGCGGGCGCCCGTCCCGAGCAGGTCGTCCGCCGCCGCCTCGACGGTCTCGACGGCCTCGTTGATGTTGAACGGGTTGACGGCGATGTCCCCGCCGTCCGCGACCTGGGCGAGGGCGAACGGGGAGGCGTCCTGCGCCGGGTTGTACGGGCGCAGCAGCCGGGACGCCTCGCGGATCGCGTTGCCGCCGAAGCGGGCGCCCGGCCGGTACGAGACACCCGAGTCGAACGGCACGCCCACCACGGCGACATCGGCCCGTCCGCCGACCTCGTCGAGCCGGGGCAGCCGGGCGAAGGTCGCGGGACCGGCGTACCGCGGGACGCGGGAGGAGTCGACGGGCCCGCGGGGAGTCTCGTTGCTGCTCATGAGGAAATGCCTTCTCTCCTACGCTTCATCGTGTATGTACTGCTGTGTGCTGCTATATGCGGACTGCTCTACGACTCTACTGGGGAGCCGCGACCGGTTCGGACGCGAGTTCGGGGGACCGTCCGGCGAGCCGCTCGCGCCAGGCGGCGAGGACGGCGGCGTCGGTGGCGGGGGTGGCCAGCGAGACGATCACGTACGCGGCGAGTGAGGCGAGCAGGCCGTAGTAGACGGGCTCGTTGGCGAGGATGCCGTGGGTCGCCATCAGCACGATGACCGCGAGTCCGCCGACCACGACCGAGGCGAGGGCGCCGTACACCGTGCCCCGCTTCCACACCAGCCCGCCGAGGATCGGCACGAGCAGTCCGCCGACGAGGAGGTTGTAGGCGACGGTCAGCGCCTGCACGACGTCGTCGATCGCGATGGCCGTGCCGATGACGGCGATCCCCATGAGCAGGATGAAGGCGCGGTTGCCCTTCACCTCGTCATGGTCGCCGGAAGGTGCCGTGCCGAGCCCCCGCAGCCGGGACCAGATGTCGTTGTTGGCGACGGTGGCGCAGGCGATCAGCGCGCCGGAGGAGGTGGACATCACCGCGGCCAGGGCGGCGGCGAGCACCAGGCCCCGGACTCCGACGGGCAGTTCGTCCTTCACGATGGTGGCGAAGGCGTCGTCCGCGCTGCCGAGCTTCGGGTACAGCACCTTGGCCGCCGTACCGATGACGGCACCGGCGAGGGCGTACGCGAGGCAGTAGGTGCCGGCGATCGTCCCGCCCCACCGGGCGGTCCGGTCGCTGCGGGCGGTGAACACGCGCTGCCAGATGTCCTGCCCGATGAGCATGCCGAAGGTGTAGATCAGCACGTAGGTGAAGATCGTCTCGCCGCCGATGCCGAGCGGGTCGAAGTACCCGGTGGGCAACTGGGCCTGCATCTCGGCGAACCCGCCCGCCTTCACGACGGCGATCGGCAGCAGCAGGAGCAGCACGCCGATGGTCTTCACGACGAACTGCACCATGTCCGTCAGGGTGATCGACCACATTCCGCCGAGGGTGGAGTACGCGACGACGATCGAGCCGCCGAGGACGATCGCGAGCGAGCGGTTCATGTCGAACAGGACGTCGAAGATCGTGGCGTAGGCGATGGTCGAGGTCACCGCGAGCATGAGGGTGTACGCCCACATGACGACCCCGGAGATGATGCCGGCCCGGCCGCCTCCGTAGCGCAGGTCGAGCATCTCGGAGACGGTGTAGACCTTCAGCCGGGCGATGCGGGCGGAGAAGAAGACGGAGAGGGCGAGCAGGCCGAGGCCGATGGTGAAGACCATCCAGGCGCCGGACAGGCCGTACTGGTAGCCGAGGCCCACACCGCCGATGGTGGAGGCGCCGCCGAGGACGATCGCCGCCATGGTGCCGGAGTACATGGCCGGGCCGAGGCGGCGGCCGGCCACCAGGAACTCGCTCTTGGAGCGGGCGCGGCGCATGCCCCACCAGCCCATGGCGAGCATCCCGGCCAGGTAGACGACGATCACGAGGTAGTCGACGGCCATGGGGCCTCCTTCGCACACGCTCGCTCGTGGGGACGAGGTTGACGAGGACTGACCCTAGGTGGCCGGAAAGCGACTGCGAAGTGTACGTTTCATCCACTGGAGCGGCGCTGGCTGGAGGAAACGCACACATGCCGGATTCGACGGTTCCCCCCACGCCTCCCGTTCCGCTGTCCGCTCTCCTGGCCCGCGAGGACCTGGCCCTGCGCCGGATCGCCGGCCCGGACGACCCCGGCACCGCCGTCCACTGGGTGCACACCTCGGAGATGGCGGACCCGTATCCGTATCTGCTGGGCGGGGAACTGCTGCTCACGGCGGGTGTGCACATCCCCGAGGCGGCGGGGTCGGGCACGTACTTCGACGACTACGTGGCCCGGATCGTGGCGGCGGGCGGCGCGGCCCTCGGCTTCGGGGTGGCGCCGGTGCACGACACGGTGCCGAGGGCGCTGGTCGCGGCGTGCGAGAGATACGGCCTGCCGCTGCTGGAGGTGCCGCCGCAGACCACCTTCTCGGGCGTGGCCCGCGCGGTCTGGCAGCTGATGGCCCGCGCCCGCCTGGCCGAGCTCCGCCGCGTCACGGAGGCCCAGCAGAGCCTCGCCTCGGCCGCCTCCCGCCCCGACCCGGTCCCCTCGGTCCTCCGGCAGCTCGCCCAGCGGCTGGGGGGCTGGGCGGTGCTGTACGGCCCGGAGGGGGCGGAGATCGCGGGGGCGGGCCGGGAGCCCGGGGCGGAGGTGGGCTCGGCGCTGGCCGAGCTGGCGGGGGTGGTGCGGCCGGCGGAGGCGGGGGCTGGGCTGCCTGCGGGCACGCCGAGTGCGGGGGCCGGACGGCCCACCCCGGGCGCGCGGCCTCCGGCCGAGACCGCGCGGGCGGGCGGGGCGACGCAGCCGGGCGGGCCTGCCGAGGCCGGACGCCTGGGCGGGTCCGCCGACAATCGGCGCTCTCGGCCTCGTGGCGAGGCCACCGACGCAGGCCACCCCCAGCCTCAACCGGCCGGCCGACCCTCGCCCTCACCTCAGCCCCCGACGCCCACTCCCCCCAATCGCCCCCACCCCACCTCAGCCACCGACACCGTCTCCGGAACCCACCTCGCCGCCTACGCCCTCGGTGCCGGGCGCGGATTCGTGCTCGGGGTGGCCGCCCCGGGACGCGCCCCGGGGGACCACACCATCGTGTCCGTCGCCGCCGTGCTGCTGTCCCTCCTCACCGGGGAGCAGCAGAGCGGCACCGGTGCCGCCCGCTCCTCGGCGCTGGTGCGGCTGCTGCTGGGGGCCACGCCCGAGGACGTCGCGCCACTGCTCGGGGAGGGCCGGCGGTGGGTCGTCGTGCACGCCCGTCCCGACGGGGAGGGCGTGCCCGACGCCGTCGCGGCCTCCGCGCTGGGGGCAGCGCTCGGATCCGCCCTGGTCGATCCGGCGGGTGAGGTCGTCCGGGTCCTGGTCCCGGCCGACCGGGCACCGGAGCCGCTGCCCGGCTGGACCCTGGGCGTCAGCGCCGACGTCACCCCGGAGGACTGGTCCGCCGCCGACACCCAGGCGGCCCGCGCCCTGGCCCGGGCCCGCGCCACCCGCGCCCCGCTGCTCCGGCACGGCCCGCGCCCCGCCCTCGCCGACCTCGTCCCGCCCGGCGAGGCGGCGGCCCACGCCCGCACCCTGCTCGCGCCCGTCGCGGCCCACCCCGCGCTCCCCGAGACCCTGCTCACCTGGCTGTCCCTGCACGGCAGTTGGGACCGCACGGCCGTCGCCCTGTCCGTGCACCGCAACACCGTGCGGCAGCGCATCGCCCGCTGCGCGACCCTGCTGGAGGCGGACCTCGACGACCCGGACGTCCGCATGGAACTCTGGTTCGCGCTGCGGCACATCTGAGTACGTGAGCGGGGTCCCGCCGAGTACGTGACGCACATCCCAGCGTGCGATACGCCAGGGCCGCCCCCAGTCGGCTGCTCCACAATGGTTGTCATGCCGATACCCGGGACACCCAGCCGCGCCGAACTCGTCGACCACCTCGTCAGGACGCGCATCGCGGGCGACGTCGCCACTCCCCGCGAGAACAACCTCTCCCACTACCGCCAGCTGGCCAACGGCAACCGCCACTACTGGCTGGGCCTGGAACTCGGCGACCGCTGGAGCGACGAGCAGGACGTCCTCGCGGTGATGGCGGAACGGGTCGGTGTGAACGACGACCCCGAGTACCGGTACGGCCAGGACACCATCGATCCCGAGCTGACCATCGCGGCCCTGGACCGGCTCGCCGGGCGGCTGCGCAAGGCGGCCGACGGGCAGCAACGGGTGCTGTTCGCCACCGGCCACCCCGGCGGCCTGCTCGACGTGCACCGCGCGACCGCGGCGGCCCTGCGCGCGGCCGGCTGCGAGATCGTCGTCATCCCGGAGGGGCTGACGACGGAGGAGGGCTACGTCATGCAGTTCGCGGACGTGGCGGTGCTGGAGCACGGCGCCACCCTGTGGCACACCCACTCGGGCGAGCCGATGAAGGCCATCCTGACCGCCCTGGAGCGCGAGGGCCGCCCGCTGCCCGACCTGGTCGTCGCCGACCACGGCTGGGCGGGCTACGCGGGACAGCACGGCGTGGACTCCGTCGGCTACGCCGACTCCAACGACCCGGCCCTCTTCCTCGCCGAGGCCGAGGGCACCGTGCAGGTGACGGTGCCCCTCGACGACCACGTGGTCAGCCCCCGCCACTACGACCCGATGACGGCGTACCTGCTGGCGGAGGCGGGCCTCAGCTAGTGCCCTTGGTGCCCGGCTCGCGCGGGACGCGGACCACGCCCTCCTGGATCACCGTGATGGCCAGCCGTCCGTCCTGCGTGTAGATGCGGGCCTGTCCCAGTCCCCGGCCGCCGTACGCGGACGGGGACTCCTGGTCGTAGAGCAGCCACTCGTCGGCGCGGAACGGCCGGTGGAACCACATCGCGTGGTCGAGGGAGGCGCCGACGACGTCCCCGACGGCCCAGCCGCCCCGCCCGTGCGCGAGCAGCACGGAGTCGAGCAGCGTCATGTCGGAGACGTACGTGGCGAGGACGACGTGCAGCAGCGGGTCGTCGGCCAGCTTGCCGTTGGTCCGGAACCACACCTGGGAGTGCGGCTCGCGCGGCTCGCCGAACTTCCCGTACGGCGGCTCGTCGACGTAGCGCAGATCGACGGCGGCGCGCGCCTCCAGGAACCTCTCCACGACCTCCGGGTCGAGGTGCCCGTATCCGCGCAGCCGCTCCTCACTGGTGGGCAGCGTGGCGGGATCGGGGGCGTCCGGCATGCGCTCCTGGTGGTCCAGCCCGTCCTCGTACACCTGGAACGACGCCGAGAGGTGGAAGATCGGCTTGCCGTGCTGGACGGCGACCACCCGGCGGGTGGTGAAGGAGCGGCCGTCGCGGATCCGGTCGACGGTGTAGACGATGGGCGCGCCGGGATCGCCGGGGCGCAGGAAGTACGCGTGGAGGGAGTGCGCGGGCCGGTCCTCGGGGACCGTGCGCCCGGCGGCGACGAGCGCCTGGGCCGCGACCTGCCCGCCGAAGACCCGGGGGACAACGGCGGACCGGGACCGGCCGCGGAAGATGTCCTCCTCGATCTGCTCCAGGTCGAGCAGATCGAGGAGGTCCTGTAGTGCCTGACTCATGGGGTAGTTGTACCGGCCAGTGATCGCGTACCGGTGACGGGGGCCTTACAGGCCCATGTCCTTGGCGATGATCGACTTCATGATCTCGCTGGTGCCGCCGTAGATGCGGTTGACGCGGTTGTCCGCGTACAGGCGGGCGATCGGGTACTCGTTCATGTAGCCGTAGCCGCCGTGCAGCTGGAGGCAGCGGTCGATGACGCGGTGGGCGACCTCGGTGCAGAACAGCTTCGCGGAGGCGGCCTCGGCGGGCGTGAGCTCACCGGCGTCGAGGGCCTCGGTCGCGCGGTCGGCGACGGCCTCGGCCGCGTCCACCTCGGCCTGGCAGGCGGCCAGCTCGAACTTGGTGTTCTGGAAGTGCGCGACCGGCTTGCCGAAGACCGTGCGCTCCTGCACGTACTGCTTGGCGAACCGGACGGCGGCCTTGGCCTGGGCGTAGGCGCCGAAGGCGATGCCCCAGCGCTCGGAGGCGAGGTTGTGGCCGAGGTAGTAGAAGCCCTTGTTCTCCTCGCCGAGGAGGTCCTCGACGGGCACCTTGACGTCGACGAACGCCAGCTCGGCGGTGTCGGAGGTCTTCAGGCCGAGCTTGTCGAGCTTGCGGCCGACCGAGTAGCCCTCGGACTTGGTGTCGACGGCGAAGAGGGAGATGCCGTGGCGGCGGTCCTCGGCGGTCGGGGCGGCGGTCCGGGCGCAGACGATCACACGGTCGGCGTGCACACCGCCGGTGATGAAGGTCTTGGCGCCGTTGAGGACGTAGTGCGTGCCGTCCTCGCTCAGCTTGGCGGTGGACTTCATGCCCGCGAGGTCGGAACCGGTGCCCGGCTCCGTCATCGCGATGGCCCACATCTCCTCGCCGGTGACGAACTTCGGCAGGTAGCGCTTCTTCTGCTCGTCGGTGGCGAGCATCTTGATGTAGGGCAGGGCGAGCAGCACGTGCACGCCGGAGCCGCCGAACTGGACACCCGCGCGGGCGGTCTCCTCGTAGAGCACGGCCTCGAACTTGTGCGACTCCAGGCCGGCACCGCCGAACTCCTCGGGCACGTTGATGCCGAAGATGCCCAGCTCACCGAGCTTGTAGTAGAAGTCGCGGGGTGCCTGGCCCGCCGCGAACCACTCGTCGTACACCGGTACGACCTCGGCCTCGATGAAGGCGCGGATGGTCTCCCGGAACGCCTCGTGATCCTCGTTGAACACCGTACGGCGCACGCCGCCACCTCCAGGGACCTCAGCTGTCTAAGCGCTTGCTCAGACTAAGATACCGGCGAGTATCAACGACCGTCCAGGGTGGGCGCGGGGTAACGCTCGTCACGCCGCGGGATGAAAACAGCCTCCCACGGCGTTGGTGCCTTCCGGCAGACCAGGACGATCGGAGGGCGACCGCGTGACACCGCAACGGGGATGGGCACGACGACTGTGGGCCTATGCGTGGCGCCACCCGAAGGACGTCGTACTCGCCCTCGGCTCCTCCCTGGCCGGCATGGCGGTCATGGCCCTCGTCCCGCTGATCACCAAGGTGATCATCGACGACGTCATCAGCGACCACACCCGCTCCATGACCACCTGGGCCGGCCTCCTCATCGCCGCCGCACTGGTCGTCTACGTCCTCACCTACATCCGCCGCTACTACGGCGGCCGCCTCGCCCTCGATGTCCAGCACGACCTGCGGACGGAGATGTACGGGACCATCACCCGGCTCGACGGCCGCCGCCAGGACGAGCTGTCCACCGGCCAGGTCGTCGGCCGGGCCACCAGCGACCTCCAGCTGATCCAGGGCCTGCTGTTCATGCTCCCGATGACCATCGGGAACATCCTGCTGTTCCTGATCTCCCTGGGGATCATGGCGTCGCTGTCGCTGCCGCTCACCCTCGTCGCCCTGGCCGTCGCCCCCGCCCTGTGGTGGATCGCCAAGCGCAGCCGCACCCGGCTGCACCCCTCCACCTGGTACGCCCAGGCCCAGGCCGCCGCCGTCGCAGGCGTGGTCGACGGCGCCGTCAGCGGTGTCCGCGTGGTGAAGGGCTTCGGGCAGGAGGAGCAGGAGACCGGCAAGCTCAGGGACGTCAGCCGCCGCCTCTTCGCCGGGCGGCTGCGCACCATCCGCCTGAACTCCGTCTACACCCCGGCCCTCCAGGCCGTCCCCGCCCTCGGCCAGGTCGCGATGCTGGCGCTCGGCGGCTGGCTCGCGGCCGGTGGGCACATCACGCTCGGCACGTTCGTCGCCTTCTCCACCTACCTCGCCCAGCTCGTCGGCCCGGTCCGCATGCTCGCCATGGTGCTCACCGTCGGCCAGCAGGCCCGCGCCGGCACCGAACGCGTCCTGGAGCTGATCGACACCGAGCCCTCCCTCCAGGACGGCCACAAGGATCTCCCCGCCGACGCCCCGGCCACCGTCGAGTTCGACGACGTCTCCTTCGGCTACGACGACGACCGCCCCGTTCTCGACGGGCTCTCCTTCGAGATCCGCCCCGGCGAGACCCTCGCCGTCGTCGGCTCCTCCGGCTCCGGCAAGTCCACGGTCTCCCTGCTGCTGCCGCGCTTCTACGACGTCACCCGCGGTGCCGTCCTCGTCGGTGGCCACGACGTGCGCGAACTGACCCTGGAATCCCTCCGGGCCGCGATCGGGCTGGTCCCGGAGGACTCCTTCCTCTTCTCCGACACCGTCCGCAACAACATCGCCTACGGCCGCCCGGACGCCACCCAGGAGGAGATCGAGCAGGCCGCCCGCGCCGCCCAGGCGCACCGGTTCATCAGCGAGCTGCCCGACGGCTACGACACCACCGTCGGCGAGCACGGCCTCACCCTCTCCGGCGGTCAGCGCCAGCGCGTCGCCCTCGCCCGCGCCATCCTCAGCGACCCGCGCCTGCTCGTCCTGGACGACGCGACCTCCGCCGTGGACGCCCGCGTCGAGCACGAGATCCACGAGGCCCTGAAGGAGGTCATGCGGGGCCGCACCACCCTGCTGATCGCCCACCGCCGCTCCACCCTGAACCTCGCCGACCGCATCGCCGTCCTGGACGGCGGCCGCCTCGCCGACATCGGCACCCACGACGAACTCCAGCAGCGCTCCGCCCTCTACCGGCGCCTGCTCACCGACCCCGACGAGCTGGGCGCGGTCTCCCCGGGCCACACCCCGCCGGCCTGCCCCCAGGAGGACACCTCCGTACGGGACGAGCTGGACGCCGAGTTCGACGCCGAGCGCGGGGTCACCCCACGGCTGTGGAGCGGCGACCGTGAGCGCAAGGACCTCGCCCTCGCCGAGAGCCCGGCCACCCCCGAGCTCCTCGCCCAGGTGGAGGCGCTGCCCCCGGCCACCGACGCCCCCGGCGTCGACGAGAAGCAGGCCGTCCAGCCGGAGGAGTCCTACGGCCTGCGCCGGCTGCTGCGCGGCTTCGGACTGCCGCTGCTGGTCAGCCTCGGCCTGGTCGCCGTCGACGCGGGCATGGGCCTGCTGCTGCCGATCATGATCCGGCACGGCATCGACTCGGGCGTCACCCAGGCCGCGCTCGGTGCCGTGTGGGCGGCGTCGCTGCTCGCGCTGCTGACGGTGGCCGTGCAGTGGGCGGCCCAGGTCGGCGAGACCCGCATGACCGGCCGCACCGGCGAACGCGTCCTCTACTCCCTGCGGCTGAAGATCTTCGCCCAGCTCCAGCGCCTCGGGCTCGACTACTACGAGCGGGAGCTGACCGGCCGGATCATGACCCGGATGACGACCGACGTCGACGCGCTGTCGACGTTCCTCCAGACGGGCCTGGTCACCGCCTTCGTCTCGGTCGTCACCTTCTTCGGCATCATGGTCGCCCTGCTGGTGCTCGACGTGGAGCTGGCACTGGTCGTGTTCGCGACCCTGCCGCCGCTGATCATCGCCACGTACTTCTTCCGCCGCGCGAGCGTGAAGGCGTACGAACTGGCCCGTGAACGTGTCTCCGTGGTCAACGCCGACCTCCAGGAGTCGGTGTCCGGGCTGCGGATCGTGCAGGCCTTCCGGCGCGAGCGGGACGGCGGGCGGCGGTTCGCCGGGCACAGCGACAGCTACCGCCAGGCGCGCATCCGGGGCCAGTGGCTGATCTCCGTGTACTTCCCCTTCGTGCAGCTCCTGTCGTCGGTGGCGGCCGCGGCCGTGCTGATCGTGGGTGGCGCGCGGGTCGACAACGGAACGCTGGCGATCGGCTCGCTGGTGGCCTACCTGCTCTACATCGACCTGTTCTTCGCGCCCGTGCAGCAGCTGTCCCAGGTCTTCGACGGCTACCAGCAGGCGTCCGTCTCGCTGGGCCGCATCCAGGAGCTGCTCCAGGAGCCGACGTCGACGAAGTCCGCCGACGAACCCCGCGAGGTGCTGTCCCTGCGCGGGGACATCGCCTTCGAGGACGTGCACTTCGCGTACGGCGACGACGAAGAGGCCCTCGGCGGGGTCGACCTGCGCATCCCCGCCGGGCAGACCGTCGCGTTCGTCGGCGAGACCGGCGCGGGCAAGTCGACCCTCGTCAAGCTCGTGGCCCGCTTCTACGACCCCACCGGCGGCCGGGTCACCGTCGACGGCACCGACCTGCGCGCCCTCGACCTCACCTCGTACCGGCACCGTCTGGGGGTCGTCCCGCAGGAGGCGTACCTCTTCCAGGGCACCGTCCGCGACGCCATCGCCTACGGCCGCCCCGACGCCACCGACGCCGAGGTCGAGGCGGCGGCCCGGGCGGTCGGCGCGCACGAGATGATCGCCACGCTCGAGGGCGGCTACCTCCACGAGGTCGCCGAGCGCGGCCGCAACCTCTCCGCCGGCCAGCGTCAGCTCATCGCCCTGGCCCGCGCCGAACTGGTCGACCCGGACATCCTGCTGCTCGACGAGGCGACGGCCGCCCTCGACCTGGCCACCGAGGCCCAGGTCAACCAGGCCACCGACCGCCTCGCGGGCCGCCGCACCACCCTCGTCGTCGCCCACCGCCTCACCACCGCCGCCCGCGCCGACCGGGTCGTCGTCATGGACCACGGCCGGGTCGCCGAGGACGGCACGCACGAGGAGCTGCTCGCGCGCGGCGGGCGGTACGCCGAGCTGTGGCGGACGTTCATCGGCGCCGCCGAGCCGGAGGAGCCGGTCGGCGCGTCCCGGTGAGGCCCGCGACCGGCGTTTTCGTCCCGCTCGCGCAACCGTCCGACATACGCCATGCGTCCGTACACCTGTACGCCGATGGTCGCGCACGACGCGGTACGGGAGGACGACAGTGGACAGTGGAGCGATACGCCGGCGGCTCGCGCTGGGCCTGGCCGTGCTGACCGCCTCCGGCCTGCTGGCCGTCGCGGCACCGGGCGAGGCACAGGCCGCCGCCTCCGCCGCGTGTCCCGGCCGCAAGGTCCGCGCCCTGCCCTTCTCCACCGGAACCGTGCTCGTCTACAAACGCGGCGCCTACGTCTGCGCCGTGACCGTCACCAGGAAGCCCGGCGTGAAGCGGAAGATGTCGGTGAGCGTGCAGGCACGCGGCAGCCGCCCCGTCGTCGACGAGGGCCGCTTCGCCTACCACGCCGGTCCGGTGATGGTGCACGCCGGACGCCGCTGCGTATGGCTGAAGGGCAGGGTGGGGCAGGGCTCGGTCAGCTCCGGCTGGATCCTGTGCTGACGCCCGGCGCATAGAGGGTAATCCCCATGTCCCCTGGTGCTGAGGGGAGTTGGTCCGCTAGCTTCCGGCGCACATCTGTCTCACAGGGGAGTGCGCATGCGCAAGGCGCTCAGATGGCTGCTGGCGCTCACGGTGCTCATAGGCACACTGGGCACGGCGGGAGCGGCCACCGCCGCCGACGCCACCGGCACCGACGGCACCACCGACATCAAGGAAAGGCTGCTCTCCATACCGGGCATGAGCCTGGTCGAGGAGAAGCCGTACACCGGCTACCGCTTCTTCGTCCTGAACTACACCCAGCCGGTCGACCACCGGAAGCCGTCGAAGGGCACGTTCCAGCAGCGCATCACCGTGCTGCACAAGGACGTCGCGCGCCCGACGGTCTTCTTCACCAGCGGCTACAACGTCTCCACGACGCCTCGCCGCAGCGAGCCGACCCAGATCGTGGACGGCAACCAGGTCTCCCTGGAGTACCGCTTCTTCACCCCGTCCCGGCCCTCCCCGGCCGACTGGTCCAAGCTGGACATCTGGCAGGCGGCCAGCGACCAGCACCGCGTCTTCAAGGCGCTGAAGGGCATCTACGGCAAGAAGTGGATCTCCACGGGCGGCTCGAAGGGCGGCATGACCGCCACCTACTACGAGCGCTTCTACCCGCGTGACATGGACGGCGTGGTCGCCTACGTCGCCCCCAACGACGTGGTGAACAAGGAGGACTCCGCCTACGACCGCTTCTTCGCCGGCGTCGGCAGCAAGGAGTGCCGCGACCGGCTGAACGGCGTGCAGCGCGAGGCGCTGGTGCGCCGCGAGCCGCTGGAGAAGAAGTACGCGGCCTACGCGCAGGACAACGGCCTCACCTTCAACACCATCGGCAGCCTGGACAAGGCCTTCGAGGCGACCGTCCTCGACTACGTGTGGGGCTTCTGGCAGTACAGCCTGCTGAAGGACTGCGACCAGATCCCGGCCGACGCGAAGAACGCCACCGACGACGAGATCTGGGACTCCGTCGACACGATCTCCGGCTTCTCCGCCTACGCCGACCAGGGCCTGACGACCTACACGCCGTACTACTACCAGGCCGGCACGCAGCTCGGCGCGCCGACCATCGGCTTCCCGCACATCGAGAAGCAGTACATCCGCTACGGCTACCAGCCGCCGCGCAACTTCGTCCCCCGGGACATCCCGATGAAGTTCCAGCCGTCGGCGATGCGGGACGTGGACACCTGGGTCCGCCACAACGCCCGGCGGATGCTGTTCGTCTACGGCCAGAACGACCCGTGGGGCGCGGAGCCCTTCCGCGTCGGCAAGGGCGCGAAGGACTCCTACGTGATGACCGCCCCCGGCATGAACCACGGTGCCAACGTCGCGGGCCTCGTGCCCGAGCAGAAGGCCCTGGCCACCGCCCGCATCCTCGACTGGGCCGGTGTCGCCACCAGCTCGGTGCAGGCGGACCCGCAGGCGGCCAAGCCGCTGGCGAAGTTCGACGCCAAGCTCGACAAGCGGGACGTACAGCGTGAGATGACGCTGCGGCCGTAAGGCCAGTGGCCCGTCCGTGTCGTCGCGCCCGGCTGCTCACAGCGGCCGGGCGCACCCCACGGGCCTTTCGCCCCCGAGCCGGACGTACAGAGCGGTCGTGACGGGGCAGTCGGCGCGACGGGCGACCGCCTCGGTCACCTTGTACTCCGGCTCCGGCCTGCCCTTCCCGTCGCACGAGGTCTCGCGGACCTGCTCGTCGCCGGAGCTGTAGACGCAGTCACCGACGATGGTGCGCGGCCCGCCCCCGCCGCCCGGGTCGCCCGGGTGCGGCGGCTGGAGGTTGCGCATACAGGCGTAGCCCTGCGGCACGGCCCCGTCGCCGTCCTCGTCGGACGAGGGCCGCTGCTCGCTGATGTGCAGCACGAAGTCCGTGGTCGCCGGGCAGCGCGGCCCGTCCCGGACCGTGCCGTCGTGTCGTGCCACGACCCGGGCCGCCGCCCGCTCACCGGCGCACGGCACCTCGGTGAAGCTCGTCGTGCCGAACGAACTGCACTCGTCGACCGCGAGGAACACCGCCCCGTACCCGGACGGCCGGGTCGCCGGCGCCGACCCGGCAGCCGTGCTCCCCGACTCCGGCCCGCCCAGCCGCCCGTCCTCCGCGACACCCGCCGAGGGACTCTGACACCCGGTCAGCAACACACCGACCAGCACCAGCAGCCCCCACACCACCCCCGCCGAACTTCTCACGCGCATTGCCGTCCCCCAGAAGAGCCCCAGCCCAGCGTGGCCCCCCGCAGGGGCGCATGCCAGGCACCTGGGTGGGTTTGCGCACCTTGGGGGTGGTGCGCCCGGTCCGTGGCGTACGTCTAGTACGTCAGCCCGTATCCGATCGGGTACAGCACCTGCTCCGGATCATCCGCCCGCTGCACCGGCACGGGCAGTTTCCCGCGGGGAGTCACCCGTCCCGCGATCGCCCGTGCGGCGGCCCGCAGTTCGACGTCGGTCCAGGAGTACGCCGCGAGGCACGCCGGGACCGAGGGCAGCTGGGCCACGTCGTACGGATTGCGGATCGCGACCGCCACGACCGGCTTCCCCGTCGCCACGAGCTGCTCGACCAGCGTCTTCTGGCCGCTGCCCGCCGTGACGTTGTACGTCGCCGCCACCACCGCGTCCGCGTCCCGCGCCGCCGCGACCGCTCGCGCGACGGTCGTCGCCGACGGGGCCGTGCCGGTCGACAGGGCGGTGGCGGTGAACCCGAGGCCGGTCAGCGCGGCGGCGAGCACCCCGGTCGGCGGCCCGGTCGTCCCCGACGGCGAGGCCGGATCGGCCCCGACCACCAGCACCTTGGGGTACCGGCGCCGGGACAGCGGCAGCAGCCGCCCCTCGTTGACGAGCAGGGTCGTGGTCCGCTCGGCGATCCGGTCGGCCGCCGCCAGATGCGCCCGGGTGCCGACCGCGCGGTCGACACCCTCCTGACCGACGTACGGCGCGCGGAACAGGCCCAGTTTCGTCTTCAGCCGCAGGATCCGCAGGATCGACGCGTCGAGCCGCGCCTCGGTCAGCTCGCCGCTGCGCACGGCCGCGAGGACCGCGTTCCAGGCGAGGTCCAGATCCGGCGGGTTGAGGAGCTGGTCCACGCCCGCCTTCAGCGCGAGCACCGGCACCCGGTCGTCGCCGTACTTGGTCCGCACGCCCTCCATGCCGAGGGAGTCCGTGACCACGACCCCGTCGTAGCCGAGCCGTTCGCGGAGGATGCCGGTGAGGATCGGGCGGGAGAGGGTCGCCGGGTCGCCGGAGTCGTCCAGGGCCGGGACCATCAGATGCGCCGTCATGATCGAGTCGATGCCCGCGGCGATCGCCGCCCGGAACGGGGGTGCGTCCAGCTTCTCCCACACCTCCCGGCTGTGCGTGATGGTCGGGAAGCCGGTGTGGCTGTCGACGTTGGTGTCCCCGTGCCCGGGGAAGTGCTTGGCGGTCGCGGCTACCCCGGACCCCTGGTACCCGGCGACCTCGGCGGCCACCAGCGCGGCCACCGCCTTCGGGTCGGCCCCGAAGGACCGTACGCCGATGACCGGGTTGGCCGGGTTGACGTTCACGTCGGCCACGGGGGAGTAGTCCTGCCGGATGCCCATCGCCCGCAGCTCACGCCCCGCGATCCGCCCGAGGCTGCGGGCGTCGGACCGCGACCCGCCCGCGCCGACGGCCATGGCGCCCGGGAAGAGCGTCGCGGGCCTGCCCACCCGTGCGACGATCCCGTGCTCCTGGTCGGTGGAGATGAGCACGGGCAGCCCGCGCGGCAGCTCCAGGGAGGCCCGCTGGATGCCGTCGGACAGAGCCGCGATCTGGTGCGGCTCGCGGGTGTTGTGGGCCCAGGCGAAGTAGATGATGCCGCCGACCCGGTACTTCGCCACGAGCTCGGCGGCCGTACGGACCCCGATCTCCTTGAGGTTGGCGTCGATGTCGGCCTGGTCGGGGGCGGTGGCGGAGTGGCCGTACACCCGCATCACGAAGAGCTGGCCGACCTTCTCCTCCAGCGTCATGCGGGAGACGAGGGCGCGCAGCCGCCTGTCGTCGGGGGCGTCGGCCGCGTACGAGGGCCCGGCGGCCGCGAGGGCGCCGGCGGCGCCGGCCGTGGCGGCGAGGACGGTGCGTCTGGAGGGCTGTGCGGTGCTTCCCGTGCTTCCCGTGCTTCCCGTGCCGGTGTCGTGCACTTGCGCTCCTTCCGGAGGTGATCCACTGGGATCCGCTGAAGGAAACTTCCAACGGCCCACCAGTAACCGGGAAGTTTCTGCCAGTCAAGGGAACGCACACTAACCGCGCAGGGGCCGCCACCGGCGCGGTTGGAGGGGGACGCGCCGATGGCGGCGGTGCCGCCGGCCGCGGTACGGCGGAGAGGGTGGTCAGCGATCGCAGCCAGCAGCGAGGGCCGACACCGCACCGTGGTGACTCTCCGGCGGCCTGCGATTGGACGACGGGAGTCCGGGCCGGGTTCCCGGCGCGGGCCGGATTTCCGGAAGTCGGTACAGGGGGGAAGCAGGGGTTCGACGGGACGGATGAGCCACCCCTTCCGGCCACCGCTCGCCGCACACCCGGCTGCGGGTGCGGGGTATTTCGTTCGACGTCCCGGGCCGCGTAGGGAAGGCTTGCCCGCGTGAGCTTCGCACTGCAAGGACCCGTCCTGGAGGGTGCTCTGGTCCGTCTGGAGCCGTTGGGCCACCGGCACGCCGCCGAATTGGCCTTGGCGGCGACGGAGGACCGGGAGACCTACGCCTTCACCTGGGTACCGGCTGCCGACGAGGTGGACGCCTACATCGACGCGCAGCTCGCCCGCGCGGCGACGGGGCGGCTCGCTCCCTACGCGCAGATCTCGACGGCCACGGGACGAGCGGTCGGCGCCACGGCGTACTGGGAGCCGCGCTCCTGGCTCTCGGACGACCGACTCGACGCCGTGGAGGTCGGCTTCACCTGGCTCGCCCGTTCGGCCCAGGGCACGGGCGTGAACGCCGAGGCGAAGCTCCTCCTCTTCCGGCACGCCTTCGAGGAGTGGGGCGTCTCGCGCGTGGACCTGAAGACCGATGCCCGCAACAGCCGCTCCCGCGCGGCCATCGAGAGCGTGGGAGCCCGCTTCGAAGGCGTGCTGCGGAACTGGTCCCGGTCATGGGCCCCCGGCGAGGAAGGCCGGCTGCGCGACTCCGCGATTTTCTCGGTGACGGCACCGGAGTGGCCGGGGTGCCGCGAGCGGCTGGAGGAACGGGTGAACGGGTTCCTCGCACGGTCGTAGGCCGGCGGGGGCGTGGCCTACGACCGTGACGGATCACAGGTGTGCTCGACTCACAAGGTGTGTTCGGCTCACCGGGTGCCTTCGGCTCACAGGGTGTGTTCGACGAACCGCGCCGCCGTCTCCGCCAGCACCTCCCGTCCGTCCCTCGCCCACAGCCCGTCGTTGAACAGCTCCACCTCGATGGCACCGGTGTAGCCCGCGGCCTCCACGTACCGCTGCCACTCCCGCATGTCGATCGAGCCGTCGCCGATCTGGCCGCGGCCGGTCAGCACGCCCTGCGGGAGCGGAGTCGTCCAGTCGGCGAGCTGGAAGGTGTGGATCCGGCCGCCCGCCCCCGCCCGGGCGATCTGCGCGGGAGCCGTGTCGTCCCACCAGATGTGGTACGTGTCGACCGTGACCCCGACCTGGTGCGCCGGGAAGCGTTCGGCCAGGTCCAGGGCCTGGCCCAGCGTCGACACCACGCAGCGGTCGGAGGCGTACATCGGGTGCAGCGGCTCGATGGCCAGGCGGACGCCGTGCCGTTCCGCGTAGGGGCCCAGTTCCGACAGGGCGTCCGCGATGCGTTCGCGGGCCCCGTGCAGGTCCTTCGAGCCCGCCGGGAGTCCGCCCGAGACAAGGACCAGGGTGTCGGTGCCCAGCGTCGCCGCCTCGTCGATCGCCCGGCGGTTGTCGGCCAGGGCCTCAGCGCGCTCGCGCGGGTCGATGGCCGTGAAGAAGCCGCCCCGGCACAACGTTGTCACCGTCAGGCCCGTGTCCCGGACCAGCTTGGCCGTGGCCTCCAGTCCGTACGTCTGGACCGGCTCGCGCCACAGGCCCACGTTCGTGATGCCCAGGTCGCCGCAGGACTCGACCAGTTCCGGCATCGACAGCTGCTTCACCGTCATCTGGTTGATGGAGAAGCGCTCCAGTCCTTCGCTCACTGGTCCACCCCGTACACGCTCAGCAGGTTCTTCATCCGCTCCTCCGCCAGCTTCGGGTCGGGGAACAGGCCCAGCCCGTCGGCGAGTTCGTAGGCCTTCGCGAGGTGCGGCAGCGAACGGGCCGACTGGAGGCCACCGACCATCGTGAAGTGGGACTGGTGGCCGGCCAGCCAGGCCAGGAACACCACGCCCGTCTTGTAGAAGCGGGTCGGGGTCTGGAAGAGGTGCCGGGAGAGTCCGACCGTGGGGTCCAGCAGGTCGCGGAAGCCCTGCGTGTTCCCCGTGTCGAGCACCCGGACCGCCTCGGCGGCCAGCGGGCCCAGCGGGTCGAAGATGCCCAGCAGGGCGTGGCTGAAGCCCTGTTCGTCGCCGGCGATCAGCTCAGGGTAGTTGAAGTCGTCACCCGTGTAGCAGCGCACGCCCTGCGGCAGACGGCGGCGGATGTCGATCTCGCGCTGCGCGTCCAGCAGCGAGACCTTGATGCCGTCGACCTTGTCCGGGTGGGCGGCGATGACGTCCAGGAAGGTGTGGGTGGCGGCGTCCAGGTCCGTCGCGCCCCAGTAGCCCTCCAGCGCCGGGTCGAACATCGGGCCGAGCCAGTGCAGGATCACCGGCTCGGACGCCTGGCGCAGCAGGTGGCCGTAGACCTCCAGATAGTCCTCCGGCCCCTTGGCGACCGCCGCCAGGGCCCGGGAGGCCATCAGGATCGCCCGCGCGCCGGACTCCTCGACGACCGCGAGCTGCTCCTCGTACGCGGCACGGATCTCCGCCAGGCTGTGCGGGTAGCCGATCTCGGTGGCCGACAGCTGGTCGGTGCCCACACCGCAGGCGATGAGACCGCCGACCGACTTCGCCTCGGCCGCCGACCGGCGGATCAGCTCGGCCGCGCCCGCCCAGTCCAGGCCCATGCCGCGCTGGGCGGTGTCCATCGCCTCGGCGACGCCGAGGCCCTGCGACCACAGGTGCCGGCGGAAGGCCAGGGTGGCGTCCCAGTCGACTGCGGCGGGCGAGTCGGGGGAGACGTCCGCGTACGGGTCGGCGACGACGTGTGCCGCCGAGTAGACCGTGCGGGAGGTGAAGGGCGTGCCGGGGCTCACCAGGAGCGGTTCGGTGCGCGGCTCGTACGTCCGCGTCGCCCCGTTGCTGTCCGGGAGTCGGATGGTCACGGCTGGATCTCCGGAACGTCGATGCGGCGGCCCTCGGCCGAGGACTTCAGGCCCAGCTCGGCGAGCTGGACACCACGGGCACCGGCGAGCAGGTCCCAGTGGTAGGGGGCGTCGGCGTACACGTGCTTGAGGAACAGTTCCCACTGCGCCTTGAAGCCGTTGTCGAACTCGGCGTTGTCCGGGATCTCCTGCCACTGGTCGCGGAAGACCTCGGTGGCGGGGATGTCCGGGTTCCAGACCGGCTTGGGCGTGGCCGAGCGGTGCTGGACGCGGCAGTTGCGCAGGCCGGCCACCGCCGAACCCTCGGTGCCGTCCACCTGGAACTCGACGAGCTCGTCGCGGTTGACGCGCACGGTCCAGCTGGAGTTGATCTGGGCGATGGCGCCGCCCTCCAGCTCGAAGATGCCGTACGCGGCGTCGTCGGCGGTGGCGTCGTAGGGCTTGCCGTTCTCGTCCCAGCGCTGCGGGATGTGGGTGGTGGCGATGGCCTGGACGGACTTCACCCGGCCGAACAGCTCGTGCAGGACGTACTCCCAGTGCGGGAACATGTCGACGACGATGCCGCCGCCGTCCTCGGCGCGGTAGTTCCAGGACGGGCGCTGGGCGGCCTGCCAGTCGCCCTCGAAGACCCAGTAGCCGAACTCGCCGCGCACGGACAGGATCCGGCCGAAGAAGCCGCCGTCGATGAGGCGCTTCAGCTTGAGCAGGCCGGGGAGGAAGAGCTTGTCCTGGACGACGCCGTGCTTGATGCCGGCCTCGTTCGCCAGGCGGGCCAGGGCCAGGGCGCCGTCGAGGCCGGTGGCCGTGGGCTTCTCGGTGTAGATGTGCTTGCCGGCCGCGATGGCCTTCTTGAGGGCCTCCTCGCGGGCGGAGGTGACCTGGGAGTCGAAGTAGATGTCCACCGTCTCGTCGGCGAGGACCGCGTCCAGGTCGGTCGAGACGTGCTCCAGCCCGTGCCGCTCGGCCAGCGCCTTGAGCGCGTGCTCACGGCGACCGACCAGGATCGGCTCGGGCCACAGCACGGTGCCGTCGCCGAGGTCGAGGCCGCCCTGCTCGCGCAGGGCGAGGATGGAGCGGACCAGGTGCTGGCGGTAGCCCATGCGCCCGGTCACGCCGTTCATGGCGATACGCACCGTCTTGCGTGTCACGTCGTTCCCTTCGTACGCGGTCGTCGCGCCGCGTACGCCCCACTGATGAGCGGTACAGCAAGCGCTTTCTATACATGAAGAAGCTAGCCTCTGAACCTCGGTCCGGACAAGACCGTGACCAGGACGAGTTGTTCGAGGGGGCGAACAACCAGGGGTCGGGGGCTTAAGGTCTGCTCGGAACCATGGCCACAGGTTTGGTTGGAACCAAGGCCACAGGTTCGTCGGAACCAAGGGCACAGGTCTGGCGGAACCAAGGCCACAGGTCTGTATGTGTACGAGGGCGACTCTGCATGTGTACGAGGGCGGACGACGAGATGCGCGACCGGAGGACGACGAGATGACGGTGACCCTGGCGGACGTGGCGGCCCGCGCGCAGGTCTCGCCCGCGACGGTGTCGCGCGTGCTGAACGGGAACTACCCCGTGGCCGCATCCACCCGGGAGCGGGTGCTGAAGGCCGTGGACGAGCTGGACTACGTGCTCAACGGGCCCGCGAGCGCCCTGGCCGCCGCCACCTCCGACCTGGTCGGGATCCTGGTGAACGACATCGCCGACCCGTTCTTCGGAATCATGGCGAGCGCGATCCAGGCCGAGATCGGCGGGCCGGGCGGCCGCGCGGGCGGGGAGAGACTCGCGGTGGTCTGCAACACGGGGGGCTCTCCCGAGCGGGAGCTGACGTATCTCACCCTGTTGCAGCGCCAGCGGGCGGCGGCCGTGGTGCTGACCGGCGGGGCGATCGAGGACGCGGCGCACCAGGCGGCCATGGACGCCAAGGTGCGGAAGCTGGCCGACGCCGGGACGCGGGTCGTGCTGTGCGGACGCCCGCCGGCGCCGGAGACCGGGGCGATCGCGCTGACCTTCGACAACCGCGGGGGCGGGCAGGAACTCACCGAGCACCTGATCGGGCTCGGGCACCGGCGGCTCGGCTACATCGCGGGCCCGGAGGAACGGACCACCACCCGGCACCGGCTGGAGGGGCACCGGGCCGCGCTCGCCGCGCACGGCATCGAGGAGGACCCCCGGTGGACGGTGCACGGGCGCTACGACCGGCGGTCCGGCTACGAGGCGACGCTGGAACTGCTGCGGCGCGACCCGTCGCTGACGGCGGTCGTCGCCGCGAACGACTCCGTCGCGCTGGGGGCGTGCGCCGCGCTGCGGGACTCCGGGCTGCGGATTCCGGAGGACGTGTCGGTGGCCGGGTTCGACGATCTGCCGTTCAGCATCGACGCGGTGCCCGCGCTGACGACGGTGCGGTTGCCGCTGGCGGAGGCCGGGGCGCGGGCCGGTCGGATCGCGATGGGGCGGGAGGAGGCGCCGCCCGGGGGGATCGCGTCGGTGCGCGGGGAGTTGATGGTGCGGGGTTCCTCCGGGGTGCCGCGGGATTCCTGACCCCGGCATCGGGGGCCGGGCCTGCCGGGGGCTGCCGCCCGCGGGCCCCCGCTTCGGCCTGAACGGCCTCGTCCTCAAGCGCCGGACGGGCAGGGTCGTGGCTGAGGCACGGTTCCGGCAGCACTCGGGTCATGCCCTCGGTGGCATTGCCGCCGGTGGCGGCAACTTGCCGTACCGATCGGCGCGTTCGTCGTGCGCGGCCGTCACCCCCAGGACACCATGTCCCGGACGTCGGTTCCCCGGCCGCACCGGCGATGAGTTTCGCGTCGTCCCCCGGTCTGTACTGCCGTCATCGCCCGAGCGAGAACACAGGAGAGAGACCATGCGCATCGTGATCACCGAGTTCATCAGCCTGGACGGCGTCGTGCAGGCCCCGGGCGGGCCGCAGGAGGACACCGACGGCGGGTTCGCGCACGGTGGGTGGTCGCATCCGTACTTCGACGAGGAGGTTCTCGGCGGTGCCTTCGACGAGGGGCTCGGGCGGGCCGAGGCGCTGCTGTTCGGGCGGCGTACGTGGCAGACGATGGCGGCCGCCTGGCCCGAGCGGGCCGGGGACCCGTTCGCCGACCGGATGAACTCGCTGAAGAAGTACGTCGTCTCCAGCACCCTCGGCGAGGCCGACCTCACCTGGAACAACACCTCGCTGATCCCCGGTGACCAGGCCGTCGCCCGCATCCGGGAGCTGCACGAGGCCGAGGGCGGCGACCTCGCGATGATGGGCAGCCCGACGCTCGTGCGCACGCTCCTGTCCGAGGGCCTGGTCGACGAGCTCCAGCTCGTCGTCATGCCGGTGCTGCTGGGCGGCGGCAAGACGATCTTCCCCGCCGACGGCGGCAAGCGCCCGATGGAGCTGGTCTCCACGACCACCGCCAAGACCGGCGCCCAGGTGTGCGTCTACCGGCCGGTCACCGGAGACTAGGTGTATTGATCGCTTCAGGCATGGAAGACGCCACGCACCACGCAGACAGGTCCCGAAGTCCGGCAGGGCGCCGGGGAAAACGTGTCTCGTTGACAGGCCCGGGCGTCGGTCACGTGCAGTCGGTCCCCACCGCATCTGAGCGGTCAACTGGGTGTGCACGTCACGTCCGAGCCGCCCTCCGACGCCCGCGATGAGCCATCCGGTCTTCCGGTGCAGGGGAGTACACCAAGGCGTCTTCACTGATCCACTGCACACGCCGCGGTGTCAGGCGGGTCAGGGCAATGCCAGCAATTGACTTCCTGGAACGCCGACTTCACTCGCGTGCCGGGAACCCCAGCTTCCGTTCGCTCATCTCTCTGTTGAGAGGGGGATCCCATGACCAAGGAACTGACAATCGGCGAGCAGATCGTACTGCTCGCACTGGACGAAGAGGCGGGCACCCTGCGCGAAGCACCGCTGCGGGTGTCCCTTGCGGTTTCGGCGGCCGCCTTGCTGGAGCTGAGCTTCTCCGGGCGCCTGACGGAGCGTGACGGCGCACTCGTCGTCGCTGGAGCGTCGACTCCGGGGGATCCGGCGGCCACGGCCATGGCCGAGCGCATGCGGAGCCATCCCGAGGAGGCGCCCCGCGAGTGGCTTCTGGCCGTACGCGAGAAGGCACTCGACACGGCGTACCAGGGGCTGCTGGAGAAGGGACTGGTACGGGAGCAGGGACGACGGGTCCTCGGCGCCTTCGGATCGGTGAAGCACCCGGTCACGGGACGGTCGGAACTCGCGGCATTGCGAGGACGGCTGGCGGCCGTCCTCGCACAGGGCCAGGAGCCCGATGAGCGCACGGCGGCGATGATCACCGTACTGCACCACGCAAGCCTCCAGACCGTCATGCCGCAGGGCCCCGGGGCGGAGGCACGCGAGTACCGTCTGGCCGCTATCGCCGAGGGGCAAGGTCAGGCCGCGGCACTCGGAGACACGATCCGCACCACGGTCGCCGCTCTCACCGCGGTCATCGCCGCGTCCGCCCTGTAGCGAGACCTACAAGCAGCGCAACACCGTCGAGCGGTGGCCGGACTCCACATCGCCGGCGTCTTCCTGTGAGCCGCCCGCTGATCCTAAGGAAGGCCCCTGGTCCCGGGCGTCCCGGCCGTCTAGGCTCGGCCTCGATGGGAATATCTGACTGAGTCAAGCATCGGGGGTCGTGGCCATGACCGTCCAGGACATCCGCTCCTTCAACCGCTTCTACACGAACGTCATCGGCGCGCTCGACTACGGCCGTCACCTCTACGCGCCCTACACCCTCACCGAGTCCCGCGTGCTCTACGAACTCGCGCACGCGCCGCGCACGGACGCCGCCGACCTGCGGACGCAGCTGCACCTGGACGCCGGGTACCTGAGCCGCATCCTCAACAAGTTCGAGGAGGACGGGCTGGTCGAGCGCGGACCGTCCGAGACGGATCCGCGCCGGCGCAGTGTCACCCTCACCGAACGCGGCCGGGAGGCCGCCGCGCTCCTCGACGAGCGGGCGCGGGAGACGGTCGAGGCGATGCTGGACACCGTGCGCGCCGAGGACCGGCCGCGGCTGGCGGAGGCGATGCGGACCGTCCGGACGATCCTGGGCGAGGGCCGGGCGCCACGCCCCGAGGACGTCGTCCTGCGCGAGCCCGCCCCCGGCGACCTGGGCTGGATCGTGCAGCGCAACGCCGCGCTGTACGCCGCCGAGTACGGGTGGAACGCCGACTACGAGGGCCTGGTCGCCCGGATCGTCGCCGACTACGCCGAGGACCACGACCCGCATCTGGAGCGGACGTGGATCGCAGAGCTGGACGGCCGGCCGGTGGGGTGCGTGATGGTCGTACGGGACGACGCTCCGGGGGCCGCCCGGCTCCGGCTGCTGCTCGTCGAGCCGGACGCGCGCGGCCTGGGCATCGGGGACCGGCTGGTCGGGGCCGTCGTCGCCTTCGCGCGCGAGGCCGGTTACCGCGAGGTCGTCCTGTGGACCAACGACATCCTCTCGGCGGCCCGCCGCATCTACCAGCGCCACGGCTTCGTGCTGGTCGCGGAGAAACCGCACCGCTCCTTCGGCCATGACCTGGTCGGCCAGGACTGGCGACTGGATCTTCTCGCAACACCCGAGTGACCTAGGCCCTGCCGTCAAATTCCCGCCCGCCCCGCGACGCCATCACGCCCTCTCGCCGCACCGGGCGCAGACCCACGTACAACCAGTACGCGGGCCTGCGCCCGGCACGGCGAGAGCACGCACCTGACGCCGCGGGGCCCGCCCTTCGGGCGGACGACGGGAATGTGACGGCAGGGTCTAGGGGAGTCGCCGGCCGGGCTGCCGGGTAGGGTCCGTCCACATGAAGCTGGCGTTCTCCACCCTCGGTGTCCCCGGCCTGCCCCTGCCCGACGTCCTGCGGCTCGCGACCGCGCACGGCTACCACGGTGTGGAGCTGCGCGCCCACCCCGAGGAACCGATCCACCCCGGTCTCGGCTCCGCCGAACGGACCGATGTCGCGGCACAGTTCAAAGGGTCGGGCGTAGAGCTCCTGGGCCTGGCGGGCTACGCGCGCGTCGCCGCGCCGGGCGACGACGAACCCGTCCTGGCCGAGATCCGTTCCCTCCTCGACCTGGCCCGCGACCTCGGCGCCCCGTACATCCGGGTCTTCCCCGGCGGCGACCTGGACGTCCAGACCCCGGAGGAGGCCGACGCGACGGCCGCCCGGCGGCTGGGCACGGCCGCCGAGTACGCGAACGACCTGGGCGTCCGCGTCCTCCTGGAGACCCACGACTCGCACCGCACCGCCGCCGACGCGATGCGCGTCCTCGGGCTGGTCGGCCACCGCCAGGTCGGCGCGCTGTGGGACGTGATGCACACCTGGCTGGGCGGCGAACAGCCCTCGGAGACCTACGCGGCACTCTCCCCGCACCTCGGCTACGTCCAGGTCAAGGACATCGCCTCCGCCGAGGACACGACCCCGCTGCCGCTCGGCGAGGGCGTCCTGCCGCTGGCCGAGTGCGTGGAGGTCCTCTCCCGGCACGGCTGGGACGGCTGGCTGTGCTGGGAGTACGAGAAGCGCTGGTACGAGTCGGCCCCCGACCTGCCCGCCCTGTTGGGCCCGGGCCGCGACCACCTGAACCGCTTGCTGAACGACTCGGCGTGACGGGGGGCGCGCGGTCAGATCACGCGGAACAGGTCCGCGGCCGCGTGGACGTCCGTGAGGTCCTCGACGGAGCGGAGGTTGTCGCACAGCGCCTCCAGCACCGAGCCGGCCTCGCCCACGCGCGGGGCGCCGACAACCACGCCGAACACCCGGAAGCCGAGCCGGCGCTTGGCGTCGTTCCAGCCGCGCATCCACTCCTCCGTGACGCCGCAGTCGTCGTCGGTGATCATCACGATGTCGCCGCGCCTGCGGGCCGTGTCGCCGAACTCCTCCTCCAGCAGCTCACCGGCCGCCGACAGCGGCGTCTGGTAGCTGGTGCCGCCGCCGAGGAAGGTCTCCGCGAAGTCGAGGACCCGGTCCGTGCCGGCGGACCGGCCGGCCGGGAAGCGGAAGACCTGGAGTCGGCCGGGGGCGGAGAACAGGATGCCGACGAAGTCGCGCCCCGCCTCGCGTGCCTGGTCCAGCAGCGCCAGGGCGCACCCTTTGGCCCACGCCTCCCGCGTGATCCCGCCGGGCCCGGCCTCGTACATCGAGTGCGAGGTGTCCACGCACGCGATGATCGCGCCCTGGCCGGTGGACTGCTCCCCCTGACTGTCGTAGAGCATCAGCTCCCCGGCGGCGTAACGCACGGCGAACACCGCACGCAGCTCGGGCACACCGAGGCCCGCCAGCTCCGAGGGGATGACCCGGGAGAGGTCGTCGCCGAGCGTCACACCGACCAGTTCCCCGGTGGCGTTCTCCACCTTGCGGGCGCGCTCGCCCCTGGCCATCTGCCGGAAGCGGCCGATCAGCTCGGCCCACCGCGCGAGCCGGCTGGTGCGCAACCGCTCGGCGAGCCGGGCGCGCTCGTCGAACGGCATCCGCTCCAGCTCGCCGGGGCCGACGCCCCACGCCCGCAGCAGCGCGGACTCCTGCCGCACGGCCTGTGCGGCCTTCGCCGCCGCGCTCCGCGCACCCACCCGGACGCCGGGGGCCGCCACCCCGAGGGCCCGTACGGCGTCCTGGGCGGCCTGCCGCGCGGCGGCCTCGGCGGCTTCGGCGGTCTCGACCGCCTGCCCTACGGCGTCGGCGGCCGGACCGGGCACGGTGCCGTCCTGCCCGGCCTCCTCGGCGGCCTGCCGCAGCGCCTCGGCCACGGCGGTCGCCGCGTCTTCGGCGCCCTGCCGTCCCTGTTCCGCCTGACCTGCCCGTTCCCGGGCCTCCCGGGTGCGCTCCAGCAACCCCCGCAGCTCGGCGGCCTGGGCGAGTACGGCCATGGCGGCGGCGTAGGGATCACCGGCCGTCTCCCGGCGCAGCTCGCTGAACCCCGGTGACTCCACCAGCGCGGTCACGACTTGGTGGTCGGCCAGCCGGGAGGGAGCCATCTCGGCGGGCTCGCGCATCCGCGGGGCGGCCTTGTAGGCGGCCAGGAACACATCCGTCAGCAGGTCGGCGGCGTGGGCGTGGCGCGCCTCCAGCTCCTCGGCCAGCTCGCGCAGCGCGGCCGACTGCTCGTAGGTGTCCCGCCAGGTCATCCGGTCGAACCGGTCCGCGACCACGACCGCGGTGTGCCGCCCGGGCACGGCGGAGGACAGCCCCAGCCACTTCCCGGCCAGGCTCGTCAGTTCGTCCAGCCCCTTCGAAGCACCGTCCTCCATGGTCACCCCCGGATTCAGAGCTGCGCCTGCACCATGCTCGCGTCCATGCCGAGGGCCTCGGTGAGAACCCGGGCGCGGACGGCGCGCTGGCGGCCGGTGACCCGGTCGATGGCGGCGGTGGAGCGGCCCGCTGCCACGGCCTCCTCGCGGAGCTTCTCCAGCCGCTTGCCCGCCGTGGCGAGCCTGTTGTGGGCCTTCTTGATGACCCAGTCGCTGAGGGCCTCGCGGGACTGCCCGGCCATGGCGTCGAGCTGTGCCTCCAGCTCGTCGATGGTGTCGGCCAGGTCGAGCGCCTCCTTGGCGTCGGGGTTGACCAGGTGCAGTACCTCCCGCTCGACGGTGGGGCGGTCGGCGGGGGAGTCCCACAGCACGTGCGTCAGCAGCGACAGGTCGGTCTCGTCGACCACCGGGCGGCCGTCGAGGTAGGCGGAGGCCTGGAGCAGCCCCACCGACTGCCGCCAGCGGCGGTCGGAGGCGACGAGTTCCTTGCGGCGCAGGGCGGCGCGCAGCGTGCACACCGCGTCGACGATCGGGTCCGGGACGTCCACGGCCGGGACGGCTTCGCGCACCGCGTGCTCCAGCGCGGCCAGCTCGACGGTGGTCCTGGCCGGTGCCGCCGGCCGCCGGACGGCGGACCGGACGAGCGCGGCGAAGTTCGAGGGGTTCTCCAGGTACCCGACCTCGATCCGCACCAGCAGCCGGTCGTAGATCGCCGCCGCGTCGTCCTCACTCGGCAGTTCGTTGCTCGCCGTGATGGCACCGATGAGGGGGCAGCGGATCGGCTCGCCGCCGTTCTCGGGGTGGTAGATCCGCTCGTTGAGATAGCCCAGCGTCTCGTTCAGCGCCGCGGTGGAGCACTTGAAGATCTCGTCGATGAACGCGACGTGCGCGGTGGTGGCGCGGCCGTCGTAGACCTGGCGGTACTCGCCCCGGGCCAGCGCGGCGACGTCGATGGGGCCGAACATCCTCGTCGGCGCGGTGAACTTCGACAGCAGGATCTCCCAGTAGGCCGCGCCCTCGATCCGGCCCGTGAGCTCCCGCGCCATCTCGGACTTCGCCGTTCCGGGCGGCCCGAGCACCAGGGAGTGCTGCCCGGCCAGCAGCGTCACCAGCAGCGTCCGCACGACATCGGCCCGCTCGTAGAACCGCTCCGCCATTTCGTCGCCGATCAACCGCAGTCGCCTGGCGGTGTCCTGCGCGTCCACGTTCAACTCCTTTACTGCGACGCCGTGTCGGTCCGACGAGACGGGCCCTGCGCCCCGAATTCACGCCGAGACGAAAGGTAGCCTGGTTCACGATGACGAACTTCGACAGCGGTGACACCGCGGTACTCGACGACCCGGTGGGCGAGTCGCTGCGAGGCCGCCACGCGGAACTCGGCCGCCGGGCGGGCCGGGCCGCCACCTACCTGCCGCAGGTCGCGACCTTCTCGGCGGTCCCCGCCGAAGCCGACGCGGCGGACTGGGCCGATCTCGCACGGCTCCTGGGCCCGGACGCGTTCGCCGACATGTTCAGCTGCCCGGCGACCCCACCGCCAGACTGGGAGCCGGTCTTCGTCCTCGAAGGCCGCCAGATGATCTGGCCCGCCGGCAGCCGGCCCGCCGGCAGCCGGCCCGCCGGCAGCTGGCCCGCCGGGACACGTCCCGCGACCGGCCCCGACGTGGTCGAACTGGGCGAAGCGGATGTGCCCGAGATGCTCGACCTGGCCGCACGAACCCGCCCCGGGCCGTTCTGGCCGCGGACCCCGGACCTCGGCACCTACCTCGGCGTCCGCGACGGCGGCACCCTGGTCGCCATGGCGGGCGAGCGGCTCCGGCCGCCGGGATGGACCGAGATCAGCGCCGTCTGCACGGCCCCCGAGGCACGCGGGCGAGGCCACGCCAACCGCCTGGTCACCGCCCTCGTCACCCGCATCCTGGCCCAAGGCCAACGTCCCTTCCTGCACGTGGCCGGCACGAACACCGAAGCGATCGCCCTCTACGAACGACTCGGCTTCACCAACCGGAAGCACGTGACGTTCCGCGGCTTCCGCACCCCGTGACGATCTCGCGGAAAGTGCGTTGAACTCCCCTGTCCGCATGGCTAGCGTCACTTCCCATGCCCCCGACCCTGCGCACCGCCCGCCTGCTCCTCGACGCCTACACCCCTAAGGACGAGGAGGACTTCGTCGCCCTCTTCCAGGACACCAGGGTCTCCCGGTGGATGGGGGACGGGCCCGCTGCCGAGGCGGACGACCGGGCCCTGTTCGGGCGGATCTTCACCAAGGTCTACGCCCAAGACCTGTTCGACGTGTGGGCGGTCCGGCGCGGCGGGCGACTGGTCGGGCACGCGGAGATCAAGCGGACGGACGCGGTCGACGGCCACGAGATCGTCTACGCCCTCGCCCCGGAGGCCTGGGGGAGCGGCCTCGGGACGGAGCTGGCGGAGGCGCTCGTGGGCTACGGCTTCGACGTCCTCGGGCTGACCGAGGTGCACGCCACCGTCGCCGCGCAGAACGAGGCCTCGCTGCGCCTGCTCGGCAGGATCGGGTTCGCGCACGTCAGGGACGTCGAGGAGGACGACGGCGGCCTCACCCGCGTGCTGACCCGGCCCGCGCGCTGATCTTCCCGAGGAACCGGTAAGGATCCGGCAAGAAAATCTTGTCTGGCCGTGCAACCCTTTCTGTCCTCCGCGGGTCGTACATGGCGTCAGGACTTTCTGGGAGGGGATCTGGGGGGATCGCGGGGGTTCTGACGGGAGGGGAAAGCCGAGGGGGCCCGGTCGACGGACCGGGCCCCCTTGATGAAGCAACCTCATAAGAGGAACCTCATAAGAAGCCTCGTAAGAGGAAGCCTCAGAAGAAGACACCGCACCTCAGCAGCACGTTCGCGTACGGCCGTGCCTCGCCCGTGCGGACGATCAGCCGGGCCCCGGCCGAAAGCTCCTTGAGCCGCTCGTGCGACACCAGGTCCAGTGACGGGAAATGCCCGTCCAGGAGGTCCGAGGCCTCCGGGTTCGCCTCCCGCACCTCCGTCGCCGCCGTCGCCCCCTCGACGACCAGCTCCGCCAGCAGCCCCTCCAGCACCTCGGCGAACGCCGGCACCCCTGCCCGGAAGGCGAGGTCCACCACCCGAGGGCCGTCGGGAATGGGCATGCCCGCGTCGCACACCAGCACCCCGTCCCCGTGGCCCAGCTCGGCCAGCGCACCGGCGAGATGACGGTTCAGTATTCCGTTCCGCTTCACAGTGCGGCGACCTCCGCCGCCGTCGGGAAGGACGCCTGCGCGCCCTCCTTCGTCACGGTCACCGCCCCCACCCGCGTCGCGTACGCGGCCGCCTCCGCGAGGGACTCACCCGTCCCCAGCCGGAAGGCCAGCGCGGCGGTGAACGCGTCCCCCGCGCCGGTCGTGTCCACGGCGCTCACCTTCACGGACGGCACCCGGGAGACACCCTCCGCCGAGGCGACCAGCGCGCCCTTCGCGCCCAGCGTCACCACCACCGACCGCGGCCCCTTCGCGAGCAGGATCCGCGCCCAGTCCTCCGGGCTGTCCCCCACGGCGGCCGAGCCCAGGATCACCTTCGCCTCGTGCTCGTTGACGATCAGCGGGTCGCACGCCGCCAGCACCTCCTGCGGAAGGGGCCGCGGCGGCGAGGGGTTCAGCACGAAACGGCTCTCCGGCGCCAGGTTCCGTACGACCTCCACCACCGTCTCCAGCGGGATCTCCAGCTGCGCCGAGACCACCCGGGAGGCGTGGAAGAGGCTCCCGGCGGCGCTGACGTCCTCGGGGGTCAGCCGGCCGTTCGCGCCCGGCGAGACGACGATGCTGTTGTCCCCGGACGGGTCGACCGTGATCAGCGCGATCCCGGTCGGCGCACCGCCCACCAGGACGCCCACCGTGTCGACGCCGGCCGAGCGCTGCGAGTCGAGCAGCAGCCGGCCGTACGCGTCGTCGCCGACGCGGGCCAGCAGAGCCGTACGGGCTCCGAGCCGGGCGGCCGCGACCGCCTGGTTCGCGCCCTTGCCGCCCGGGTGGACGGCCAGGTCGGAGCCGAGCACGGTCTCGCCGGCACCGGGCCGGCGCTCGACACCGATCACCAGGTCGGCGTTGGCCGACCCCACGACCAGGAGGTCGTAGTCGTACATGAGTTGTCTCCCCACGTGAGTGACATGGGCGGGCGGCCACCGTGGGTGACCGCCCGCCGTTCCCCGATGTCAGCCGCTGAACCCGGCCACGTTCTCCTTAGTGACCACCTTCACCGGCACCTTCACCGTCTCCTCGACCTTCTTCCCCTGGAGCGCCTTCAGCGCGTTGTCCACGGCGATCTTCCCGAGCTGGGACGGCTGCTGCGCCACGGACGCGTACAGCGTGCCGCCCTCGACCGCCTTCAGCCCGTCAGGCGTGCCGTCGAAACCGACCACCGAGACCGACTTTCCGGCCTTGGAGCCCAGCGCCTTGATCGCGCCGAGCGCCATCTCGTCGTTGGCGGCGATGACGCCCTGGACGTCCGGGTGGGCCTGGAGCAGGTTCGACATCACGTCGAGGCCCTTGGTGCGGTCGAAGTCCGCGGGCTGCTGGGCGACGACCTGGATGCCCGGGAAGGCCTTGAGGCCGTTCGCGAAGCCCTGGGCGCGCTCACGGGCGGCGGAGGTGCCGGCCTGGCCCTGGAGGATCACGATCTTGCCCTTGCCGCCCAGCTTCTCGGCGATGGTCTTGGCGGCGAGTTCACCGCCGGTGACGTTGTCGGAGGCGACCAGGGTGGCCGTCTTCGCGTTGTTGACGACGCGGTCGACGGCGATGACCGGGATCTTCGCCTGGTCGGCGGCCTGCACCGAGTTGCTCGCCGCGTCCGAGTCGACCGGGTTGACGATGATCGCGCCGAGTCCGGACGTGGTGAAGTTCTGGAGCTGGTTGGCCTGCTGGGAGGCGTCGTTCTGCGCGTCCGTGACGGTCAGGCCCACGCCCAGCTTCTTCGCCTCGGCCTGGGCGCCCGCCCGGATCTGCACGAAGAAGGGGTTGTTGAGGGTGGACAGCGACAGGCCCATCTTCGGGGTGCTCGCCGAGGAGGAGCCGTTGTGCAGGAAGGACGTGGCACCGACGATCGCGACGGTGACCACGGCCGCGAGCGCGTAGGTCGTCGCCTGCTTGCCCTTGCCGCCGCCCGCGCCGCCCGCGACCGGGGTCACCCCGGCCTTGCGGCGCGCGGTGTCGAGCAGCACGGCCAGCGCGATGACGACGCCGATGACGACCTGCTGCCAGAACGCCGACACGTTCAGCAGGTTCAGCCCGTTGCGCAGCACGGCCAGGATCAGTGCGCCGATCAGTGTGCCGGACGCCTTGCCCGTGCCGCCCGCGAGGGAGGCGCCGCCGATGACGACCGCGGCGATCGCGTCCAGCTCGTACCCGTCGGCGGCCTGCGGCTGCGCGGAGGAGAGGCGGGCGGCGAGGACGACACCCGCGACGGCGGCGAAGACTCCCGAGAAGGCGTAGATCGCGAGCTTCTGCTTCTTCACGCGCAGGCCGGACAGCCGCGCGGCCTCCTCGTTGCCGCCGATCGCGTACATCGAGCGGCCGATGTACGTCCGGCCGAGCACGAACGCGGCGATCAGGCCCATCACGACCAAGACGAGCAACGGCACCGGCAGCCAGCCGCCGAGCGTGTCCCCGAGGCGGGAGACGGAATCGGGGAAGGCGATCGGGGTGCCCTCGGAGATGACGAGGGACAGGCCGCGGGCCGCGGACAGCATGGCGAGCGTCGCGATGAACGGCGGCAGCTTGCCGTAGGAGATCAGGATGCCGTTGACCAGGCCGCAGACGATGCCCGTCGCTATGGCGAGCAGGACGGCGAGGAAGACCGGGACGCCCGCCGAGGTGGCGCTCCAGGCGAGGACCGTGGCGGACAGCGCGGCGACCGAGCCGACCGACAGGTCGATGCCCGCCGACACGATCACGAAGGTGACGCCGAAGGCGAGGATGGCGGTGACGGCCGCCTGGATGCCGACGTTCAGGAGGTTGTCGGTCGTCAGGAAGTCGCCGGACAGCGCCGACATCGCGACGACGAGGACGATGAGCGCGGTGAGCGCGCCGTTGTCGAGCAGGAGACGGCGCAGGCCGCCCGAGGCGGCACCCGCGCCCGTCGTGCTCTTGAGCGTGTCAGTGGCCACGGGAGGCCTCCGTTCCGGTCGTGGTCGTGCTCGTGGTGGTCGGAGTGCTGACGGCGAGTGCCATCACGGCGTCCTGGGTCGCCTCGTCGGCGGAGAGTTCGCCGGCGATCCGGCCCTGCGCCATCACCAGCACCCGGTCGCTCATGCCGAGCACCTCGGGCAGATCGCTGGAGATCATCAGGACGGCGGCACCGGCGGCGGTGAGTTCATTGACCAGCTGGTAGATCTCGACCTTGGCGCCGACGTCGATGCCGCGCGTCGGCTCGTCGAGGATCAGCACCTTGGTGTCGGCGAGCAGCCACTTGCCGATGACGACCTTCTGCTGGTTGCCGCCGGACAGCGTGCGCACGTGCTGGCCGAGGCCCGCCATCCGTATCCCGAGCTGCCCCGCGATCCGCTCGGCGGCCTCGCGCTGCCCCTTGAGGTCGACGAGCCCCGCCCGGGTGGCCGAGCGCAGCGTCACCAGACCGAGGTTCTCCTCGACCGACGCGTCCAGCACCAGGCCCTGGCCCTTGCGGTCCTCGGGGATGAGCCCGATGCCCGCGGTCATCGCCGCGTTGACGTCGTCCTTGCGGATCGCGGAACCGGCGACCTTCACGGCCCCCTTGTCGTACGGGTCGGCCCCGAACACGGCCCGCACGACTTCCGTACGGCCGGCGCCGACCAGCCCGGCGATGCCGACCACCTCGCCGGCGTGCACCTCGAAGCTGACGTCGTGGAAGACGCCGTCGCGGGTGAGTCCCTCGACGGACAGCAACGCGGGGCCCCGATCGGCGCGTTCGCGCGGATACTGCTGCTCGATCGAGCGCCCGACCATGAGCCGGACGAGTTCGTCCTCGGGCGTGGAGGCGGGCACCTGCCCGACGCTCCTGCCGTCCCGGAGGACCGTCACCCGGTCACCCAGGGCGGCGATCTCCTCCAGGTGATGCGTGATGAAGACGACCCCGACGCCGTCCTCGCGCAGCGTGCGCACGATCGCGAAGAGCTTGTCGACCTCCTCGGAGGTGAGCACGGCCGTCGGCTCGTCCATGATGAGCACTCGCGCGTCCAGGCTGAGGGCCTTGGCGATCTCGACCATCTGCAGGCGTGCGATACCGAGTTCGCGCACCCGCGCGCGGGGCGACACGTTCACGCCCACGCGCGCGAGGAGGGCCTCGGCGTCGGCCTCCATCCGCTTCCGGTCGATCACCCCGAACCGGCGCGGCTGCCGCCCCAGGAACAGGTTCTCGGCGACCGTCAGATCCGGAACGAGGTTGAACTCCTGGTAGATGGTGGCGATCCCGAGCCGCTCGGAGTCCTGCGCACCCTGGATGCGCACCTCCTCGCCGCCGACCAGGATCCGCCCGGCGTCGGGCGTGTAGGCGCCGGAGAGCATCTTGATGAGGGTGCTCTTGCCCGCGCCGTTCTCACCGAGCAGCACATGCACCTCGCCCCGGCGCAGGTCGAAGTCCACGCCGTCCAGCGCGACCACACCCGGGAAGGTCTTGCGAATGCCCTCGATGCGCAGCAACTCGTCCGCGTTGCTCACGAATGGCTCCTGTTCTCTGCGGGGGGCTGCACAGCGGGGGCCTGTGCAGAGTCCGGCTCCGGGGAGGCCGGATACGGCTCGCCGCACGAGCGGCGTACGACGAGCCGGGCGGGAAGGGTGACGGACTCGCCGGGCCGCCCCTCGATCCGGTCGACCAGTGCGCGCACGGCGGCCCGCCCCAGCTCGCCGGTCGGCTGGGCGATCGCGGTGACCGGCGGATCGGTGTGCACGAACCAGGGGATGTCGTCGAACGCGGCCAGCGCGATGTCGTCCGGCACGCGCAGACCACGCGCGCGTACGGCGTCCAGCGCGCCGAGCGCCATCAGGTTGTCGGCCGCGAACACGACCTCGGGCGGCTCGGCCAGGTCGAGGAACCCCTCGGTGACCCGGCGCCCGCTCTCGGCCTGGAAGTCGCCCTGCCCTATGTAGGCGTCGGGGAGGTCCAGCCCGTACTCCCGGAGGGCCTCCCGGAAGGCCTCCACACGCTCGCGTCCGGTCGTGGTCGCCGCCGGGCCCGCGATGATCGCGACCCTCCGGTGTCCGAGCCCGTACAGATGCGCCACGAGGTCCCGGACGGCGGCCTGCCCGTCCGCCCGGACCACCGGCACGTCCACGCCCGGGATCCACCGGTCCACGAACACCATGGGCGTCCCGGCCTGGGCGGCGTCCAGCATCAGCGGCGAACCGCCGTCCGTCGGGGAGACGAGCAGCCCGTCGATCCGCCGGTCCAGCAGGTTGCGGACGTGGTGGTCCTGGAGGTCGGGCCGCTCGTCGGCGTTGCCGATGATGACGCTGTAGCCGAGCGCGCGGGCCTCCTCCTCGACGGAGCGGGCCAGTTCGGTGAAGTACGGGTTCAGTACGTCGCTGATGACCAGGCCGAGGGTGTGGGTCTGGTCGGTGCGCAGGGAGCGGGCGACGGCGTTCGGGCGGTAGCCCAGGGACTCGACGGCGGCCAGCACGCGGGTGCGTGCGTCGGCGCTGACCGACGGGTGGTCGTTCAGGACGCGCGAGACCGTGGCGACGGATACGCCGGCCTCGGCAGCGACGTCCTTGATGCTGGCCACCGCCGCTCCACCTCCTTGTGGATCAGTCGTGGGAGCACTTGCTCAAGCGCTCGTGGAATCGATTACATCGACGGGTGGATGGAATCGATTACACGCCGGTAAATCAAGACCCCGAGGGGACCTCTTGACCGGATCGTGATGTCGCGGGCCGCTCCGTGGCGGTTCAGGGTGGAGGGAGGAGATCCGTTGTCGCGAGGCCCGGGCGGGCCGGAGTGGAGGAGACATGACGGCGGCGACTCGGAACGACGTACCCGTAGCCCTCGAGGGCAACGGCGTGGAACTGCGCCTCATGCCGATCGGGGGCGGCATGTCGGTGGGCTACATCAGCCTGCCCCAGGGCACCGACATGGGCCCGGCCCTCAAGGGCCTGCCCGACGACGCGTGCCAGTGCCCCCACTGGGGCTATCTGCTGAAGGGCCGGATCAGGATGCGCACGGCCTCCGGCGAGGAGGAGTACGAGGCGGGCCAGGCGTACTACTGGGGGCCCGGCCATGTCCCGGTCGCCCTGGAGGACAGCGAGTTCGTGGAGTTCTCCCCGAGCGAGGACTTCCAGCAGGTGATCGAGCACGTGGTCGCGCAGGCCGGGTGAGTCGGGGCCGGTCGCCGGTGAGCCGAGGGAAATCGCCGGGCCGCCGATGAGTTTCGCCGGCCCGGACGGTCTGTCCCCTCGTCGACCACCACAAGGAGGAGCGCCGTGCCCCAGCAGCTACTGCGAGTGCAGAACTTCTGCGTCTCGCGTGACGGATTCGGTGCCGGTGAGCACCAGACCCTGGAACGGCCCTTCGGCCACGCCGACCCGGGGCAGATGTTCGCCTGGGCCGGCGCCACCGCGAGCTGGCCCAACCGCACCGACCCCGGCGGCAGCCGCGGTCTCGACGACTACCTCACGCGCGACTTCGCGCACAACGTCGGCGCCGAGATCATGGGCCGCAACAAGTTCAGTCCCCAGCGCGGCCCCTGGCAGGACCACGAGTGGAAGGGCTGGTGGGGCGACGAGCCGCCGTTCCACACGCCGGTGTTCGTCATGACCCACCACGAGCGTCCGTCGTTCACCCTCTCCGACACCACGTTCCACTTCGTCGGCGGCGACCCGGCCGAGGTCCTGGAGCAGGCGCGCGAGGCGGCCGGCGGCAAGGACGTCCGGCTGGGCGGCGGGGCGGCCACCATCCGGGAGTTCCTCGACGCCGACCTGGTGGACACGCTGCACGTGGCGGTCTCGCCCGGCGTGGTCATCGGGTCCGGCTCACGGCTCTGGGAGTCCCCCGAGGAGCTGTTCGACCGCTTCCACTGCGATGTGGTGCCGAGCCCCAGCGGGGTGATCCATCACCTGTTCTGGAGGAAGTGACGGCGGTCAGGCGCCCTTGCCCCAGTCCAGGCGGTCGGCGAGCCCGGCGGCGGTGAAGGCGGCTTCCAGCTCCTCGCGGCCTTCGGTGAAGTGGGCCCAGCTGTCGTAGTGCACGGGGACGACGCGGCGGGCGCCGAGGATCCGCGCGGCCTCCGCCGCCATGGCGCTGTCCAGCACGACGACCTGGTTGTCGAAGAGGACGGGGAAACGGGGAGCACCGGCGAAGAGGACGGCGGTGTCGACGGGGCCGAAGCGGCCGGCGATCTCGCGGACCGCTTCGAGGGAGGCGTTGTCGCCGCTGACGTAGACGGTGGGCAGGCCCTCGCCGGTCAGGACGAAGCCGACGACCTGGCCGGTGACCGGCTCGACCTCCTCGCGGGGGCCGGGGCCGTGCACGGCGGGTACGCCGGTCACGGTGACCGTGCCGCCGTCGGGGCGGTCCAGCTCGACGGACTCCCAGTCGGCCAGGCCCCTGGCCTTGTCTCCCAGGCTCTCGCGCAGACGCTCGCCGCCACCGGGCGTGGTCAGGGTCAGGGGTATGGCGGCGAGCAGGGCCCGGCCGGAGGTGTCGAGGTTGTCGGCGTGCTCGTCGTGGGAGAGCAGCACCACGTCGATACGGCCGAGGTCGGCGGGGGTGGTGGCGGACGGCGCGGTCTTGGTCAGGAACCGAGCGTCACCGCGGGGGTAGTCGCCGGGAGCGTCGAAGGTGGGGTCGGTCAGGAAGCGCAGGCCGCCGTACTCGAAGAGGGCGGTCGGGCCGCCGAACACGCGGACGGGGAACGGGGCCGAGGTCGCGGAAAGCGCAGACATGAAGAAATCCTCACGGATAGATGTGTTCGAACCGTGAGGCGACCGTAGTCGCTTCTCACGGATACAGGCAAGCCGTACCATGAGAGATATGCAGGAGCCCGTGATCGACCAGCCCGCCCCGCCACCCGCGCAGGGCGAGGAGGAGCACCCCTCCCTCGCCCTCGTCAACAGCGTGATCGCGCTGCCCGGCGGGCACACGGTCGACCTCCTGGGCACCCCGGCGCAGACGAACCACTGGCTGACCCAGCGCGGCCTCGCCCCGGTCGACGCCGGCATGCGGGAGATGTGCGCGACCCAACTGCGCTCCCTGCGCGAACAGATCAGGTCGCTGTTCGCCGCCCGGGCCGAAGCCCTGCCCGCCCTCCCCGCGGCCGTGGCGGCCGTCAACGACGCGATGACCCGGGTCCCCACGGCCCCGCTGCTGCGGTGGGACGACGAGACCGGCCCCTACCGCACGGCCCCCCACCCCACCACCGCGATCGTCGACCTGGCCCTGGCCACTCTCGCCGCCGACGCCGCGGACCTGCTCACGTCCCCCGACGCCGAACGCCTCACCGCCTGCGGCTCCCCGCCCTGCAACCGCTACCTGCTCCGCCACGGCCGCCGCCAGTGGTGCTCCACCCGCTGCGGCGACCGCGCCCGCGCGGCCCGCGCGTATGCCCGCCGGAGCACCCCGCGATGACTCGATCGCTCCCCTCGTGTGGGACGGTTCGACCATGACCAGCGACTACGACCGTCTCCGTAACGGCATCGAGTTCATGACCGCCTACGTCTCCGGCAACGACCTGCTGACGGCCTACGTGGCAGAACGACGGCGCGAGGACCCCATGGCGACCGAGGCCCTCATGGACGGGGCGGCGGCCCTGTGCGCCCTGCTGCTGCGCAAGATGGCCCGGGATGTCGGCAAGACCGAGCACGAGCTGCTCCAGGAACTGGCCCGCGGCACCCATCGGCACGAGCAGCGGTCCGACGAGGCCTGACTGTCGTACCCCGGCGGTACGGTCGGATCATGCCCAACCAGACGGGAACCCCCGCCGGCGAACGGCGACTCGCTGTGCTCGAAGGCGTTCTCGAGCGGATCACGTACGCCAACGAGGAGAACGGCTACACGGTCGCCCGGGTCGACACCGGCAGAGGCGGCGGCGATCTGCTCACGGTCGTGGGCGCGCTGCTCGGCGCCCAGGTCGGGGAATCCCTGCGCATGGAGGGCCGCTGGGGCTCGCATCCCCAGTACGGCAAGCAGTTCCACGTGGAGAACTACACGACGGTCCTGCCCGCCACCGTCCAGGGCATCCGCCGCTACCTAGGCTCCGGCCTGGTCAAGGGCATCGGCCCGGTCTTCGCCGACCGGATCACGCAGCACTTCGGGCTGGACACCCTCCAGATCATCGAGGAGGAGCCCAAGCGGCTCATCGAGGTCCCGGGCCTCGGGCCCAAGCGGACGAAGAAGATCGCCGACGCCTGGGAGGAACAGAAGGCCATCAAGGAGGTCATGCTCTTCCTCCAGACCGTCGAGGTGTCCACGTCCATCGCCGTGCGGATCTACAAGAAGTACGGCGACGCGTCCATCTCCGTCGTGAAGAACCAGCCCTACCGCCTCGCCGCCGACGTCTGGGGCATCGGCTTCCTCACCGCCGACAAGATCGCCCAGTCCGTCGGCATCCCGCACGACAGCCCGGAGCGCGTCAAGGCGGGCCTGCAGTACGCGCTGTCGCAGTCCACCGACCAGGGCCACTGCTTCCTGCCGGAGGAGCAGCTGATCAAGGACGCGGTCAAGCTCCTCCAGGTCGACACGGGCCTGGTCATCGAGTGCCTCGCCGAGCTGGCCGAGCCCTCGGAGGACGGCGAGGAGCCCGGTGTCGTACGCGAGAAGGTCCCGGGCCCCGACGGCGGCGAGCCCGTCACCGCGGTCTACCTCGTGCCCTTCCACCGCGCCGAACTCTCCCTCTCCGCCCAGCTGTTGCGCCTCCTGCGCACGGAGGAGGACCGGATGCCGGGCTTCCAGGCGGTGGCCTGGGACAAGGCCCTCGGCTGGCTGAAGACCCGCACCGGCGTCGACCTGGCCCCGGAGCAGGAGGCCGCCGTCAGGCTCGCCCTGACCGAGAAGGTCGCGGTCCTCACCGGCGGCCCCGGCTGCGGCAAGTCCTTCACGGTCCGCTCCATCGTGGAGCTGGCCCGCGCCAAGAGGGCGAAGGTCGTGCTCGCCGCCCCGACCGGCCGGGCCGCCAAGCGCCTGTCCGAGCTCACCGGCGCCGAGGCCTCCACGGTCCACCGCCTGCTGGAGCTGAAGCCCGGCGGCGACGCGGCTTACGACCGGGACCGCCCGCTGGACGCGGACCTGGTGGTGGTCGACGAGGCGTCCATGCTGGACCTCCTCCTCGCCAACAAGTTGGTGAAAGCCGTCCCTCCGGGGGCGCATCTGCTCTTCGTCGGGGACGTGGACCAGCTGCCCAGCGTCGGCGCGGGGGAGGTGCTGCGCGACCTCCTGGCCGACGGGGGACCGATCCCCGCCGTCCGCCTCACCCGGGTCTTCCGCCAGGCCCAGCAGTCGGGCGTGGTGACGAACGCGCACCGGATCAACGCCGGCCAACACCCGCTCACCGACGGCATGAAGGACTTCTTCCTCTTCGTCGAGGACGACACGGAGGAGGCGGGGCGGCTCACGGTGGACGTGGCGGCGCGGCGGATCCCCGCCAAGTTCGGGCTGGACCCCCGCCGGGACGTGCAGGTCCTCGCGCCCATGCACCGCGGCCCGGCCGGGGCCGGCACCCTCAACGGCCTGCTCCAGCAGGCCGTCACACCCGCCCGCCCCGACCTCCCCGAGAAGCGGTTCGGCGGCCGCGTCTTCCGCGTCGGCGACAAGGTCACGCAGATCCGCAACAACTACGAGAAGGGCGAGAACGGCGTCTTCAACGGCACGGTGGGCGTGGTGACTTCCCTCAACCTCGACGACCAGCGGCTGACGGTGCGGACGGACGAGGACGAGGAGGTGCCGTACGAGTTCGACGAGCTCGACGAGCTCGCCCACGCGTACGCGGTGACGATCCACCGCTCCCAGGGCAGTGAGTACCCCGCTGTCGTCATCCCGGTCACCACCGGGGCCTGGATGATGCTCCAGCGCAACCTCCTGTACACGGCGGTCACTCGGGCGAAGAAGCTGGTGGTGCTGGTCGGTTCGCGCAAGGCCCTGGGCCAGGCGGTCCGTACGGTGTCCGCGGGGCGGCGGTGCACGGCGCTGGACTTCCGCCTGGCCGGGGGCCGGCTCCCGGACGGATCACATGAGGACACGGGGTCAGGGCCACCACACCCCCGTCGGCACCCCCGGACCGAAAAATGATCGATCAAACAAGTCGGAAAGGTCACACAGTGCTTTCCTGGGGAGGGCAGGAGGGGGCAGGATGGACAGGTTGGCGGCACTCAGTGCCGCCGATAGGCCCAATGGTCGACCCCGAGTGCACTCTCCTGCGCCAAATGGGGGATGGTAGAGACAGTCAGGGCACCTCGAAGAAGAGGCACAACGTCGGTGAGGGATGACGTGAGCGACAACTCTGTAGTACTGCGGTACGGCGACGGCGAGTACACCTACCCGGTGATCGACAGCACCGTCGGTGACAAGGGCTTCGACATCGGCAAGCTCCGCGCCCAGACCGGTCTGGTGACGCTGGACAGCGGATACGGCAACACCGCCGCCTACAAATCCGCCATCACCTACCTGGACGGCGAAGCAGGCATCCTGCGGTACCGCGGCTACCCGATCGAGCAGTTGGCCGAGCGCTCCACCTTCCTGGAGGTCGCCTACCTGCTGATCAACGGCGAGCTGCCGACCGTCGACGAGCTCTCGACGTTCAAGAACGACATCACGCAGCACACCCTGCTGCACGAGGACGTCAAGAACTTCTACAAGGGCTTCCCGCGCGACGCCCACCCGATGGCCATGCTGTCCTCGGTCGTCTCGGCGCTGTCCACGTTCTACCAGGACAGCCACAACCCGTTCGACGAGCGTCAGCGCAACCTCTCCACGATCCGCCTGCTCGCCAAGCTCCCGACGATCGCGGCGTACGCGTACAAGAAGTCGATCGGTCACCCGTTCGTCTACCCGCGCAACGACCTGGGCTACGTCGAGAACTTCCTCCGGATGACCTTCTCGGTTCCGGCGCAGGAGTACGACCTCGACCCGACGGTGGTCGCGGCGCTGGACAAGCTGCTGATCCTGCACGCGGACCACGAGCAGAACTGTTCGACCTCCACGGTCCGCCTGGTCGGCTCCTCGCAGGCGAACATGTTCGCCTCGATCTCCGCCGGCATCAACGCGCTGTGGGGCCCGCTGCACGGAGGCGCCAACCAGTCCGTGCTGGAGATGCTGGAGGGCATCCGCGACTCCGGCGGTGACGTCGACTCCTTCATCCGCAAGGTGAAGAACAAGGAGGACGGCGTCCGCCTGATGGGCTTCGGCCACCGGGTCTACAAGAACTTCGACCCGCGTGCCAAGATCATCAAGGCCGCCGCGCACGACGTGCTGTCCGCCCTCGGCAAGTCCGACGAGCTGCTGGACATCGCGCTGAAGCTGGAGGAGCACGCGCTCTCCGACGACTACTTCGTCTCGCGCAGCCTCTACCCGAACGTCGACTTCTACACCGGCTTGATCTACCGGGCCATGGGCTTCCCGACCGAGATGTTCACGGTCCTGTTCGCCCTCGGCCGGCTGCCGGGCTGGATCGCCCAGTGGCACGAGATGATCAAGGAGCCGGGCTCCCGCATCGGCCGCCCCCGCCAGATCTACACGGGCGTCGTCGAGCGCGACTTCGTGCCCGTCGAGGAGCGCTGAGGCGAGCGGCCGTCAGCCGCCGGCGTCGTAGTGCCGCTCGGCCCCCGTATCCGCTCGCGCGGGTGCGGGGGCTCTTGCGTACCTGCGGCGCGAGAAGGCCGGAGTGGCGGCAAAGAAAGAAGGCGCCCTGTCGCCGGTCCCCCCACGGGCCGACGACCAGGGCGCCTTCCCAGTCCCGGTACGGATTCCCCCCACGGGATCCGGCCGGGCGTCTGTGAGGACAGCGCCTGAATCGCTGTGAGCACAACGAGCAAAACCCGCCGTACTGCGGTGTGCGGTCTGCCGGGACAACGCACGACCGGGAGGGCCGCTCAAAGCTTCCCGGTGTACGTGCCCCGGCAACGCATCTCTGGAGAAGTCCCCCAAGACATCTCCAGATGCCAGGTGACGCCCCCCAAGACGCTCCCTGACATCGTCAACTTAGACCTTCGAACCCCTTCGATGGTTACGTTCACATCACTGTGATCTGCGTCTCTTGCATATGTCCGTTAGATACGCAAGAGCCCGGATATGCCGTCCGGGGCTCAAGCGTAAGGATGATGCGCGAGCCTTGTGAAGAGCTTATGTGAGCCGGGCCCGGGACTCCAGAGGGGCTCATATCACGTTCGCCGCGAACTTAGGGCGAATTCGGGCGACTTCACCGGAATGTCCGCAGTCGAAGACTGTTCGTGACGACGAAGACCGACGAGAAGGCCATCGCGGCCCCGGCGATCATCGGGTTCAGCAGCCCCGCGGCGGCCAGCGGCAGCGCGGCGACGTTGTAGCCGAAGGCCCACACGAGGTTGCCCTTGATCGTGGCCAGCGTCCGGCGGGACAGCCGGATCGCGTCCGCCGCCACCCGCAGGTCGCCGCGCACCAGCGTCAGATCGCCCGCCTCGATCGCCGCGTCCGTGCCGGTGCCCATGGCCAGGCCCAGGTCGGCGGTGGCGAGCGCGGCCGCGTCGTTGACGCCGTCACCCACCATGGCGACGACCCGCCCCTCGGCCTGCAACCGCCGTACGGCGTCCACCTTGTCCTCGGGCAGGACCTCCGCGATCACCCGGTCGATCCCGACGGCCCCGGCCACCGCATCGGCCACCGCCCGGTTGTCCCCGGTCAGCAGCACCGGCGTGAGCCCCAGCGCGCGCAGCTCCCGCACCGCCTCCGCGCTGGTCTCCTTGACCGCGTCCGCCACGGCCAGGACGGCCTTCGCCGTCCCGTCCCAGCCGGCCAGGACGGCCGTACGGCCGGCCCGCTCGGCGTCGTCCCGCGCGCGGGCCAGCTCCGGCGGTACGTCGTCGAAGAGCCGTCCCACGGCGACCTCGCGGCCCTCCACGCGCCCCCGTACGCCCCGCCCGGGGACGTTCTCGAAGTTCTCGACGTCCGGGAGCTGTCCGGCCCTCTCCTCGGCGCCCCGCGCGATCGCCCGGGCCACGGGGTGCTCGGAGGCGTGCTCGACGGCGCCCGCCAGCCGCAGCACCTCCTTCTCGTCGGCGCCCTCGGCGACATGGACCTCCTGGAGGGTCATCCGGCCCGTGGTGACCGTGCCGGTCTTGTCCAGGACGACCGTGTCGATCCGGCGCGTGGACTCCAGGACCTCCGGGCCCTTGATGAGGATGCCGAGCTGGGCGCCGCGGCCCGTGCCGACCATCAGCGCGGTCGGGGTGGCCAGGCCCAGGGCGCACGGGCAGGCGATGATCAGGACGGCGACCGCGGCGGTGAACGCGGCGACGCCGTCGCCGGTCAGGCCGAGCCAGACGCCGGCCGTGGCGGCGGCGATCAGCAGGACCACCGGCACGAACACCCCGGCGATCCGGTCGGCGAGCCGCTGCACCTCGGCCTTGCCGTTCTGCGCGTCCTCCACCAGCTTCGCCATCCGCGCGAGCTGGGTGTCGGCGCCGATCCGGGTGGCCTCGACGACGAGCCGCCCGCCCGCGTTGACCGTCGCGCCGGTGACCGCGTCCCCGGCCGCCACGTCCACCGGCACCGACTCGCCGGTCAGCATCGAGGCGTCCACCGCGGAGGCGCCTTCGACGACCGTGCCGTCGGTGGCGATCTTCTCGCCCGGCCGTACGACGAACCGGTCCCCGACGGCCAGCCGCTGTGCCGGGATCCACACCTCGCGCCCGTCCCGCAGGACGGCCACCTCCTTGGCGCCCAGTTCCATCAGCGCCTTGAGGGCCGCTCCCGCACGGCGCTTGGAGCGCGCCTCCAGGTAGCGGCCCAGCAGGATGAACGCCGTGACGCCGGAGGCGACCTCCAGGTAGATCGAGGAGGCTCCGTCGCCGCGCGAGACCGTGAGCTCGAAGGGGTGCCGCATGCCGGGCATGCCCGCGTCGCCGAGGAACAGGGCCCACAGGGACCAGCCGAACGCGGCCAGCGTGCCGAGGGAGACCAGCGTGTCCATGGTGGCGGCGCCGTGCCGGACGTTCGTCCAGGCCGCCCGGTGGAAGGGCAGTCCGCCCCAGACGACGACCGGGGCGGCGAGGGTGAGCGAGAGCCACTGCCAGTTGTCGAACTGGAGCGCCGGGATCATGGCCAGCAGGATGACCGGCACGGCGAGGGCGGCGGAGACGGCGAGGCGGCGGCGCAGGGCCGACAGCTCGGGGTCCTCCCCGGCGGCGTGCGTGCCGTCGGCGGACTCCTCCTCCCGCGCGGGCGCGGGCTCCTCGGCGGTGTACCCGGTCTTCACCACGGTCGCGATCAGGTCGGCGACCTCGGTGCCCGCGGGATAGGTGACCCGGGCCTTCTCCGTCGCGTAGTTCACCGTGGCGGTGACGCCGTCCATGCGGTTGAGCTTCTTCTCGACGCGGGCCGCGCAGGAGGCGCAGGTCATCCCGCCGATGAGCAGCTCGACCTCGGCGAGCGCCGGCTCGCTGTCGGCCGGCGCCTTGGCGGTGGTGCTGGTCATGTCCGTACTCCAGGAGTTGCGGTGCGCCCGGGAAACGGGACGGGCCGTACGGGCCGGGGGTGGCGGCGTACGGCCCTTACGTCGGTACGAGTGCCAGGGTCGGGGTGTCTCAGGCCCGGCCGGCCAGCTCGAAACCGGCCTCGTCGACGGCCGCGCGCACGGCCTCGTCGTCGAGCGGGGAGGCGGAGACGACGGTGACCTCGCCGGTCGAGGCGACGGCCGTCACGGAGCTGACGCCGGAGATCTGGGAGATCTCGCCGGAAACGGCGCCCTCGCAGTGCCCGCAGCTCATGCCGCTCACCTTGTAGACGGTGGTGACGGGGCCCGTGGTGTCGGTCTGGGCGGTCATCTCGTTACTCCTCGTCGAGGTGTGTGGGGCAATGGGGACCCTTGGGGTCCGCGTACCCACTGTACCCCTAGGGGGTATCAGTTTCACGACGCCCCCGGCGACCACCTCCTCGACCCGGGTCACCGCAGGTCGACGCGGACGGCACGGGCCCGCACGGCAGAGGCCCGCACGGCACGGGCTAGCGTTCCCCGAGACGCTGACTGCCCGGGCCGCGAGGACCACCGGCGATCCGGGCGCGAACGGAAGGGCGGGTGGATCATGCGGGCGGTCGTGTTCGAGCGGTTCGGGGAGCCGGCCGAGGTGCGGGACGTCGCCGATCCGGAGCCCGCGGAGCACGGGGTCGTCGTGCGGGTCGAGGCCACGGGGCTGTGCCGCAGCGACTGGCACGGCTGGCAGGGCCATGATCCGGGCATCGTGCTGCCGCATGTGCCCGGGCATGAACTCGCCGGGGTCGTCGAGACGGTGGGCGACCGCGTGACCCGCTGGCGGCCCGGCGACCGGGTCACCGTGCCGTTCGTCTGCGCCTGCGGCACCTGCCCGTCCTGCGCGGCGGGCGACCACCAGGTGTGCGAGCGGCAGACCCAGCCCGGCTTCTCGCACTGGGGCTCCTTCGCCCAGTACGTGGCCCTGGACCACGCCGACGTCAACCTCGTGGCGCTCCCCGGGGAGCTGCCCTTCGCGACGGCGGCCTCCCTGGGCTGCCGGTTCGCCACGGCGTACCGGGCGGTGGTGCGGCAGGGCCGGGTCGCGGCGGGGGAGTGGGTGGCGGTGCACGGCTGCGGCGGTGTCGGTCTCTCCGCGGTGATGATCGCGGCGGCGTCGGGCGCGCGGGTCGTGGCCGTCGACGTGTCGGCCCGGGCGCTGGACCTGGCGCGGACGTTCGGGGCGGCGCAGTGCCTGGACGCGTCGGCCGTGCCGGACCCCGCGGCGGCGGTCCGTGACCTCACCGGCGGCGGAGCCCATCTCTCCCTGGACGCCCTCGGTTCCCCCGCCACCTGCGCAGCCTCCGTGAACGGCCTGCGCCGCCGCGGCCGGCACGTCCAGGTCGGCCTGCTGCCCTCGCCGACCGGTACGACACCCGTGCCGATGGCCCGTGCGACAGCCCTGGAGCTGGAACTCCTCGGCAGCCACGGCATGGCCGCGCACGGCTACCCGCCGATGCTGGAGCTGGTCCGCAGCGGTGTCCTGCGCCCCGATCTGCTGGTGACGTCCACGATCCCGCTGGACGAGGCCCCGCCCGCCCTGGCGGCGATGGGGACGGCGCCACCGGCGGGCGCGACGGTCATCGAGCCGTGGCGCTGACCTTCCCCCGGAGAAAGCCGTGCCCCACGCGGCGGTGGGGCACGGGGTCGGGCCGGGAAGGTCAGTCGGCTCTTCGGCCGCGGTTGCCGGGCCGGGACGCCACCCAGGCCCGGACCGTGTCGGCGTACCAGTAGGGCTTGCCGCTCTCGACGTGGTCGGGTGGCGGCAGCAGTCCGTGCTTGCGGTAGGACCGCACGGTGTCCGGCTGCACCCGGATGTGTGCCGCGATCTCCTTGTAGGACCAGAGCCTTCGGTCGGTCATGACGTGCACCTCCCCGCGCGCACCACGGCGGCGGCCGGGGCGGCCGTCCGGGGGAGCCGGGCGCTGCGCTGGCGATCAACAAGCCTGTGTCCGGTCAACGACACTCCGTGACACAGGGCAGGCCATGTGTGCCGGGTGTGACGGAAGGTCCGCGTACCCGGGACACCTGTGACAGGAAGGGGGCGTTTGTGACACAACCGGGGCACACGCGCTCACCGGAGCTCCGGCGGGGTGCCTTGACGCGGCATCAGGCGAAGACTGGAGAAACGAGGGGCGCACACAGCGGACACCTGCGCACGACACCGGAAAGCGCTGTCATGATCTGGTCCGAATGTCCGGACAAAACATTGACAGGGCTTCGGGAAGGGGACTACAAAGCCGGGGAGAGCCGACACCCGAGGGGAAACCGATGGCGTACGACCTGATCACCATGGGGCGCATCGGAGTGGATCTGTATCCGCTCCAGACGGGCGTCCCGCTGCCGCAGGTCACCTCCTTCGGCAAGTTCCTCGGCGGCTCGGCCACGAACGTCGCGGTGGCCGCCGCCCGCCTGGGCCGGCGCACGGCGGTGATCACCCGCACCGGCGACGACCCCTTCGGCACCTACCTGCACGAGGCCCTGAAGGGCTTCGGCGTGGACGACCGCTGGGTCACCCCGGTCCCCGGCCTGCCCACCCCGGTCACGTTCTGCGAGGTCTTCCCGCCGGACGACTTCCCGCTGTACTTCTACCGGCAGCCCAAGGCCCCCGACCTGGAGATCGACGCCCACGAGCTGGACCTGGACGCCATCCGCGACGCCCGCGTCTTCTGGGTCACGGGCACGGGCCTGAGCGAGGAGCCGAGCCGTACGGCGACCCTCGCGGCCCTCGCCCACCGCGCCAAGTCCGGCACGACGGTCTTCGACCTCGACTGGCGCCCGATGTTCTGGAGCGACCCCGACACGGCGCGCCCCTTCTACCAAGAGGCCCTGCGCCACACCACCGTCGCCGTCGGCAACCTCGACGAGGTGGAGGTCGCCACGGGCGTGCGCGAGCCGCACGCCGCCGCCCGGGCGCTCCTGGACGCCGGTGTCGAACTGGCCGTCGTCAAGCAGGGCCCGAAGGGTGTCCTGGCCGTGAACCGTGACGGTGAGAGCGCCGAGGTCCCGCCGTTGCCGGTGAACGTCCTCAACGGTCTCGGCGCCGGAGACGCCTTCGGTGGCTCCCTGGTCCACGGCCTCCTGGCCGGCTGGGACCTGGAGAAGACCATGCGGCACGCCAACGCCGCCGGTGCCATCGTCGCCTCCCGCCTGGAGTGCTCGTCCGCGATGCCCACCCCGGACGAGATCGAGACGGCCGTCACCGCGGGGGCCGTCAAGTGAGCGTCGACATCTCCGAACTCGTCCGCCTCCGCAGCCACCGCCCGGAGGCGATCGCCGAGGCCGCCGCCCGCCGCCCCCGCCGGCCCCTGCTGAACGACAACGGCCGGCTGATGATCGTCGCCGCCGACCACCCGGCCCGCGGCGCGCTCGGCGTCGGCGGCCGCAGCATGGCCATGGCCAACCGCGCCGACCTGCTCGAACGCCTCTGCCTGGCGCTGTCCCGCCCGGGCGTGGACGGCGTCCTCGCCACCGCCGACATCCTCGACGACCTGCTCCTGCTCGGCGCCCTCGACGGCAAGGTCGTCCTGGGCTCGATGAACCGCGGCGGCCTCCAGGGAGCGCGCTTCGAACTCGACGACCGCTTCACCGGCCACCGCCCCGAGGACATCGAGCGCCTCGGCTTCGACGCGGGCAAGCTGCTCCTGCGCATCGACTACGACGACCCGGGCTCCCTCACCACCCTGGAGTCCACCGCCCGCGCCATCGACGACATGGCGGCCCGCCGGCTCCCCGTCTTCGTCGAGCCGTTCATCTCCCGCCGCGACGCGACGGGCCGGCTGCGCAACGACCTGTCCGCCGAGGCCGTCACCCGGTCCATCGCCATCGCCTCGGGCCTGGGCGGCACTTCGGCCTACACGTGGCTCAAGGTGCCGGTCACCGACAACCCCGACGACATGGCCGAGGTCATGGCCGCCTCCACGCTGCCCGCCGTACTGCTGGGCGGCGAGGTGGGCGAGGACCAGGACGGGGCGTACGAGAAGTGGCGCGGCGCTCTCCAACTGCCCACCGTGCGCGGGCTGGTGGTCGGCCGTTCGCTGCTGTACCCGGCGGACGGCGATGTGGCCGCCGCCGTGGACACCGCCGTAGGACTGCTGTGAGGGCCGCTTCATGAGCAGTGAGCCGTACATCCCCGAGGGCACCACGACCGGCGTGCGGATCGTGCCGCCCCTCCCGGGCGTGTGTGACGCCCGGGCCCAGATCGCCTCCGGCGCGGGAGGCCGCTTTGCTTTGGCAGGAGCGAAGTGCGAGCGACAACTCCCCGCCCGCTACGGCCCCGCGCCGGAGGTCCCCCAGGCTCCCGGCGGTGAACACCCGCGCCGGCCACTGCGTATCCGTGACCATCCACAGGTAGGGGGATACCGATGACCTCGACGACGAGGCTGACGGTCGCTCAGGCGCTCGTACGCTTCCTGGCCGCCCAGTACACCGAACGCGACGGCGTACGGCAGCGGCTCATCGGCGCCACCTGGGGCATCTTCGGCCACGGCAACGTCGCCGGCATCGGCCAGGCGCTCCTGGAACACACCGACGCGATGCCGTACCACCAGGGCCGCAACGAACAGGCCATGGTGCACGCCGCGGTCGGTTACGCGCGGCAGTCCAACCGCCTCTCCACGCACGCGGTGACGACCTCCATCGGCCCGGGCGCCACCAACCTCGTCACCGGTGCCGCCCTGGCGACCATCAACCACCTGCCGGTGCTGCTGCTGCCCGGCGACATCTTCGCCACCCGCCCCGCCGACCCGGTCCTCCAGCAACTGGAGGTGCCGTACGCGGGCGACGTGTCGGTCAACGACTGTCTGCGCCCGGTGTCGAAGTACTTCGACCGGATCACACGCCCGGAGGCGCTGATCCCGTCGGCGCTGAACGCGATGCGGGTGCTCACCGACCCCGTCGAGACCGGCGCCGTCACCCTCGCGCTGCCCCAGGACGTGCAGGCCGAGGCGTACGACTGGCCCGACGAGTTCTTCGCCGAGCGCACCTGGACCGTACGGCGTCCCGGCGCCGACCCGGCGGAGCTCGCCGAGGCGGTACGGATCATCCGCGCGGCGAAGAGGCCCCTGGTCGTCGCCGGCGGCGGCGTCCACCACAGCCGCGCCGAGGAGGCGCTCGCCGAGTTCGCCGAGACCACCGGCATCCCGGTCGCCTCCACCCAGGCCGGCAAGGGCTCCCTGCGCCACGACCACCCCCAGGACGTCGGCGGCATCGGCCACACCGGCACCGCCACCGCGGACGAACTCGCCCGCACCGCCGACCTGGTGATCGGCGTCGGCACCCGCTACACCGACTTCACCACCGCCTCCGGCACCCTCTTCACCGGCGAGAACGTCCGGTTCCTCAACCTCAACATCGCCTCCTTCGACGGCCACAAGCTCGCCGGGCAGCCCCTGGTCGCGGACGCCCGCACCGGCCTGGAGGAGCTGACCGAGCGGCTGGAGATGCACGGCCACCGGGTCGCGCCGCTGTACGCCACCGAGTACACCGAGGACAAGGAGCGCTGGGAGCAGCGCGTCGACGCCTGCTACGAGGTGGACGAGCCGGACACCCGCCCGACCCAGCCGCAGGTCCTCGGCGTCCTGGACGCCCTGGTCGACGAGTCGGACATCCTCATCAACGCCGCCGGTTCCCTCCCCGGCGACCTGCACAAGCTGTGGCGGACCCGGTCCCGCGACCAGTACCACCTGGAGTACGGCTACTCCTGCATGGGCTACGAGATCCCGGCTGCCATCGGCGTGAAGATGGCCGCCCCCGACCGTCCCGTGTGGGCGCTGGTCGGCGACGGCACGTACCTCATGATGCCGACGGAGATCGTGACGGCCGTGCAGGAGGGCGTCGCGATCAAGGTCCTGATCATCCAGAACCACGGCTACGCGTCCATCGGCGGGCTGTCCGAGTCGGTGGGCGGCGAGCGGTTCGGCACCGCCTACCGCTTCCCGTCCGAGGACGGCACGTACACGGGGCCGCCGCTACCGGTGGACCTCGCCGCGAACGCGGCCAGCCTCGGCATGCGCGTACTGCGCGCGAAGACCGTGCGGGACCTCGAGGCGGCGCTCGCCGAGGCCCGGGCCGCCGACACTCCCACATGTGTCTACGTGGAGACCCAAACGGCAGACACAGTGTCGGGCGCGCCTCCCGCGCAGGCCTGGTGGGATGTACCCGTGGCCGAGACCGCGACACGGCCGTCCGCGGTCAAGGCACGCGAGCTGTACGAACGGCACGTCTCCACCCGACGCCGCCATCTGTGAAGGAGTTCCCGGCCATGACGAAGATCGTCAACCACTGGATCGGCGGCAAGACCGTCGAAGGCGCCTCGGGCACCCACGGGCCGGTGACCGATCCGGCGACCGGCGAGGTGACGACGAAGGTCGCGTTCGCCTCGGTCGACGAGGTGGACGCGGCGGTCGCCGCCGCCAAGGAGGCCTTCGCCACCTGGGGCCAGTCCTCCCTGGCCCAGCGCACGTCCATCCTCTTCAAGTTCCGCGCGCTGCTGGACGCCAACCGGGACGCGATCGCGGAGCTGATCACCGCCGAGCACGGCAAGGTGCACTCCGACGCGCTCGGCGAGGTGGCGCGCGGCCTGGAGATCGTCGACCTGGCCTGCGGCATCAGCGTCCAGCTGAAGGGCGAGCTGTCCACGCAGGTGGCGAGCCGCGTGGACGTGTCCTCGCTCCGCCAGCCGCTCGGCGTCGTCGCGGGCATCACGCCGTTCAACTTCCCGGCGATGGTGCCGATGTGGATGTTCCCCCTCGCCATCGCGTGCGGCAACACGTTCGTGCTGAAGCCGTCCGAGAAGGACCCGTCGGCGTCGGTCAAGCTCGCCGAGCTGCTCGCCGAGGCGGGCCTGCCGGACGGTGTCTTCAACGTCGTCCACGGCGACAAGGTGGCCGTCGACCGCCTGCTGGAGCACCCGGACGTCAAGGCCGTCTCCTTCGTCGGCTCGACCCCGATCGCCCGCTACATCCACACCACCGCCTCCGCCAACGGCAAGCGCGTCCAGGCGCTCGGCGGCGCCAAGAACCACATGCTGGTCCTCCCGGACGCCGACCTGGACGCCGCCGCCGACGCCGCCGTGTCCGCCGCCTACGGCTCGGCGGGCGAGCGCTGCATGGCCATCTCGGCGGTCGTCGCGGTCGGCGCGATCGGCGACGAACTGGTGGAGAAGATCCGCGAGCGCGCCGAGAAGATCAAGATCGGCCCCGGCAACGACCCCACCTCCGAGATGGGCCCGCTGATCACCAAGGTCCACCGCGACAAGGTGGCCTCCTACGTCGAGGGCGCGGCGGCCGAGGGCGCCGAGGTGGTCCTCGACGGCACCGGCTACTCCGTGGACGGCTTCGAGAACGGCCACTGGATCGGCATCTCGCTGCTCGACAAGGTGCCCACGTCGGCGAAGGCCTACCAGGACGAGATCTTCGGCCCGGTCCTGTGCGTGCTGCGCACGGAGACCTATGAGGAGGCCCTGGACCTGATCAACGCCTCGCCGTTCGGCAACGGCACCGCGATCTTCACCCGGGACGGCGGCGCGGCACGCCGCTTCCAGCTGGAGGTCGAGGCCGGCATGGTCGGCGTGAACGTCCCCATCCCGGTCCCCGTGGGCTACCACTCCTTCGGCGGCTGGAAGGACTCCCTCTTCGGCGACCACCACATCTACGGCAACGACGGCACGCACTTCTACACGCGAGGCAAGGTCGTCACCACCCGCTGGCCCGACCCGGCCGACGCCCCGGCGGGCGTGGACCTGGGCTTCCCGCGCAACCACTGACGGCTCAGGGGCGCGGGGAACTGCGCGGCAAGCCTCAACGGACCCGCAGACGGCCACTCACCGGACGGCCCGAGCTCCACCCCGTACACCACCCGCAGTACGCCGAAACTCCGTGTACACCCCTGGAAGGCCTTGCACTTCGGTCTCCGGTCGACAACTCATCGACAGGTTGACCCCGTACCGTTGACGCATGGATCTTCGACTGCCCGGACTGAACGGGCTGCTTCGGAGGCCCCGGAGGCTCCTCGCCGCCGGGGCCGCCGTCGTCGTGCTCGCGGGCGCGGGGACGTGGACGGCCGTGGCGTCCGACGAGGTGCCCCCGGTCGACCGTGCCGACCGGGTCCTGGACACGGGGAACGGAGTGCGGATCGACACCTCGTACTTCACCTCCGGCGGCGACGGCCGCCGTCCCGCCGTCCTGCTCGGCCACGGCTTCGGCGGCAGCAAGAACGACGTACGGCAGCAGGCCGAGGATCTCGCCAGAGACGGTTACGCGGTGCTGACCTGGTCGGCACGCGGCTTCGGCAAGTCCAACGGCAAGATCGGGCTGAACGACCCCGAGGGCGAGGTCGCCGACGTCTCGAAGCTCATCGACTGGCTCGCGAAGCAGCCCCAGGTCGAACTCGACAAGCCCGGCGACCCCCGCGTGGGCATGGCCGGTGCCTCCTACGGCGGCGCGATCGCGCTGCTCGCGGCGGGACACGACCCCCGGGTGGACGCCATCGCCCCGGCCATCACGTACTGGAACCTCGCCGACGCGCTGTTCCCGAACGGCGTGTTCAAGAAGCTGTGGGCCGGCATCTTCGTCAACTCCGGCGGCGGCTGCGAGCGGTTCGAGCCCGCGCTGTGCCGGATGTACGAGCGGGTCGCGGAGTCGGGCAAACCGGACGCCGAGGCGCGCAAGATGCTCGACGAGCGTTCGCCCTCCGCCGTCGGCAAGGACATCAAGGTGCCGACGCTGCTGATGCAGGGCCAGTCCGACTCCCTCTTCCCGCTCGGCCAGGCCGACCAGGCAGCGAAGGCGATCCGCGCCAACGGAGCCCCCGTCGACGTCGACTGGATCGCCGGCGGCCACGACGGCGGCGACATGGAGACGAGCCGCGTCCAGGGCCGCGTGCAGAGCTGGTTCGACCGCTACCTGAAGGACGACAAGGGCGCCGACACCGGCCCCGCCTTCCGCGTCACCCGCACCCTCGGCCTCGGCTCCGGCGACGGTGAACCCCGCCTGACCGGCGTGACCTCGGACCGCTACCCCGGCCTGGAGAGCAAGCCGCGCTCCATCGCCCTGACCGGCCGCGAGCAGAGCTTCGACAACCCGCCCGGCGCCAGCCCGCCCGGCGTCTCCGCCCTGCCCGGCCTCGGCGGCGCGGGCGGCCTCAGCCAGCTCTCCACCCTCGGCGTCGGGGTCTCCCTCGACTTCCCCGGCCAGTTCGCCGCGTTCGAGTCGGCCCCCTTCCGGGAGGACGTCCAGATCACCGGCTCCCCGACGGCCACCGTCCACGTGAAGTCCACCAGCGACGACGCCGTGCTCTTCGCCAAGGTCTACGACGTCGGCCCGGGCCGCACCCAGCCGGTGCTGCCCTCCCAGCTCGTCACGCCCATCAGGGTCGAGGGCGCCAAGGCCGGCAAGGACGTCACCATCACCCTCCCGGCGATCGACCACGAGGTCGACGACGGCCACCGGCTGCGCCTGGTCCTCGCCTCGACGGACCTCGGCTACGCCTCCCCGGCGACCCCGGCCACGTACACCGTCTCCCTCAAGGGCGACCTGTTGGTCCCGTCGGCGCTCGGCGAGAGCAACGCGCAGGGCCCGCTGCCCGCCTGGGTGTGGTGGATGCCGCTCGCCGGCGCCGCGATCGCCCTGGCGCTGATCATCACGGGACGCCGCCGCACGGCCGCACCCGCGCCGCCGGACCCCGAACTGGCCGACGTACCCCTCCAGATCACGGACCTGACCAAGCGGTACGCCAAGTCCCCCGACCGGTACGCCGTCAAGGATCTGTCCTTCCGCGTGGAGAAGGGCCAGGTGCTCGGCCTGCTCGGCCCGAACGGCGCCGGCAAGACCACGACCCTGCGCATGCTGATGGGCCTGATCAAGCCGGACGGCGGCGAGGTCCGCGTCTTCGGCCACGCCATCAGCCCGGGCGCCCCGGTCCTGTCCCGGGTCGGCGCCTTCGTCGAGGGCGCGGGCTTCCTGCCGCACCTGTCCGGCCGGGAGAACCTGGAGCTGTACTGGCGCGCCACCGGCCGCCCGGCCGAGGACGCGCACATGGAGGAGGCCCTTCAGATCGCGGGCCTCGGCGACGCGCTCGCCCGCGCGGTGCGCACCTACTCCCAGGGCATGCGCCAGCGCCTGGCCATCGCTCAGGCCATGCTCGGCATGCCGGACCTGCTCATCCTCGACGAACCGACCAACGGTCTCGACCCGCCCCAGATCCGCGAGATGCGCGAGGTGATGATCCGCTACGCCGCGGCAGGGCGCACGGTCATCGTCTCCAGCCACCTCCTCGCGGAGGTCGAGCAGACCTGCACGCACCTGGTCGTCATGGACCACGGGCAGCTCGTCCAGGCGGGCCCCGTCGAGGACATCGTCGGCTCGGGCGACACCCTCCTGGTGGGCACGGCCACGCCCGTGGACGAGCCCGTCGTCGAGAAGGTCGCCGCGCTGCCGGGCGTCGCCTCGGCCGTGCCCGTCGAGGAAGGGCTGCTGGTCCAGCTCGACGCCGACGGCACCCCGCAGCGCCTGGTCGCCGAACTCGTGCGGCTGGACGTGCCCGTGCGGTCGGTCGGCCCGCACCGCCGCCTGGAGGACGCTTTCCTCACCCTGATCGGAGCCGAAGCATGAGCAAGCTCGCCGAGCGGGCCGAGCCCGTCGAGGTCGCCGACGGCTACCGCGCGGGCCGCACCCTGCCCTTCCGCGTCGAGCTGGTCCGGCAGCTGAAGCGGCGCCGCACGATGGTCATGGGCGGCGTCCTGTTCGCCCTGCCGATCATCCTGCTCATCGCCTTCCAGGTCGGCGGCGACCCGGGCGGCAACAACAACCGCGTCAACCTCATGGACACGGCGACGGCCTCCGGCGCCAACTTCGCCGCCGTCAACCTCTTCTCCGCCGCCGGCTTCCTCCTCGTCATCCCCGTCGCCCTGTTCTGCGGCGACACGGTCGCCTCGGAGGCCAGCTGGTCGTCCCTGCGCTACCTGCTCGCGGCCCCCGTACCGCGGGCCCGGCTGTTGTGGTCCAAGCTCGCCGTCGGACTCAGCCTGAGCCTGGCCGCGCTGGTCCTGCTCCCGATCGTCGCCCTCGTCGTCGGCACGGCCGCCTACGGCTGGGGCCCGCTCGAGCTGCCCACCGGCGGCACCCTGCCCACCGACACCGCCGCCGTGCGCATTCTGATCGTCGTCGCGTACATCATGGTGTCCCAACTGGTCACCGCGGCCCTCGCGTTCTGGCTGTCGACCCGGACGGACGCACCGCTGGGCGCGGTCGGCGGCGCGGTGTTCCTGACCATCATCGGCAGCGTCCTCGACGAGGTGACGGCCCTCGGCGACTGGCGGCACTTCCTGCCCGCGCACTGGCAGTACGCCTGGCTCGACGCCGTCCAGCCGCAGTTGCACTGGACGGACATGATCCAGGGCACGTCGATTTCCGTAACGTACGCGCTCGTGCTGTTCGCCCTGGCCTTCCGCGGTTTCGCCCGCAAGGACGTCGTCTCCTAGGTCAACGGAGGATCACCCACCGGTCTCGAAGACCGGTCCCCGTGGCCGCTTCGAGACGCTTCCGCAACCCCCCGTACCGCACGTTCCGGCCCCCTGCGCCGTCACAGTCGCAAGAAAGCCGACGCCAACGGACCCAGGGGGCACGGACGATGAAGCCGTACGGGCGGTACCGGACACGCAAGCTGCTGCTGGCGCTCACAGCGGCGGGCGGGCTGCTGCTCACCGCGTGCAGTGGGGGAGGCGACAGCAGCGAGGGCAGCAAGGCCGCCGACCGCGACATCTCGGGTCTGCCCGCGCCCGCCCAGAGCCAGGGCACCAGCGAGCAGGACGACGACCGCCGAGAAGATCCCGACCACCTCTCGACCTTCGCCCTCGACGTCGACACCGCCTCCTACGACTACGCCCGCCGCGCCCTGGCCGACGGCCGGCTCCCCGACCCGTCGACGGTCCGCCCCGAGGAGTTCGTCAACAGCTTCCGCCAGGACTACGAACGCCCCGACGGCGACGGCTTCTCGGTCACCGTCGACGGCGCCCGCACCGACGACGAGGACTGGTCCCTGGTCCGCGTGGGCCTGGCCACCCGCACCACCGAACGCACCGGCGAACGCCTGCCCGCGGCCCTCACCTTCGTCATCGACGTCTCGGGTTCCATGGCCGAACCGGGCCGCCTGGACCTCGCCCAGGAGTCCCTCTCGGTGATGACGGACCGGCTGCGCGACGACGACTCGGTCGCGATCGTCACCTTCAGCGACGAGGCCGAGACCCTCCTGCCCATGACCCGCCTCGACGGCAACCGCGACGAGATCCACGACGTCATCTCCGAGCTGGAGACCCGCGACTCCACCAACCTCGGCGCGGGCGTCGAGACCGGCTACGAGACGGCCGTCGAGGGCCTGCGCGAGGGCGCGACCAACCGGGTCGTCCTCGTCTCCGACGCCCTCGCCAACACCGGCGACACCGACGCCGACACGATCCTGGAGCGGATCTCCGGCGAGCGCCGCGAGCACGGCATCACCCTCTTCGGCGTCGGCGTCGGCAGCGACTACGGCGACGCCCTGATGGAACGCCTCGCCGACAAGGGCGACGGCCACACCGTGTACGTGTCCGGCACCGCCGAGGCCCGCAAGGTCTTCTGCGAGGAGCTCCCGCGCAACATCGACCTCACCGCCCGCGACGCCAAGGCCCAGGTCGCCTTCGACCCGGAGACCGTCGAGGAGTTCCGCCTGGTCGGCTACGACAACCGCCGGGTCGCCGACGAGGACTTCCGCGACGACCGCGTCGACGGCGGCGAGGTCGGCCCCGGCCACACCGTCACCGCGCTGTACGCCGTCCGCACCGAGCCCGGCGCCGAGGGCCACCTCGCCACCGCCACCGTCCGCTGGCTCGACCCCGGCACCCGCGCCCCGCACGAGGAGACCGGCGACCTGGAGACGGGCGCCCTCGACGACTCCGTCCGCAGCGCGAACCGCTCCTTCCAGGTCACCGCGACGGCCGCCTACTTCGCCGACGCCCTGCGCCACGACGACCCCTTGCTGCCGGGTGCCCCGCGGCTCGGAGAACTCGCCGAGCGCGCCGACGACTTGGCGGACCGCACGCAGGACACGGAGATACACCGCCTCGCGGAGGCGATCGACACGGCGTGGCGTCTGAAGCGCACCGACCGAGAATGAACGTTCATATTGTTGGGCGATTTTCAGAACCCAGGGGAATGCAGAGTTCGATATCGAGCACTTCGGAGGAAATTCGCCAGGGTACGCCACCCCTTCCGCGTAATTGAGAAATCCATCATCATGAACGGGCCGGGCCTGACCAGCCTGGGTGGCACGGGGGGAAACACCGTTTCCAATGGATCCGGAGGGACCTCATGCGAACCATCAGGAGGCAGGCCACGGAGTGGCTCGCCGCCGCCGAGACCGATCCGCTTGACTGCGAACGGCAGTGGCACGAAGAAAGCGGCGTCGCAGTGCTGCCCTGCGGACGGTTCTGGGATGTGCTGAGTGTGCCGGAGGAATTGGGTGCGCTGGCCCTGGATGCCCTCTTACGCATTCCGCAGGCGCCCGGCCCCGTACTGGCGGACGCAGTCGCCCGCAGAGTGGGCTTCTTCCTGCCACCGGATCCCGCAGGCCGCTGGGTCGGCACGGATGTCCGATACCTGGGCCAAGGCGCATGGGTCACGGTACCCGCGCCGCACCGGGCCTTAGGGCGTCTCCGCTGGCTGGTTCCGCCCGACGGTGTGGGAACGCTGTTTGTTCCCACAGCCGTGGAAACGGCTCTCCAGCAGGCCCTGGGCACCCTCGTGGCCCGGGCCGCCACGCGGCGGCGGTGTCCGGTGTGCGGAGCGCGGACCGTTGGAGCCCGTCTTCGCGGTGGTGGCCGGTCCAGATGACAATCACGGGTCTGGTCGCCGCCACCGACGCCGCGCAGTGGGGGCGACAGGGCCCGGGGACAGCACGTCTTCGATGGAGCGCGACTCCAAAGTCCCCTGCCGGGCGGTTCGCTGAACGGCCGTGTTCGTAAGGACAGACCCGGTCTGGAAGCTGCGCGGACATCACCCACGCCCGCCAGGGTGAACGCGAGCCGCCCACCTCGACGCCTCACCGCCAACCTGGGCACAAGCTCGTCAGGGTACGAGTCTGAGGAGCCTGTTGGGTGAACCGGTTCCGATGTTGCTCAGGACTCCGGTCGTGGCCCCGTTGACGAGTGCGCCGCGCACGGTCGCCGGACTGGCGGTGGGGTGCGAGGTGAGGTAGACGGCCGCGGCTCCCGCGACATGGGGAGCCGCCATCGAGGTGCCGGAGAGCGTGGCCGACGCAGTGTCGCTGGTGTGCCAGCCGGCGGTGATCGACGAGCCGGGGGCGAACATATCGAGCACGGAACCGTAGTTTGAGAAATTGGACCTGTCGTCAACCCAGGTGCTGGCTCCCACGGTGAGGGCAGGGCCCACCCGGGCGGGTGAGTAGTAGGCGGCATTCGCGTTGGAGTTGCCGGCGGCCACCGCATAGGTGACACCGGAGGTGATGGAGTTCCTCACCGCGGTGTCCAGCGCCGTGCTGGCGCCGGCGCCCAGCGACATGTTGGCGACCGCGGGCCCGACGCGGCGCGAGGTGACCCAGTCGACGCCCGCGACGACGTTGGCGAGGGTGCCGGCCCCGCTGTTGTTCAGCACCCGAACCGACACGATCCTGGTGCGTTTGGCCACGCCGTACGTCCTGCCGGCGACCGTGGTGGCGACGTGCGTTCCGTGACCGTTGCCGTCGGACGCGATGGCATCACGGTCGACAAAGTCATAGCCGTGTCTGGCGCGCCCGGCGATCTCCGTGTGAGTGATGCGTACACCGGTGTCGATCACGTACACGGTCGCGGAACCGCCCGCCGTGTCCGGATAGGTGTACGCCAGGTTGCGCTGAGGGAGGGCCTGGTCGATCCGGTCCAGGTTCCACGGCGGGCTGATCTGGGTTGCGTCGAGGTGGACCTTCTTGTCCTGCTCGACGAACTCGACGGCCGGGTCCTCCGCCAGACTCCTCGCTCCGGAGGCGCCGATACGGATCGCGTAGCCATTGAGCGCGGCGTCGTAGGTCTGATCCACCGTGGCGCCGTACTTGGATGCGAAGAGCTCTCCTTCCGGCGATTTCGCCTTGAACCCGGCGGAATCCTTTAGAACGACGATGTAGCTGCCGTCGATGGAGTCGGCCGAACCCTCGTCCAGAATCCTTGCGGTGGCCGGATCGGCATGGGCGGGCAGGGCGTTACCGCACCCGATCGCGGCGGTCGCGGCCGTCGCGACGATCGCCGCGACGATCCGCCGACGGGCGGTGAACTTCTCTTGCATCCTGAAGAACCTTCCTCGGGGGACCTGTGACGCTGCTCGCTAAAGCTGCTGATCGTATGATGGCCGGACGGTTCATCACAGAACTGCTCGATCAGCACTTTTCACCCTGAATGCGCACCAAAAGCCACGTACCGGTGAATTCTGCGCGCGTATGCAGACGACACGCATCAGGGCGCAGACCGTCCTGCCCGTCGTTCCCTTCTGGTGCGCCGCCTCAAGTGGTGGCAGCGGCGGCACAAGGTCCAGACGGTCACGAGGTGACGACGGCGGCGTAGGCGGCCGAAACCTGCGCAGTGTACGGAAGCTGACGCTCCCGTACAGGCAGACGCGGGGGCACGAACCACGGTCCACCCGAGTGGCGGATTGGGGTCATCAGATGGAAGTGCGCCGTGTTGCGGGCATAGTGCGAACCATGGTCACATCTACCCCGAATGGCGCTTAAGGGAAATTTGGGCGCCGCGATTGAAAGGCCGACCGCCCAAGGGCGGTCGCACGATTGACACCCTGGAGAACCAATGCCTCATCGCATGCTCCGTTCGGCGGCCACCGTGTTGCTGGCTTCCGGACCGATCGTCGCCGCCGCGCCCGCGCAGGCCGCTGCCCAGCAGGACTTCCCCTGCGGCGTCAGCCTCAGCACGGTCAGCAGCAAGGTGATCACCGCCGTCCGCATCGGCGTCACCTGTGACCAGGAGCGGACCGTGAGTGTGCACATCACCGATGGCGACGGCGGTGTGAGTGTGAGCGCCCAGAAGACCGTTGAGGCCGGTGTCGAAGGGACCTTCACCGCCACCTTGCCCAGAACCACGGGGGTCTGCGCCACGCTGAAGACCGACGGTGCGAGCACCCAGATCGGCGACTGCTGACGGCACTCCCTCGCCGGCAGCAGTCTGACGGATACGGTCGCCGCCCATTCGTGATCCGCAGGGTCCGGGTGGACGGCGACCACCGCGGAACATCGCCGGTCATGCCCCGGCACCGGGACGGACCTGGAAGCGGAGTCGAACTCCGCGCGTGCCACGAGGCCATCACCGCCGAAGTCGCCCCTCCTGCAGTGGCCGCAGCCGTCTGCGGCCCCCCGGCCCCGCCCTGCAGTTGAGCTCAAGACCTCGCACGTGGCTCGCGATCAAATGGATGCCCGGCGTCGTCTCGGTCGGGGGTCGGCTCGCCACCCTGTGGACTGGCGCCCTGCCGTGCGAGTAGGGCATTTCGGCCCGAAGAGCACACGAGTGTGACAACACGGCGCCGTCTCCAACGCCGTACACGACCTGCTGTACACGACCTGCCGTACGTCTCCGGCGGCACCCTCTCGACCGGCCCCTCCTCCTCCCGCACCGGGCAGACGGTTGCGGTTTCGTTGGCGACGCGTCCACGAACCCTGAGAGGTACCGTGGAGCGGCCCGTTCTCCCGGTCGGATCCTGCTTCTCCTAGCCGGCATGGCCGGTGCGCTCGCCGTCCAGCGGGAACTCCAGCACTCGCTTGGTGCAGGCCGCTGTGCGTCCTTCCGGCGGCGATCTTCTGCTCGTCGCGCTCGGCGGCCCTGCGGGACGGGCCTGCACGCTCCAGCCGATGCGGTGCAGCATGAGATCCAGCCCGGCCCGGGACGCACTCGACGTCGAACCGGTGGCGCACTACGTCGGCGATCCTCGCCAAATCCAGCACCGGCCGCCCGCCGACGACGGACGGGCTGACAGCCAACGCCGTTCCTGCCAGGTGCAGTTCACTCGCACCGAGCTCGCAGCGGGCACCGCCGGGCCACCACTCCCTCATCCCGCCGCACAGCGCAGGCCACGCAAGCCATCGCGGTACCACATGACCGCGTCCTCGAAGATCTCTGGCGGCCCTCCTGCAGGGCCGCGAAGAACCGCTACTGGGCACTCGAGGAATCGGCAGCTGCAGCGCTGCTCCCGTCGTCTTCTTGAGGGCGCTGGTGGACGCGGCGTCGACGTCTGCCGCGCAAAGCGCCTGCCGGTCCACGGAGACGCAAGACGGACATGCTCGAGCCATCTGCGCACGGTGAGGCCCTGGCCACCGAGCCAGCCATCCAGGCCCTGAAGCCGTGGGCAACGCGAGGCGCTGCGCGTGCTGTTGTCCGCGTCCGGCACTCCAGGTCCAGGCCGACGAGTTGAGAACGAACCTCCTCCATTCGTCCGGAACTGTGAGTGCCTTGCTAACGGGGGGATTTGGCCTTTCCGGAGCACTACGGATAACCGCCCTCGCCGACGGCGATTCGGTCGCAACTCGAGGCATCGGCCCGATGCCGGGACCACGACCCAAGGTCTCTCCATCGAGCGTACATTCGGTCGGTGGTTCGAAATGAACGGTGATTCAACTCTGTTGCGCAGCCGGTGTGCCGTTACTCCGTTGGGCCCTGGATAGGGCATGACCTGGGGATCTCGCACTTCATATTACCTGCCCCCAGAGGGCCATGTGGATGAAGTTTCGCAGCCACAGGCATTCCAAGTGGTGCCCGCTTCCGCGTTGAGGCAATATCGGTGTCGTTCTTCCAACCGGGAAGAAACAGAACGGAGATATCAAATGCGCAAGACCATGAAGCGGGGTGCTGCGGGGACCCTCGCGGCGGTGGCCCTCCTCGCGGGTTCCGCCTCTGCTGCCAGCGCCGTCGAGGACGTGCCGGTGAGCGACGAGTCGGGCATCGTCATTGTCAACGAGAACAACAACGACAATGCGAACACGAACACCAACGACAACGACGCCACCGCCACCGCTTCCGCCACCGTGACGGTCCCCGACGACGGGGTTGACGGTGCGGCGGCTGCGGCCCCGGCGGCCGCCGCTCCGCAGCAGGCCGTCGCGCCCACCCTCCTGGGCGTCATCGGCCTCTGATATGGGCTGAGCCCTAGAGGGCCGGCTTGCGATCGTTCGATTCCAGTCCGGCGGTCACCCGATTCTCTTGGGGGATCGTGACCCGACCTGGAAGCGTCTTTCCCTGGCGGGCGGATGAGGGGACAACCTCATCCGCCGAGGGAGAGGCGCTCCACTCGAGCGGCCGCAAACTACGGCGAATGCGCGGCGTTGAGCCGCGCATTTCGCTGCTCGGCGGTTTCCGGGGTAGTGACGGGGTGGGCTGAGCTCTCTGAAGCCGGGTTGTGCCGTGCCATAACTCCGGTAATTCATGGCTGGGCAGCGCACGAGTGTTGCAGGGTCTGCACGCCCGATCACATCTTCCCGAAGGCATCTAAGAATATTAGGTGCCTAGAATCTAGGGCCGACCGCCTATGGCGGTCGGCCCTTTTGATACCCAGGAGGGCAGGTGCAGGATCTGAGGCGGAGCAACAGGTTCGTGACCTCGCCCACTGGGGCGAGGTTGCGCGCGGCCCGGCTGTCAGGTGTTGGACCTTCCCAGCGGGGCCCGCTGCTGATCGGTTTACCTCTCTGGCTCGTCGGTCATTGCTCCTTGGGCGGCCGACCAGATGTGGTCTGCGCACTCGGCAAGCACTGTCACCTGTAGTACAGGGCCATATGGATGAACTCCCCGCCCTTGGGTGATTCCAAGTTGTGTGACCTTCGGTGTCGCGGCAGTATCGGTTCCGTTCTTCCAGTGGGGAAGAATCAGAATGGAGATTCAAATGCGCAAGAGCATGAAGCTGGGTGCTGCGTCGGCCCTCGCCGCGGTGGCCCTCCTCGCGGGTTCCGCCTCGGCTGCCAGCGCCTCCTGCTGGGACGGGGACGACGACGACAGCGTTGACAACATCATCATCGTCAACGAGAACAACAACTCCAACACCAACTCCAACACCAACACCAACACGGCCACGGCCACGGCCACGGCCACGCTCCCCGCGGTCTGAACGGCCTGAGTCCTTCTGGGCCCTGGCTTTGATCGTTCGACTACAGTTCGGCGCGGTCAGAGCCTTTGCCGTGGATCCCTTCGGGATCGGGGCCCGACTGAAAGCGTCTTTCTCTACGGGCGGATGAAGTGGCATCCCGATCCGCCGAGAGAGAGACGCTTTCCGTTTCACAGCTATTGATCAACGTGACGTCACGTCACCGGTGATATGACAGTCGCTGATGAGCCGGCGCCATGTCGGCTGCGGCCATCCAATCCGATGGCCGCTCTTTCTTTTCCGTGGCCGGTGGGCTCGGCCAACGTGTTCGAACGCATGCCCGCTGGGTGACGCAGATGGTGAAGTCGTCCCGAGCATCGTCCGATCAGTGAAATTCATATCAGTCGCCGTACAGGGCCGTTCGGATTAAATTCAATGACTGCTCGTCCGGAAGGGTGTCACCTACTTGATGGAGGGTTTCCTGCCGATGCAGTATCAGTTACACCCAGAGGGATGCGAGTAGCATCGCGCCTCGGAGGGAATATGACTGATACGATTATCCTGCCGCGATGTCCGGAAACCGGGAAAGCGTCGTTCCGTACCGAATCCGAGGCGAGGCTCTGGCTGATCAAGCAGCCGTTGTTAGAGAAAATCCCCGACCGCATCTACCGGTGCTCGGACTGTCGATACTGGCACTTCACCGGTTCTCATTACTGGACCAGCCGGAAGATCCAGCGGAGGCGGAACTACGGGAGGCGAGAAGCCGTCCCAGGTCGCAGCCGCAAGAAGAGAAGGAATCGCTGACGCGATGCGTGTGATCTGATGCACGCAATCCCGCGCGATTCCGGCCTGTGGTTTCCCCTTTTCTTCGAACAGGAAGACGACTAGATTGCGAAAGAACCTGAGTAGGGGAATGGTCGTGGCTGCCGCCGCGACGAGCATCCTGCCCCTGTACGGCATCACGGCGTTCGCGGACTCGCACGCCGACATGTCCGTCAGCGCCTCTGACAAGTCCAGCGACATGAGTGCCGCGACCGCCCCGCCCGTCGGGAGCTCCTTCACCAGCGGCCCGAACCTGCGCGGATCGTCAGCCATTCCGCACGTCGCTGCCCAGAGCGAGGACCGCGGGCCCGGTGGCCTCGACAACAACACCGACCGCGTCGATGTCGATGTGCCCGGTTCCGTCAGTGACAGTGGGGACGGTGACAGCGCCCCCAGCAGCGCTCCCAGTAGCGCTCCCAGTAGTGCCCCCAGTAGTGACAGCGGGTACGGCGACGAGGTCGGGGCCGAGGCCGACGGTGGCTATGGCGAAGATGGCGGCAGCGGTGAGGCCGTCGGCTCCGGTGAGGCCACTGGCAGTGGTGAGGCCGCCGAGAGTGGTGAGGCCACTGGCAGTGGTGAGGCCGCCGGCAGTGGTGAGGCCACCGAGAGTGCTGAGGCCAGCGGCAGTGGTGAGGCCGCCGGTCCCGGTGAGGCCACTGGCAGTGGTGAGGCCGCCGGTTCCGATGAGGCCATTGGCAGTGGTGAGGCCGCCGACAGTGGTGAGGCCACTGGATCCGGTGAGGCCACCGGCAGTGAGGTCACCAGCTCCGGCCAGGACGGTGGCTACGGCGAGGATGCAGGCAGTGATGAGGATGCCGGCTCGCGTCATGACGATGGTTACGGTGAGGACACCGGCTCTGGTCATCACAGCGGTTACGGCAAGGACGGCGGTTACGGCAAGGACAGTGGCTACGGGAAGGACAGTGGCTACGGCAAGGACAGTGGCTACGGGAAGGACAGTGGCTACGGGAAGGACAGCGGGTACGGCAAGGACAGCGGGTACGGCAAGGACGGCGGCTACGGCAAGGACGGCGGCTACGGCAAGGACGGCGGCTACGGCAAGGACGGCGGCTACGGCGACGACGGCGGCTACGGCGACACGCCGTCCACGAAGCCGCCGGTGACGAAGCCACCCACATCGTCGCCTCCTGCCACGACTCCGCCGACCAAGGAGCCGCCTCGGCACTCCGAGCCCCCGGCGAAGCCGCCCGTCCCGGGGGAGCCGCCCCACCTCCCCGACACCGGCCTCGACAAGCAGGCCATCGCGGCATCGGGGGCCGCGGCGCTGCTGCTGACGAGCGGTGTGGTCCTGTACCGACGAGGCAGGGCTGCGTACCGTCGGTAGTGCTCTGCTCCGGGTGCCGGACGTACCACGTCCGGCACCCGAGTGCTTTCCCGGCCCCCAGGCCGACCCATCCCTGGTCCGTCCGCGTGTCGGGATCAGGCGGACCAGACGGGGCAGGGCGGACGGGTCCGCCGTCAGACTCTCGGCGACCGGGCCGGGGTTGGTGAGCGTCACGACGTCGCAGTCGACGGACATGTGGCGCACCAGCCGGAGTTGCCGTGCGGCGGGCCGGTACGACGTGTTTTGGCGGCTGGACCATGCCTTTCTCCCGCAAATGCGAGGACAGGAAGGCGGATAAGACATGCCCCTCATTCGGGTGACCTTCGGTGTGGGCCGCCGCATTTTCTGAGTGCGGGGGTTTCCACTCGATCCGGGGCTCGTTGAAGGCGGTGAAGTGATTCCCGCTCAAGGCCGTCGGCCTCACCGGAGACGCGACCGACGTCAGGAAGCATGTTGACCAGTGGCTGGCGGAACCACCGGCCGGAAGCGCTCGATACGGAGAACAAGGATTTCCTGGCCAGCACCCTCAAGGGAACCGAGAACGCCCTCGGCCACGAGAGCGCTCGACTGTCTCCGGGACTGAAGGCGCAGGGCTGAGCGGGATTCCCGCGCCGATCCCACCGCGCATGGGATCGGCCCGTCGAGCGTGTGTCACGCGAACCGCCTTTTCAAGGCGAGGAGGAGGCAGGCATTGCGAACCGGCAAACCACCACAGTCACAACCAGCGCGCCCCGCGGCGCCCACGACGGTCGCGCCCGCGGCTGCCGGCTCCGCGCACCCCGCGAAGTCGCCCGCCGTCCACCACGCCAGGTCTACGGTGCGACGCCGTGTGCTGTGGGGGCTGTTCGCATCGGCGTTCACGGCGGCTCTCGCCCCCATCCTGGTGGCGTCGGGAACGACCCCGAAGGCGTCGGGATCGGAGGGGAAGGCGCCGGGACCGGCCGGAGACGGGGAACGGTTCGACGAGACGTACCAGGGGCGCCGCATCGCAGGTGTCAGGTACGACGCCGGGCGGCCCGGGGAGGGCGGCCCGAGCGCGTGGCACGTCACCGTGGACGGGCGGCCGTTGCATCTGATGCGCCGGGCGGACGGCAGCTGGATGAGCATGGTCGACCACTACCAGTCGTACGCGACCCCGCTCGCCGCCGCGCGCGCCGCCGTCGACGAACTCGGCCCCGGCGCACGGCTGGGCACGCCGGGAGAGCGGAGCCGCCGCACGGAGGACAGCCGTACGGGGAACGGGAACGCCGAGGGGGAGCATCGCCATGGTGTACACGCGTAAGGACATCAGCACGCTCACCCGGTCCGAACGGCGCCGGCTTGTCAACGCGCTGCTGGAGCTCAAGCGACGCGGCGAGTACGACGAGTTTGTGCGTACCCACATCGCGTTCTACGCCCCCGACGGCGAGGGTGGCCTGCGCGCCGCCCACATGGCACCTTCCTTCCTGCCCTGGCACCGCAGGTTCCTGCTGGACCTGGAGAACGCACTGCGCCGCGTGGACGAGTCGGTGACCCTGCCGTACTGGGACTGGACGCGCAACCGCAGGCGGACGGCCGTACCGTGGACCGATGACCTGCTCGGCGGCACCGGGCGGCGTTCCGACCGGCAGGTGATGTCCGGCCCCTTCGCCCACCGCAACGGCAAGTGGACGATCAAGGTGGGGATCACCGACACGGAGTTCCTCATGCGGGACCTGGGCCGTCCCCGGGACCCGATCACGCTGCCCACGGCCAAGGACCTGGAGGGGGTCCTCAACGATCCCGTCTACGACACGGCACCGTGGAACTCCGCATCGGCCAAAGGGTTCCGCAACAAGGTGGAGGGGTGGGGGCCCGGGCGGGGCCCCGCTTCGTGGCGCACCCACAACCGGGTCCACCGTTGGGTCGGCGGCCACATGACGGGCGGCGCATCCGTCAACGACCCCGTCTTCTGGTTTCACCACGCCTTCGTGGATCTTCTCTGGTTCCGCTGGCAGCGGCGGCACCCGGGCGCCCGCTATCTCCCCGCGAAGCCGCTCGCCCGAGGGGACGCACAACGCGGCCGAGTCATCGCGCGGCACCAGAAGATGCCGCCGTGGGACGTCACACCGGACGAGTTGGAGGACCAAAGCCGGATCTACCGGTACGCGTAGTCCGTACGAGCCGTGTAGAGGTGCGGCTGCTTGCGCGCAGCACGCGATCGACACGGCGAGGTCCGTGGGCGCGTACCGCGCGGACCAAGGGGTGTCCGCAAGCCCCGCCTGCCCTGCGAGCCCGGCACCTCCCGAAGCTCTTCGAGCAGGGGGACCCCCGCTCTCGCCGCACCGGGCGGACGACGGGACCTTTGCGAACCCCTGGCCGGTTGCAGCCGCCGACGCAGGGGCCGTGACCGCCGGGCGGAGGTCACCAGGCCACACACCTCAGCGGGGCGCCAGAAGCCGTACGGGTGAACCATCCAGAAAGGCCCGGATGTTCTCGACCGCCTGGCCGTAGTACGTCGCGTAGTTGGCCCGGGAGACGTAGCCGAGGTGCGGCGTGGCGAGGAGACGGGGGGCCGTGCGCATCGGGTGGTCGGCCGGGAGGGGTTCGACGTCGAAGACATCGACGCCGGCGCCCGCGATACGGCCCGAGCGCAGGGCGCCGAGCAGAGCGTCCTGGTCGACGATCGCCGCACGCGAGGTGTTGACCAGATAGGCGGTCGGCTTCAGGAGGGCGAGTTCGGCGGGCCCGAGAAGGCCGCGGGTGCGGTCGCTCAGGGCGAGGTGGACCGAGACGAAGTCGCTGTTCGCGAGCAAGTCGGCCTGGGAGGGAGCGAGTTCCACGCCGACGTGGTCGGCGCGCTCGCGGGTGAGGTTCTGGCTCCAGGCGTGGACCTCCATGCCGAAGGCGAGGCCGATCTGTGCGACGCGGCTGCCGATCTTCCCCAGACCGAGGAGCCCGAGGCGCCGGCCGTGCAGGTCGGCGCCGACCGTGCTCTGCCAGGGGCCGCCGGAGCGCAGGGCGCCGCTCTCCTCGACGATGCCGCGGGCGAGGCCGAGCAGCAGTGCCCAGGTCAGTTCGACGGGCGGGGTGGAGGAACTGGCCGTGCCGCACACCGTGACACCGTGCGCCTCGGCGGCCGCGTAGTCGATGACCGAGTTGCGCATGCCGGACGCGACGAGCAGCTTCAGCCGGGGCAGCCGGGCGATCAGCGACCCGGGGAACGGCACCCGCTCGCGCAGGGTCACCACGATGTCGACGTCGGCCAGGGCGGCGGCCAGGGCCTCCTCGCCGTAGATGTGCCGGTCGAAGGACACGACCTCCACGTCGTCTGAGATCACCGACCAGTCGGCGATTTCGGTCGCCACCTTCTGAAAATCGTCCAGCACAGCGCAGCGCAGCCGCATGGCATGCCCCCTTCACAGCCCGTGGTTCGGCCCACGGTTCGGTTTCAGGGATCATGATCGCGCTCGGGTGGTGACGTGGGAAGCCTGCCCCCGTCACCCGGCCACCGCTGCGCCGTACGGCTTCTTCCACGACACGTCGCGGTGCAAACGTGCCCCGACCAACAGGGGGGCGAACGCGAAAACGCCCTCCCGATGGGAGGGCGGAGACTTGCGCCCCGGCAGGACTCGAACCTGCGGCCAAGCGCTTAGAAGGTGCGGGCACAGTGTGGTGGGCCGGTCTGATGACCTCGTCCTGCCGCCGTCCCGGGCCGCTGGGCTCCGCTGTCGTCTTCCGTCGTTGCCGTCAGCGCTGCCGTCACTGCCGTCAGCGGAGACGTCGGCAGATGACCTTGTGTGTCCTCGTAGGACCTGCGCCTATCGGTTGATCGGGATCTCGTAAACGATCTCGCAGTGAGCCGCGGGGACCACGATGTCCGCCGTCTCCACGGGCCGCCCGTCGTCGCTGTCGTACGTCCGCCGAATGTGCGTGACGAGGGCGGCCTTCTGGATGCCCAGAAGTGAGGCTTCCTCGGCGGTCGCCTGTCGTGGCTCGGGCTGTTCCACGGCATGGCTGACGGTGACACCGATCGCGGCCATGCGGTTCACGCCGCCGAGATCACCGAGAGGGGCACACGGGGATGACGGCACATGACGAACTGAGACTTCTCCCGTGGGCAGGGCCGGACGGCAAACCGTGCTACTTGAGCACCGATGACCAAGGCGGCTACGTCTCCCGCCTAGCGGATCACATCGAGGCCTACCAACTCGGCATGGCGTCCCAACTGCTGGAGCACTCGCGTCAGGTACTCGACGACGAGACCGAGGACCGGAGGAGCTGAACCTTCTCGCTGCCCAACTGACCAGCGCATTGCGAGACGTACTGCGAGTAGCGACCAGCCGCGGACGCACGCCGGTTGCGCCTGGACACCCTTGACGGCCTGAGCGGCAGCGGTGTGCAGTGCGGCGGGGAGCCTCGGCAACTGTCCGGGGCTCCCTGTTCTCATCCGGCGTGCACCCCGGCACGCCCGTGGTGGGGCCGAGCCTGATGCCAGCCGCTGCAGGAGTTCGGTCCATGCGCAGCCCGGCTGTGTCGTCGTGCGGTCGCGGTGGCTGCGCCGGGTCGTGCATGGGTGCCTGCGTCCGACGCTGTTGATGTCACTCGTGGATGTCAGCTCGCCGTATCCGCGGGAAGTTTTTCTTGGCGATCAGTGGTGGTGAACTCCATCCACTCGATGCCGGCGACACTGAAACTGGCTCCGGTGTTGGAGGACGCGATGCCCCCGAACTCATGACGTTCGCCTGGCTGTGGGCCGCTGAGGCTCCAGGGGGTGGCGATCTTCCATGCCCACTGAAGGGTGATCAGAAGTGCATCCTCCGGGGCGGAACGCCGGAGGGGAGAGACGAACCGCAGCTCGGCCAGCTCTGGGAACTTCCAGTACCGATCGTAACTTTCGATCTCGATGGTGTGCGGCAACAGTTCTTCGATGCGGCCGACTACTCGCTCGGCACCACGGCGGTCGGTCACGTGCGCGAAGCAGCGCCACCGGATCGTCTCGAACATGCCGACACCGTACGGCTCTTGCAGAACCGTGCTGCGGCCCGTTCCGGCCCAGCCCGCCAGTCCACCTCTAGAACCTCAGCTTGGGAAGCTGCGATTACGTGCGGCCAATTCGGGTGCTGACCTGGGCGAACGGTCGTGGCACGGCCTCGTCGTGCCGACTGCTTTCACCTGTTTCCCCGCTGTTCCCCGAGCGATCTGGTGAACTTGTGGTGCGGCGGTGGTGCGCACATCTTGACCGCAGCTGATCACGGCCCCGTAAGCCTCCGGCGCCTCGAGGGAGATTGGACTTAACGTCCACTGAGCTGCACGGATATCGCTTTCGTGGTCTTTCGGCTCTCCCCAGCCTCAGGCTCTCATACAGCAGGCTCTCGCGGAGCTGACGTATAAAACAGAAAAATACACGCCTAAACCGTTGTGCCGGTAACTAAATGCGATACCTTATTATAGATCCATCGGCAGATCGCGGCATATGTTGCGAAGTCGGCCATATGGTGACTTCATAAAAAAGAAGGCACGAACACGCCACTGCAAGGAGATGGAGGCGTTCTCATGCTTCTGGTCGTGCTCAAGCAACTGGCCTGCCACAAGATGGAAGATTCCACTGAAGACGAGATCATGCTGAGGTCTGGCGGCGCTCAGGTCTTTCCCAATGAGGGCGAGCATGTGATCACCGCAGGTAACTCCGCCTTCATGGAGAAGCCCATCATTTCTGCCGGAGATGTCAACATTGAACTCTGGGAGGAAGACTGGCCCGACCCGGACGATTACCTCGGAACGGTCACCGTGCCCGCGAATGCAACCGGCGCACGGACAGGTGAATTTACTCGCGACGAAGCCCACTACACCCTGCACTACACTGCGGTCCAATTCTGAATGGATCCGCCGGGCCGCATAAGAGAAGCCCGCAGGGTGGCCCGCTCTGCGGCTTCTCTGGCCGGATCCGGGTCCAGCCCGTGCGGGAACCAGCGCAGCTTGTTCCCGATCGCGGTGCGCTGGGCCACCAGCGTGCGCCGCTGGTCGGCCAACAGTTTGATGTGCAACTCGGCCCGTCCAAGGCATGCCTTGGACAGACCGGGCTCGCGCAGAGCGACCCGGGCCACCGCTTCGGCGTCCATCGGGTCGGACTTTCGGACTTCCCGCGCTCCCGGGCCGAGCGCAGTGCGCCGGCCATCAGCCGGGTGTGCACCCGCACCACCGCGTGTACACCGTCGAGCAGGTCGGCCTCGAACCGGCGGGTCGACCGGCGGCAGTCCTCGACTGCTACCAGCACCGGACCGAAGCCGGGCAGCCAGGCCGGCGCCTTGAGATGGTCAGCGGGTCGGGCGGCCACGGTCAGTTCCGCCAGCCGCTCCATCTGCTGGTCGGGGCGCTCGCGTACTCGGGCCGGTGGCGGGCGGTGCTCGGATCAAGTATCGAATTGCGCAGAGTCCCACGCGGGTATGCACGGGATGTGGGTGTGATTGGCTATCTGCCATAGTGGCACAATCAACTACCCCTGTGAGTGGCGCCTCGCATGCAATTGGAGGCGGCAATTCTTGAACAAGACCAGCCGTCATTCACCCTCCTGCCTTACGCGAAGATTCCATGCCGAGATACAGCATGGAACTAGAGATTCGAGGATCACTCGCGCGTCTGTGGCCTCTCACGGACGAGCCAGTGCGCTTCCCGGGTGTCCGCCGTGGAACAACGCCTCACCCATCCGGCAGTCACATCATTACCGGCGTTCGGAGCGACCACCCGACCAATGGGCGGCCCTACGGGCGTTGCACTCCGCCTCCTATGTGAAGGTTGAATGGCGATGAGAATATCCGATACTGAGCAGCCGCGCGTCATGGCCACCATTCCGGTGGGGCTTAGGCCGGTCGCTGTGGCTGTAGATGTCCATAACCACATCTTCGTCACCAACAGCGGATTCAACACCGTGTCGGTGATCGATTCTTCGACCAACACGGTACGAGCAAATGTCGGCGTCGGATTCCGGCCGGAGAGCGTGGCAACCGATCCGCAATTCGGCGTCTACATCGCCAACGGCGGCAACAGTACTGTGTCCGTGATCGACAGGTTCAACGCCGTCATTGCCACCATCGGCATCGGAGGTCCTGCCGGCCCACCACTTTTCGCGATGAGGGTGGCGGTCGACCATCTCATGGGTCGCGCCTATGTGACCGACCGCAGTGGTGACAGGGTGTCGATAATCCGCATCAGCGGGGACCTGCCGCCCGTCGCTCTCGACTTCATCGAGGTCCCTGGTCCCCTTGGGGTGGCAGTTGATCCAGTGAGTCACCGCGTGTACGTCACGCAACCCGACTTCAACAGTGTGTCGGTGGTCGACCCTGCGACCAAGGCGGTAATCTCGACCATCCCGGTCCGACAGCAGCCCACCAATATTGTGATTGATGCCCAGAGGCGTCGTTCTTATGTCGCCAACTCCGGCTTCAACGCGGTGTCTGTGATCGATATTGACACCGGTGGCGTCGCCGATATCGACGTCGGGGCAGGGCCCAATGGTCTAGCGGTTGATTCCCGCGGAGACGTCTACGTCACTCATCCCGACGGCTTGGTCAGATTGATCGATGCCGGGTCCAGCACCGTGATCGCCAGGATCCCGGTCGGCTCTCAACCCGCGGGCCTGGCCTTTGAGCCCCACAGTGATCGCCTGTACGTCGCCAACAGCGGTGACGGCACCGTATCAGCCATTGACCTTGTCGCCCATTAGAGCGGAGCCTGGCCAAAGCCGACGCGTCGGCCGTTCCGCTGCGCAATATATCGCTGCAGGCCGCTGTGGGATTGCCCGAGGCCGTCCTCGCGGGGTGTGTGGCAGCCACTGCCGTCCGCCGTGAGCTGGCCGAGGCCGACCCCGCCGCTTACCTGCCCGAACTCGCCACCTCACTGCACAACCTGTCGATTCGCTATGGGGCGGAAGGGCAATCAGAAGAAGCAGTGTCGGCTGAGGAGGAGGCCACACAAATCCGTCGGGTCCTCGCATCCTCGCATCAGGCCGTCCATGAACCCGACCTCGTGCGATCGCTCCACAGTCTGTCAAGCCGATACGCTTTGGTAGGAGGCCAATCGGAGGCCCTTGCCGCGAGACGCGAGGCCATCGCCCTGCATCGCCGCCGCGCCAAGCTTGGCGATGACGCTGAACTCCGGCCGGGCGAGGAGCTGGCCCGCGACCTCCTGACACATGAAGAGGCTCTTGCCGTATTGGAGCGGGCCCAGGGGCTCAACGATCCTGTCACCGTCACTGCTCGAAACAGCTTCGCCACCATCTGCCAAGAGGCCGGCGACCTGGCGCGCGCCGTCTTCCTGCTCGAGCAAGCCGTCACGGCCGTGGAGCTGACGCTAGGTGCCGACCATCCCGACACCATCACGGCTCGAAACAACCTCGCCGCCGTCTACGAAGCAGAGGGGAACTTGGTACATGCCATTCCGCTGTACGAGGAGAACCTCGCAGCCTCGCAACGCACGCTAGGCCGAAACCACCAGCTGACGAGAACGATAAACGAGCGTCTTGCCGCCATCTCCGCCATCGAGAATGACGGCGCCAGGGGTTCGTGATTCTGCGGACCTGACAGCACGCCCAAGAGCACCTGCGGCCAGGACGGCAGCCATGATCTTCTCCGTCGGAGCCACATCGAAGGCCGCAAGGATGCTGGTCCCCAGGGCGACGGCGATCGTGGCGGACACGTCGAGGTTGCGCCGGCCCCTCAGGTCATGTCACAGGCGTCCCCACGCTGTCATGCCGCTTCCCCCGTCAAGAAGCCCCCCGCAGCCGCCGCAGTTCTGGTTTACCCGCTGATCGAAGGATCACAGGCGAGACAGCCGCAACCTTACGGCGACGCTATACGCTGCGGGCCTGTGACCGGAATCGATCTTGTCAATGGGATAGTCGGGGCCGTCTTCGGCATCATCTTCGCCATACTCTTCCAACAGCCGCTCCAGAACGCCTGGTTCAGGATCCGACGCCGATCCGCCACCGCCGTGCGCAGTCTGACGTACCGCTCAGGCGGCGCCCCGCTCTCCACGTGGTCGACCTTCTCGATCGGGCCACTCCACACGTCGGCGCTCGTCGTCGAGGGCGACGGCGAGCAGGCCATCGCGCCGGAGTCGGTCCGGGTCCAGGTGCTGGACGGGGAGGTAGTCCTCCCCGAGGAGATGGCGCCGTGGCGTGCGGAGATCGAGGCGGCGGAGGAGCAGGCGGAGACATCCGGCACCCGGGTACGCATCTGGAACGGCCCCCGATACGCCGTGGAGGGCCTGGAGATCTCCCGCACTATGCTCGAGGAGCACGCAGACGTCCGACTGCGGCTGCGCCCCACCGACTACTTCACCTTCCTCGCAGCGCAGCAGCTCGACCGCAGGCTTCCCGACGGGGCCACCCCGCGCGAGCGCTACCTCGACCCCGACCACCCCCTGGACGCCCCCGCCTTCCTGCAGTGCAGCTTCGGCGTGAATGTGGCCGTGGTCACCGCCGACCACCTGCTCGTCGTCAGCCGACGAGCCGACAACGTGCGCTCCGGGCCCGGTCTGTGGGGCTCCTCGGTGAACGAGGGGCTCTCCCGGCACATCGACTCAGCTGGCCGTAACGCGCCCGACCTGCACGACGTCGCGCGGCGAGGCATGCGCGAGGAACTCTCCCTTGAGCCGCACGAGTACACGCTCACGATGCTGGCCTTCGTCCTGGACGTCGAACGGCGGCAGTGGAGCGCCCACTTCACCGCACACCTCACTGGTCTGACCGGCGACGCCCTGCAGTCCCGCATCTCACGCGGTGTTGCCGACCGGTGGGAGCACCAGAACATCGAGTATGTGCCGTTCCGTCCGGCGGACGTGGTTCGCTACCTCCTGCGCCCGGACCGCATCCGTCGCTGGGCCCCGGTCACCCCGGCCCTGTTCCACCTGGCCCTGGTGTTCACCCACGGTCGCAGCGCTGTGGAACGCGCCGAGGCCCAGGCCGTCCGTCGCCTGCGCTAGTGCTCTGACCTTCGGCGACCGCATGGGTTCGCCGGGTTGCAGTTGGATGGACGGCGCTGTGCGGCCACCACCGGCGGCCGCGACCGGCACGGCCACCTGCCCACCATCACCGCCAACTACCCGGCCTGCCACGGCCAGGGCACCGTCCCTGCCCGCCGCGCCCCGGAGGGTGCGCGTGCCTGACCTGCTCGACCCGATCACCCTCAGCGACCTGCTGAGGGTGGCTTCGGCATCCGACTACCACCGCTGGCACGAGCAGATCCGCCGCACTGGCGGCTGCGCCGACCCCATCCACCTCACCGGCTGGAGCCTCCACAAGGACAAGACCACCGGCGAGACCCTGCGCCACTACACCACCGCCAACGAACCGGGCGGCCGTCTCCGCGTCGCATGCGGCAACCGACGCGCCTCCCGCTGCCCGTCCTGCGCCTGGACCTACGCGGGCGACACCTACCACCTCCTCCGCGCTGGGCTCGCCGGAGACGACCGACGCGACATCCCCGCCACCGTCCGCGACCACCCCCGCGTCTTCGCCACCCTCACCGCTCCGTCCTTCGGCCCGGTTCACAACCGGCCCGACCGGGGCGTCTGCCGCTGCGGCGCCCACCACCCCGCTGACGACCCGCCCTAGGCACGGCCTTCGAGCCGACCACTTACGACTACGCGGGCGCGGTGCTGTTCAACAACCATGCCGGGCAGCTCTGGCAGCGCTTCACCAACCGCCTCCGCCGCGCGATCGCCGCCCGCGCCGGCATCACCCAACGCGAGCTGAAGGAGTGCGCCCGCCTCTCCTACGGAAACGGCGCCGAGTTCCAGAAACGCGGCGCCCTGCACTTTCACGCCGTGATCCGCATCGACGGACCCGACGGACCCGAGACCGCCCCGCCCTCCTGGGCGACAGTAGATCTCCTTGCCGACTCGATCCGTGCGGCTGCCGCGCACTCCTACACCTCGGTCTCGGTCCCGGCCTCCGAGGACCAACCGGCTCGCACCTTCCGCTGGGGCGCCCAGCTCGACGTCCGGCCCGTGAAGGCCTTCGGCGACGGCTCCGACATCACCGAGCAGGCCGTGGCCTCCTACGTCGCGAAGTACGCCACCAAGGCCGCCGAGAACACCGGCACCCTGGACCGCCGCATCGGCGAACTCGCCGAGTTGGACCGACACCAGGTGCCCGACCACACCCGCCGCCTCATCGAGGTCTGCAAGCAGCTCGACCCGCTCTACCCCGACCGGCGCCTGTGGGTCTGGGCTCACATGCTCGGCTTCCGCGGCCACTTCTCCTCCAAGTCCCGCCGCTACTCCACCACCCTCGGCGCCCTGCGCCAGGCCCGCGCCGAATACCGCGCCGCCCAGGAACACGCCGCCCTCGGCCTGGACGACGTCGAGCCGGACTCCGTCCTGGTCCTGGCCGACTGGCAGTACGCCGGACACGGCCACACCCCCGGCGAATCCGCCTCGCCGCCACCATCGCCCGCGACCTCCAGCTCAACCGCGAAACCGCCCGTGAAGCACTACGCGACCGACTCGCCATGGAAGGAGCCGCAGCATGACCACGGCCACGCCCGAACTGCTGACCGTGCCCGAAGTCATGGCACGGCTCAGGCTCGGACGTTCGACCGTCTACGACCTGATCCGCTCCCGCCGTCTGCTCTCCATCACCGTCGGCCGCTCCCGCCGCATACCGGCTGATGCCCTGCGCGACTTCATAACCCGTGAGATCGAGGAGGCTGCCTGATGGCGAAGCGCAATCCCAATGGCGAGGGCACCATCTACCGCCGCAAGGACGGCCGGTACGAGGGAGCTGGCTACGTCCTGATCCGGACGGCACGTACAAGCGCCGACGGGTCTACGGCCATACAGCGACCAGGGCATTCCTGCGACCGACACGACCGAGAGCCTCGGTACCTATCTCCCGTACTGGCTTGAGCACGTCGTGAGCCACAAGGTGCGGCCTTCGACGGTCTACAGCTACAGCAAGTGCGTGAAAGACGTGCGCCTCTTCCTCGACTGGGCTCGGCAGGCCTGCCAGTGCTGCGCTCAGGGACGTGATGCTGCTCGCCCGGCCGGTGCCCGTCGCTGCTGTGCTGCCACTTCCAAGCGGTGCTGCGAGCGTCGGCTGTCGCCGCGCATGGTCCAGTACCTGCACGCGGTGCTGCGGAACGCCCTCCAGCACGCGGTCCGTGAAGAGCTGGTGCAGCGCAACGTGGCCAAGCTCGTGCAGGTCCAGACTCCTCGGTACCGGGTCGGTCGCGGTCTGTCCGTCGCTGAGGGGAAGAAGCTCCTGGACGAGGTGCGTGACGACCGGCTGAGTGCGGCGTACGTGCTCGCGCTGTACCTCGGGCTCCGACGTGGCGAACTGCTGGGACTCCACTGGTCGGACGTTGACCTGGACGGGGGATCGCTGGAGATCCGTACGGCCCTGCAGCGGGTCAACGGAGAGCTGACGCTCACCGCGCCCAAGACGCGTCGCTCGGAGCGGCCCGTGCCGCTCCCGGCCGTGTGTGTCGACGCACTCCGCCGGCACCGTGAGCGCCAGGCGGAAGAGCGCGAAGCCGCGGGGGAGCAGTGGCAGGAGACCGGCCTGGTCTTCACCACCCGGCGTGGGACCCCGATCGAGCCCCGGAACCTGAACCGGCACTTCTATCCGATCCGCGAGCGGCCCGGCCTGGACGTCCGCTTCCATGACCTGCGCCACACTTGCGTGACCCTGCTGCTGGGTCTCGGCATCCCGCCGCACATCGTTCGCGCCATCGTCGGGCACAGCGCCCTGGATGTGACGATGAACATCTACGCGCACGCCGACATGACGGAGAAGCGGGCCGCTCTGGACAAGCTGGGAGATCTGCTGTCCGACGAGTGACGGGGTCGTTGCCGTCAGCGTTGCCGTCAGAGACACGAAACGCCCTGGAGGGGAGATCCCCTCTGGGGCGTTTTTGCTGGTAGGAGGTGGCGCCCCCGGCAGGACTCGAACCTGCGGCCAAGCGCTTAGAAGGCGCCTGCTCTATCCACTGAGCTACGGGGGCCGGTGTGGTGGCCTCTGTCGTGGTGCCCTGGTGTGGGCTGATCCGTGACGTTGCCGGGGACAAGGATAGGGCTCCCGCGTCCTTGTCCCTGTTGCTTCGCCTCCGTGGCTCGATGTGGAGGTTCGGTGAAGCGGTCCTGATAATCGCAGGCAGGTACGAATCGTGCACCGCTTTTGGCATCTGAGGCATCGGGTGTTGTGCACTCGTTATGCCTCGCGTGGGCCCGCGTCCCACTAGTCCCTTCCGTCCCTTGTGTTCCATCGGCGCGCAGACATGCTCATATGCTTCAGAATTCCCCTAAAATTGGGCATTCTTCACATGTGGTGACCTTGGACGTACGGCCTCAGCTGCTCGACGCACTCTCCGCCCTGCGCGACCGTGTCGCCGCCGCACGCTTCCCGCTGCCCTTGGCGGGGGCCCCACGCGCGCGTGCCAGCCGCGACGAACTGCTCGCCCAGCTCGACGACTACTTGGTGCCCCGGCTGAGAGACCCCCAAGCGCCACTTCTGGCCGTCGTGGGGGGCTCCACCGGAGCCGGGAAGTCCACGCTGGTGAACTCCCTCGTGGGACGGCGGGTCAGCGAGGCCGGAGTGCTGCGGCCGACGACACGGACCCCCGTGCTGGTCTGCCATCCGGAGGATCATCACTGGTTCAGCGGGATGAGGGTGTTGCCCGATCTCACCCGTGTGTGGGTGCCCCAGCAGGACTCCGCGGACGACCTGCTCCTGCCCGGCGAGAACCCCGCGCGCGTGCTGCGCGTCGAGACCGCCGAAACGCTGCCGCCCGGCCTCGCCCTCCTCGACGCCCCCGACATCGACTCCCTCGTGTCCGACAACCGCGTCCTGGCCGCCGAGCTCATCTGCGCGGCCGACATCTGGATCATGGTCACCACGGCCGCCCGGTACGCCGACGCCGTGCCCTGGCACATGCTGCGCACCGCCAAGGAGTACGACGTCACCCTCGTCACCGTCCTGGACCGGGTGCCCCACCAGGTGGTCGCCGAGGTGTCGCGGCAGTACGGGGCCCTGCTCACCAAGGCCGGACTCGGGCACGTGCCGCGGTTCACCGTGCCCGAACTGCCCGAGTCGGCCTGGGGCGGCGGGCTCCTGCCGGCCAGTGCCGTGGCCCAGCTGCGCACCTGGCTCATCCACCACGTCCAGGACCCGGCGGCCCGGCAGCAGGTCGTCGCCCGCACCGCGCACGGCGTCCTCGACTCCCTCAAGTCCCGGATGCCCGAGCTGGCCGGCGCCGCCGCCGCACAGTACGCCGCCGCACTGCGGCTCACCGCCGCCGTCGACGGGGCGTACGACAGCGAGCACAAGCGCGTGCGGGGCCGGTTGCAGGCGGGGGCGGTGCTCGCGGGAGACGCCCTCAAGCGGTGGCGCGCCTTCCCCCTGGACTGCACCGCCGGTGAACTCCTCGACGCGCTCGTGGAGAGCCTGAGCGCGCTGCTGCTGTGCGCCGTCACCGCAGCCGACGAGCGCATCGACGACGCCTGGCGGCGCGAACCCGCGGCGGCCGCCCCCGGGCTCGCCGATCGCGAACCCGCCGCGGAGAGCGCCGAGCACCGGATCGGTCTCGCCCTACGGCGGTGGCGGCGGGAGTTGGAGGAGTACGCCGAGGACGAGGTACGAGAGCTCGACCGGAACCTCTCGCCCGACCCGGAACTGGTCGCCGCCCTCGTCGCCACCTCCCTGCTGGGCGGCCGGCGGGGACGGATGGCCGGGGAGGGGCTCGCCGAGCGGATCGGCGCCCACGGCGCACTGCGGCTGCGCGACCGGGCCGGACGGCTGCTCGCCGAGCACGTCGACCGGGTCCTGCACACCGAACGCGAGCGTCGGCTCGCCCCGCTCGACGCCCTCGACGTCCACCCCGAGCCCCAGGCCGAACTCATCGCCGCGCTGTCCGTACTGCAGAAGGAGAGGTGACCGGTGACCGCCGTCACTGACCAGGACCACGACGAGCGCGCCGAGCAGCCGGGCGACGCGGACAAGGCAGCAGCCGCCGGGAACCCGGCGGCGAAGGCCCCCCAGAGCGCCTCCGGGCACGAGAGCAGGGACGGCACCCACGCGCGCGTGCCGGACGGCGACTCCACCTCCCGTACGGGCTCCGCCAGCTCCACGGCATCCCCGGGTTCCACAAGTTCCCCCGGCTCCACGGCATCCCCGGGTTCCACAAGTCCCCCCGGCTCCACGGCCTCCACGGCCTCCTGGGACGACGGGCTCATCGCGCGGCGGGTCGACGAGACCACCCAAGGACACCAGTACGCCGTGCTGGACAACCGCCCCGCCGCCCCGCCGACGGTCACCCCCCTGGCGTACGACGGACCGCTGCACTCCCGGCTGGAGGCCCTGCGCGAACTCGTGGGGCTCTCCCGCACCCGGCTCGACAGCCGGACGCTGGCGGAGGCCGGGCGGGTGCTCGACGAGGCGTCCGCCCGGCGCAGGCTCTCCGGGCAGCACACCGTCGTCGCCATCGCGGGCGCCACGGGCAGCGGCAAGTCACAGCTGTTCAACGCGCTGGCCGGAGTGGCCATCTCGGAGACGGGGGTACGCCGTCCCACCACCGCCGCGCCCATCGCATGCAGCTGGAGCGACGGGGCCGCGAGCCTCATCGAGCGGCTCGGCATCCCGCCCCGGCTGCGCCGCCGTCCGCTGCCGACCGGGCACGCGGAGTCCCAGCTGCGCGGACTCGTCCTCATCGACCTGCCCGACCACGACTCCGCGGCCGTACAGCACCGCGAGCACGTGGACCGCATTCTGGCGCTCGTCGACGCGGTCATCTGGGTCGTCGACCCCGAGAAGTACGCCGACGCCATCCTCCACGAGCGCTATCTGCGGCCGATGGCGGCCCACGCGGAGGTCATGTTCGTCGTCCTCAACCAGGTCGACCGGCTGCCCGGGGAGGCCGCCGAGCAGGTCCTCGACGATCTGCGGCGGCTCCTCGACGAGGACGGCATCGCCCTCGGGGAGTACGGCGAACCGGGTACGACCGTGCTCGCGCTGTCGGCGCTCACCGGCGACGGCGTCGGTGAACTGCGCGAGGCGCTCGGGCAGTTCGTCGCGGAGCGCACGGCGCCGGCCCGGCGTATCTCGGCCGACGTGGACATCGCGGCGGCCCGGCTGTGGCCCGTCTACGCCACGCGGCGGCGGACCGGGCTCAGCGAACAGGCCCGGGAGGAGTTCGCGGACCGGCTCGCCGACGCGGTGGGCGCCACGGCGGCGGGCGAGGCCGCCGAACGCGCGTGGCTGCGCAACGCCAACCGCGCCTGCGGGACACCCTGGCTGCGGTTGTGGCGCTGGTACCAGGACCGCGGCGAGCCCGCCACGGGGCGGCTCCCCTCGCGTACGCAGGCCGACGAGGAGGCCACCGCCCGGCAGCGGGTCGAGCAGGCGGTACGGACGGTGGCCGACCGGGCCTCGGCGGGCCTGCCCGCGCCGTGGGCGCAGGCGGTGCGCGAGGCGGCCGTCCGCGGCTCCCAGGGGCTGCCCGAGGCGCTGGACGAGCTGAGCGTGCGCGCGGGAGTGCCGACGGGGCGGCCGCCGCGGCCGGGGTGGTGGCCGGTGGCCGTGCTGACCCAGGCGTCCATGACGATCCTCCAGTTCCTGGGCGGGCTGTGGCTGGTGGGCCAGATCGTCGGGGTCATGGCGCCGAACCTGGGCGTTCCGGTGCTGCTGATGGTGATCGGCATCGTCGGCGGCCCGCTCATCGAGTGGAGCTGCCGGATGGCGGCACGGGGGCCTGCCCGGCGCTACGGGCTGGAGGCGGAACGCCGGTTGCGGGAGGCGGCGGCCGGGTGCGGGAGGGCCAGGGTGCTGGACCCGGTGGCGGCGGAGCTGCTGCGGTACCGGGAGGTTCGGGAGCAGTACGGGAGGGTGGTGGGGGCGGGGACGTGATGCCTCGACGGGAGGGGGTCACCTCGCGTTCCTGACCGCCTCGCGCCCCTGAAGGGGCCACCTCGCCTCCCTGATCACCTCGCCTCCCTGATCACCTCGCCTCCCTGATCACCTCGCCTCCCTGATCACCTCGCCTCCCTGATCACCCCGAGCCCCTGACCGCTCGGTGTCACCCGTCCAGGTGACGGCGTTGTCCACAGGCCGGGCGGTGATCCACAGCGCTCAGCGGGCCCGGCCCGGCGGCGGCAGTCTGGCGGACACAGCCGTACGGGACGGGCCCGTACGCGTCGGCCCGGTGTCGCAGGTCCGGGCGAGGGAGGGGTTCGCGATGAACGAGACGATGGTCTGTGCGGTCGGCAGGGTGGCGACGCAGCCGGTGTACCGGGAGATGGCGTCCGGCCCGTCGGCGAGGTTCCGGATGGCGGTGACCGCGCGCTACTGGGACCGCGAGAAGAACATGTGGACCGACGGGCACACCAACTTCTTCACGGTGTGGGCCAACCGCCAGCTCGCCACGAACACGGCGGCGTCGCTGACGGTCGGCGAGCCCGTGATCGTCCAGGGCAGGCTGAAGGTGCGGACCGACGTGCGCGAGGGGCAGAGCTGGACGTCGGCGGACATCGACGCGGTGGCGATCGGGCACGACCTGGCGTGGGGCACCTCGGCGTTCCGCCGCGGAGGCAAGACGGAGACGGCACCGGCGCCTACGCAGTCGGAGCCCAACTGGGAGACCCCGCAGGAGGTTTCACCGGAACCGGCCGGAGATCCCGCTCAACAGCCCCCGGAACCTGCAGTATTGACGTGACGTCAATCACCCGTCAGCCTGCCCGAACTGCGGCTTATCGGCGAGTGCGCACCGAAAAAACGGGCGTGGACTTGTCGATAAGCCCTGCTCACAAGGGGTCTCGGCGATAACGATTCCGAGTCGGATCACTCGTCCGACTGCCTCACCGGCGAGCGGCGTCCGCCACGTACCTAGGATGCCGGGCATGGCTTTCGGGGCTCTTGCGGCCTGTGAGGCTTGTGATTCTGCTGGTGGGACCGTACCCCCCCACATCGACGGGTCCTGCTCGAAGGGGAATTTGGTGTTTGCTTCGTTCTCTGCGGTGTTCGTACGCAGGCGAGGGGCTGCCCGCCTCGGTGCCGCGACGCTCGTGTCCGGGCTCGTCGCCGCGGGTGTGCTGGCCGGCGCCGGCCAGGCGACCGCCGAGGAGACGACGCCGAGTCAGGGCGGAGCGACCGCGACGATAGCCGGGCTGAAGACGTACGGCACCGCGGTGATACACGGTGCCACCGGGGACCAGCAGGTGTCGGCGGGCCTGTTCGAGATGTCCGTCGAGGGCGGCGGCATGCTCCAGACGTACTGCGTCGACCTGCACAACCCGACGCAGCGGGACGCCGAGTACCACGAGACGCCCTGGAGCGGCACGTCCCTGGGCGCCAACAAGGACGCCGGCCGGATCCGCTGGATCCTGCAGAACTCCTACCCGCAGGTGAACGACCTCGCGGCGCTGGCCCGGAAGGCGGGCGTCCGCGGTGCGCTGACCGAGCAGGACGCGGCGGCCGGCACGCAGGTGGCGATCTGGCGCTACTCGGACGACGTGGCGGTCGACGCCCTCGACCCGCAGGCCGAACAGCTCGCGGACTACCTGGAGAAGAACGCCCGGAGCCTGCCCGAGCCCCGCGCCTCGCTCACCCTCGACCCGCCGGCGGTCTCCGGCCGGCCGGGGGAGCGGCTGGGCCCGGTGACGGTGCACACCAACGCCAGCAGTGTGACGGTGAGCCCGCCGGCGGACGCCGCGACGAGCGGGGTCCGGATCGTCGACAAGCAGGGCAAGGCCGTCACGTCCACGTCCGACGGCGGACAGGTGTTCTTCGAGGTGCCCGAGGAGGCGGCGGCCGGCACGGCGGAACTGACCGTGCAGGCCTCGACGACGGTGCCGGTCGGCCGTGCCTTCGCCTCCGAGAGCCGGAGCCAGACGCAGATCCTGGCCGGTTCCAGCGAGTCGACGGTGTCGGCGACGGCGGCCGCGACCTGGGCGACGAAGGGCGCGATCCCGGCGCTGTCGGCGGCGAAGAACTGCGCCGAGGGCGGCGTGGACATCATCGCGTCCAACAAGGGCGACGAGCCGTTCACCTTCGAACTGGCGGGCCTCGAGCACACCATCGCCGCGGGCGAGTCCCGCACGGTGACGGTTCCGCTCCAGGAGGACCAGGCGTACGACTTCACGATCCACGGCCCGGGCGGCTTCACCCAGCGCTTCACCGGCATGCTGGACTGCCAGGTCCAGGGCAGCGGGACGGGCACGGCCACGCAGACCCTCGGTGAACCGAGCCCGGCATCGGTGGGCGGCACGGCGACGGACACCAACCTCGCCGAAACCGGCAGCTCGGGCGTCACGCCCCTCATCGCCGGCATAGCCATCACCCTGGTCCTGATCGGAGGAACGACCCTGATCGTGCTCCGCCGCAGGGAGACTCCGGCCGGGGACTGACGCTCCCGTCCGCTGACGCCCCCGCTCCGCTGACGCTCCACTGAAGGCCGCGTCCCAGGCAGGCCCTAGGCAGGCCCTAGGCAGGCCGTGGTTCTAGGCTCAGGGCATGAAGATCACGGTGCGGGCGGCGGCCGAGGCGGACCTGGCGGCGCTGCTGGGCCTCTACGGCGAACTGAACCCGGACGACACTCCGTTGTCCCAGGCGGCCGCGGAGGCCGTCTGGGCGGCGATATCCGGGCAGCAGGGGCGGACCGTCCTGGTCGCCGAGGCCGACGGTGCCGTGGCCGGGACGGCGGACTGCATCCTGATGCCGAACCTCACCCGTGGTGGCCGAGCCGTCCTGTTCGTGGAGAACGTCGTGGTGGCCGGCCGTTTCCAGCGGCGGGGCGTCGGACGCCGGCTCATGGAGTCGGCCGTGCGGCTGGGGGAGTCGGCCGGCTGCTACAAGGTGCAGTTGCTGGCGGCGGACGACGAGTACGTCCACCGCTTCTACGCGGCGTGCGGCTTCACGGCGGCGGCGCAAGGGTTTCGCCGCTACGTGGAGTAGTCGCGCGCATGCCCGGTGGGAACCGAACCGATCCCCCCGACGTGTATCTGGGCAAGGGGTGGTGCCTCGCGCTGCGATCAGATCAAGATCGAGGCAAGGGCGGTGCGGATGTCAGTGCCGGAAGGGATACTTGCGGCGACGGATGACCATGGGGGAGGTCACAGTGACACACCTGCCGACGAGCAGCACACCACCAACAGGCTCGGGCCTGCCCACTCTTCCGGCGGTACCGGCCCAACCGGCACCCGCGCACGCCACGCAACCGCCGCAAGGACCGCACGGCGGTACGGAGCCCCAGCCCCGCCGCACCGCCTTCGCCGAGGGACTGGACCGACTCCGCGCCGCCGCCGTCACGGAGCCCGGCCGCCTCCGAATCATCGGCGCCCTCCTCGCGCTTCTCGTCGTCGCCTTCGGCGCCGTCACCGCCTGGCAGATGACCGACCGAGCGGCGGCGGCTGACGACGTCCTCACCAGCAGTCAGCCCCTCAGTTCGGACGCGGCCGACATCTACCGCTCCCTCGCGGACGCCAACACCGCCGCCTCCAGCGGCTTCCTCGCCGGTGGTCAGGAGACGGCCGCCTCCCGAGACCGCTACGAGAAGGACATCCGCACGGCCGCGGAGAAACTCGTCAACGCCGCCGCCAACTCGGACCCCCACTCCCCGTCCGCGGCGACCATCGCCAAGCTCAACAGACTCCTCCCGGAGTACAAGGGCCTGGTCGAGCGCGCCCGCACCTACAACCGCCAGGGCTTCCCGGTCGGCGGCGCCTACCTCCGCTACGCCAACGAGAAGATGCAGGAGCAGATGCTCCCGGCGGCGGAGGACCTGTACACGAAGGAGAACCAGCGCCTGCGGGCGGACTACGCGGACGCCACTCCGTACCCGTGGGCCGCCATCGCGCTCGGCATCGCCGCCCTGGCCGCCCTCGCCTGGGCCCAGCACCGCAACTACCAGCGCACGAACCGCGTCCTGAACCAGGGCCTGGTCGCCGCCACGGCCACCGCGACCGTGGTCCTCCTCTGGCTGGTCGTCGGCCACAGCGTCGCCCGCGCGGGACTCGACGACTCCTACGAACACGGCGTCCGCTCCCTGAACGTGCTGCACGACGCCCGCATCGCCTCCCTCAAGGCACGGGGCAACGAGAACCTGACCCTGGTGGCCCGCGGCGCCGAGACGAAGAAGGTCGGCGCAGAGACCTACGACGCCTACGACTACGACTTCCGCACGGACATCGACGCCCTGGGCAAGCACTTGGCGGCCGCCGGGAAGCTCGCCGACGACGCATCGGGCGAAAACCCCGTCACGGCTGCCGTGGGCAACATGACGGAGTGGAAGAAGCGCCACGCCGCGGCCCGCGAGCAGGACGAGAACGGCAACTACCAGCAGGCGCTGGACAAGGTCGTCGGAACCGGCAAGACGACCGGCGAGTGCTTCGACAGCGTCGACGAGAACCTGCGCAGGGCACTCGCGCACGAGGAAACCGAGTTCAAGCGCGCGGCCGACGACGGCCGGGACGCCCTGACGGGCCTGTCGGTGGGCGCGGCCGTCCTCGCGGTGCTCGGCGCCGCCGGCGCGGTGCTCGGCATCGGCCGCAGGCTGTCGGAGTACCGATGAACGGGACACGGGTGAAAGGGGGCGCGACCATGCGAGCACGACGTCTGCGGGCCAGTCTGAAGGGCTGGGGCGGTGTGGCCGCGATGGCGGTCGTCTGCGCCCTGGTGGCGGTCTTCGCCCTGTGGGTCCCCCTGTCCGGACCGAGGAGCGTGGACGACCAGGCCGTCGCCCAGTCGGCCACGATCAAGGCCGAGAGGGCCGAAGAGGACTGCGAGGCCCCCGAGAAGCAGACCCTGTCGCCCTCCTCCGCAGACGGCGACACCATCCAGAAGATCAAGAACCGCCAGGGCGGGAAGCGCAAGCTGGTCGTCGGCGTCGACCAGAACAGCTACCGCTGGGGCTACCGCGACCCCAACAGCGGCAAGCGCGGGGAGCTGGAGGGCTTCGACATCGACCTGGTCCACCGCATCGCCGAGGACATACTCGGAGACCGGAACGCGGTCCAGTTCAAGGCGATCCCCACCAACCAGCGCATCCCGGCGATCCGGGACGGCAGCGTGGACATGGTCGTCCGCACGATGACGATCAACTGCGAGCGCATCGACCAGGTCGCCTTCTCGGCGCCGTACTTCAAGACCGGACAGCAGGTCCTGGCCCCCAAGTCCTCGCCCATCAAGGGCTACGACGGCACGCTCGCAGGCAAGCGGGTCTGCACGGCCGCGGGCTCCACGGCGTACTCCACGCTGAAAGCGGACAAGGAGCGCGGCGAACTCCCCGCCACCACCGACATCTCCAAGACCGTCCCGAACCAACTCGACTGCCTGGTCAGGCTCCAGCTCGGCGAGGCCGACGCGGTGGTCACCGACGGCGCGCTCGCCGCGAGCCAGGCGGCACAGGATCCGACGGTCGAGCTCAAGGGCGATCCCTTCACTGCCGAGTACTACGGCGTGGCGATGAAGAAGGACGCCCACGATCTGGTACGCCGGGTCAACCAGATCCTGGTGGACTACCGCAAGGACACCGCGACCGGCTGGCAGGCGTCGTACAACAAATGGCTGTCGGCCACACTGGGCAAGAATCCGGAGAAGTCGGAACCACCGGCACCGCAGTACCTGCGCACGACCTGACAACCGCACCGACCCCCGGGCCGGCACAACCGCAGCGAGAGGTGATCGATGGGCGTCACGGGATCCACCGGGCCGGTGATGGACCGGGACGAGGTGGACCGTGCGCTGGCGCGGCTCGGCGCGGAGCACGAGGCGATCGAGACCTCGCTCCTCGCCCTCCAGGACCACGCGGGCCGCAGACTCCTGGAGGGCGCCGAGCTCACCGGCGTCACCCGGGAACGCTGGACGTCCACAGAGGCGTCGATCACGCTGCTGTGGACGTACTTCGACGCGTACACGGCCGCCTTGCGCACCGCCCGGGAGATCCGGTCCCGCCGCCGCTGGTCCAGCCGCGAGGACCTGGTGGAGCTGACCGAGCTGCTGAACGGCGACTCGGTCACGGTCGCGGGCAGCGCCACGGCGACGGCCAACGCCCCGACCCTGCACGGCACGGGGAACAAACTCAGCGAACGCTACTCGCTCGCCACGCTCGTCGACCGGATGAACGAGCTGTACGCGACGAGCCTGGACATGGTCGTCGCGGCCGACGCGGTGTGGTCGGCGCTGCCGGCCCGGATCGACCTGCTGGCGGCCGAGCTCCAGCGCACCCGCAGGCTCGCGCACTCGGTCGGCGTGCGCCCCGGCGAGCACCCGGCGGGTGACGACCTGGAGCGCATCACCCGCACGCTCACGAAACTGCGCGAGCAGGTCGTGTCGGACCCGCTGGCGTTCTGGCAGGCCGCGGAGGGCAGTTCGGCTCCGGGCGGCGGCAGGCCGGACACGACGGTGTACGACCGGGAGGCGCGCGCCCTGGAGGACGTACGCCGGGAGATCGACGCGGTCCTGACAGTGCGGCAGGACGCCGAGAAGCGGATCGTCAGACTGCGCGACGTCCTCAGCCGCGCGGACCGTACGCTCGCCGAGGCGCGCACCGCCCGCGGCGAGGTCCTCGCGAAGATCGCCGCGACGGAGGTGCCGGTCGTCAGCGGACCGCCGACCGCGTTGCAGGAGCAGCTGGCGGCGGCCGCGGAGTACCGCAGACAGGCCCAGTGGCACCGCCTGTCCCCGCTCCTGGAGTCGCTGGAGCAGAAGGCGGAGGACGAACTGCTGCGCGCCCGCGAGTCGTTGACCGCGGTCACCGCACCCCTGGCGGTCCGTGCCGAACTGCGCGGCCGGCTCGACGCGTACAAGGCGAAGGTCGCCCGGCACGGCTTCGCCGAGGACACGCTGCTGGTGGAGCGGTACGAAAAGGCCCGCCGCATGCTGTGGAGCGCCCCCTGCGACCTGCGCGCCGCCGAACAGGCCGTGCTGCGCTACCAGCAGGCCGCGGCGGAACTGCTCGGCGGCCCGCGGGTGCCGGACCAGGGCGTACCGGAGGACGACCGGAGGGGGGCGGGCGCATGAGCGACAAGGGGGAGTCCGTGAGTCAGGCACCGAACGAACCACCCAACGAACCGCCGAGCCCGTCACCGGGCCAGGCACCGGTCGGAGCACCGGGCGAGCCGCAGCGCACCTGCCAGCGCCCCGCCTGCGGCGGCAGCTACGAGGACGTGGGCGGCGGCGAACTGTACTGCGACACCTGCGGCCTCGCACCGGTCGTCGCCGCTGGGGGTCCCCCCTCCGGGGGAGGCATGGTCGGGTCACCCCCCACCGGCATCACCGCCGGCGGCAAGGGCGGCTCACACGGCTCGGGGCGCAGCGGCAGCTCCCGCTCCAGCAGCCGCAGTTCCCGTACGTCGTCCCAGTCCTCGAAGTCCCGCCGCTCGGTGTCGGGACGCCTCTCGCGCTCCCTGTCGGGCAAGGCGACGGGCCGCTCGGTGTCGGTGCGCAGCTCCGGTTCCGCCGCCGGTTCCTCGTCCCGGGGCCGGCTGGGCGCGGGACTGGTCCAGGTCCCGCCGATCCCGCGGCCCGACCCGCGTGAAATGGTCCTGGACAACCCCGAGGTGCCCGAGCGGAAGCGGTTCTGCTCGCGCTCCGACTGCGGCGCCCAGGTGGGCCGTGCGCGCGGCGACCGGCCGGGACGCACGGAGGGCTTCTGCACCAAGTGCGGGCATCCGTACTCGTTCGTGCCGAAGCTGAAGGCCGGGGACGTCGTGCACGGCCAGTACGAGGTGGTCGGCTGCCTCGCGCACGGCGGGCTTGGCTGGATCTACCTGGCCGTCGACCGGGCGGTCTCCGACCGCTGGGTGGTCCTCAAGGGCCTGCTGGACACCGGCGACCAGGACGCGATGGCCGCGGCGATCTCCGAGCGGCGCTTCCTGGCGGAGATCGAGCACGCCAACATCGTGCGGATCTACAACTTCGTGGAGCACCTCGACCAGCGCACGGGCTCCCTCGACGGCTACATCGTCATGGAGTACGTCGGCGGCAAGTCCCTGAAGGAGATCGCCAACGCCCGCCGCACCCCGCACGGCAGGCGCGACCCGCTGCCGGTGGAGCAGGCCTGCGCGTACGGTCTGGAGGCCTTGGAGGCGCTCGGTCATCTGCACAGCCGCAACCTGCTGTACTGCGACTTCAAGGTCGACAACGCGATCCAGACCGAAGACCAGCTCAAGCTGATCGACATGGGCGCGGTGCGCAGGATGGACGACGAGGAGTCGGCCATCTACGGCACGGTCGGCTACCAGGCGCCGGAGGTCGCCGAGGCGGGCCCGTCGGTGGCGAGCGACCTCTACACCGTCGCCCGCACGCTCGCGGTCCTCACCTTCGACTTCCAGGGCTACACGAACGTCTACGTCGACTCCCTGCCCGACCCGGACAACATCGAGGTCTTCCGGCAGTACGAGTCCTTCTACCGCCTCCTGGTCCGCGCCACGGATCCCGACCCGGCCCGCCGGTTCGCCTCCGCGCAGGAGATGACCGAGCAGCTGACGGGCGTCCTGCGGGAGGTCGTCTCCCTCCAGTCGGGCCGCGCCCGGCCCGCCCTGTCCACGCTGTTCGGGCCCGAGCTGCGGGTCACGGATACGGAGTTGTTCCCGAAGCCGGCCGGTGAGGTGTCCCGGCTGGGAGCGAGGGTGGTGCGGAAGCGGCGCAACTCCGCGACGGCGGCGCTGCCCGTGGTCCCCTCCCAGCCCCATGCCGCCCAGCCGGCCGCCGGGCCCGGAGGAGCCGCGCCAGGGCCGGGCCCCGGCTGGGCGCCTGACCTGCCCGGACTCCGTGGCCTCGTCAAGCCCGTCGACACGCGCGCCGCCGCCCTCGCTCTGCCCGTGCCCCGCGTCGACCCGTCCGACCCCAACGCCGGTTTCCTCGCAGGCCTGATGACCTCCGCCCCGGCCGAGCTGCTCGGTGCCCTCGCGGCGGCTCCGGCCCCCTCGATCGAGACGCGGCTGCGGCAGATCCGGGCCTGGCTGGAGACCGGCGATCCGGCCGCCGCGCTGGAGGCGCTGGTCACGCTGGAGGGCGAACGGCCCGACGACTGGCGGGTGGTCTGGTACCGGGGCGTAGCCGCGCTGGTCACGGGGGACGACGAGGGCGCCGCGCTGGCCTTCGACGCGATCTACGACGCGTTCCCCGGCGAGATCGCGCCCAAGCTGGCGCTGGGCCTGTGCGCGGAGGTGCTGGGCCAGCTCGACAACGCCGCCGAGTACTACCGGCTGGTGTGGTCGACGGACCCGAGCTATGTGAGCGCCGCGTTCGGGCTGGCCCGCGTGCAGTTGGCGACCGGGGACCGGCGCAGTGCCGTACGGACGCTGGAGTCGGTCCCGGAGTCCTCCATCCACTACACGGCGGCGCGCGTGGCCGCCGTCCGGGCGCGGCTGCGGCAGCGCACGGCGACCGCCTCCGACGTACCGTTCCTGGAGGACCTCACGGCCGCCGCGGCGCAGGTCGAGGCCCTGGACGCGTACGGTCTGGACCCGGCGCGCCGGGAGCAGTTGTCGGCCGAAGTCCTCGGCTGCGCGCTGGACTGGGTACTCTCCGGGGGCCAGGGTTCCGCCCCTCCCGCCGCCGGAGGACGGACGCTGCTCGGCAGCGGCCTGGACGAGCGGGGCCTGCGTTTCGGCCTGGAACGCTCGTATCGCACGCTGGCCCGGCTGGCACGCGGCGGCGAGGAGAGGATCGACCTGGTGGAACGTGCCAATCGTTACCGCCCCCGGACGTGGGTGTAGTTGATGTCGCAGATGCCCCAGTTGTCCGCCTGCCCGAGTTGCGAGGAACCCCTCGAATCGGGTGACCGTTTCTGTGGCGCGTGCGGATATGACCTGTCCGCCGTGCCGGTACGGCCTCAGGACAACCCGACCATCACCATGAACGGCTCGGTGCCCGCGCAGGGCGCTCCGGCCGGTGCGTATCCCGAGCCGCCGTCGGTGCCGCCCGCCGGCGCGCCCTGGCCAGCCTCCGGGGCGGGCGCACCCCCGCTCCCCGGTGCCCCGCCGGCCGAGGGGGTCCGCTTCGACCGTCCGCCCCAGGCCGAGGGGCACGCCGCGCCGCCCGGCGGCCACGCCCCACAGTCGGAGGGATATCCGGCACAGTCCGAGGCCTACCAGGCACAGCAGCCCGACGAGTACCTCCTCCAGGCACCGGACCCACGGGTGTCCGCCGACCCGGCGGCCCAGGCCGCGGGCGCCGGCGGCAAGGTCTGCGTGGCCTGCCGGGCCGGCCGCGTGGACGATGACGGCTACTGCGAGAACTGCGGCCACGCCCAGCCGCGCGAACGGGACCACATGGAGCAGGAGTCCGGCCCGGTGGCCGCGGTCAGCGACCGCGGCCTGCGCCACCACCGCAACGAGGACGCGTTCGCCATCGGCAGCACCGCGCTGCCGGACGGCTCACCCGCCTCCGTGGCGATCGTCTGCGACGGCGTCTCCTCGGCGACCCGCCCCGACGACGCCTCGATGGCGGCGTCGAAGGCGGCGAGCGAGACACTGCTGGACGCCCTGCCGCGCGGCACGCACCCGCAGCAGGCGATGCACGACGCGATCATCGCCGCCTCGCGCGCGGTCAACTCGCTCGCCGCCGAACCCGCCACGGCCCGCGAACACGCCCTGCACCAGAACGCCCCCGCGTGCACCATCGTCGGCGCCGTGGTCACATCGGGCCTGCTGATCGTCGGCTGGGTCGGCGACAGCCGCGCCTACTGGGTCCCGATCGACCGGAGCGCACCCCCCGCCCGGCTCACCGAGGACGACTCGTGGGCCGCGCAGATGGTCGCCGCGGGCCTGATGAGCGAGGCCGAGGCCTACGCCGACGAGCGCGCCCACGCGATCACCGGCTGGCTCGGTGCGGACGCCTACGAACTGGAGCCGCACACCGCCGCGTTCAAGCCCGACCGGCCCGGCGTGGTGGTGGTCTGCACGGACGGCCTGTGGAACTACGCGGAGGCCGCCGACGAGATGGCCCGGGTCGTCCCGCTCGACGCCGCCGCGCAACCGCTGCACAGCGCCCGGGTGCTCGTCGGCCACGCCCTGGACGGCGGGGGCCACGACAACGTAACAGTGGCCCTCGTGCCGTTCCCGGCCGTCTCCCAGGGGGCAGGATCGGCCTGAGGCCGCTTCACGGGGATGCCTCAGCGGACCGGAGGGGACCGGTCCGCATACCGTCATCACTCCGCTCCGGCGGGGGCTTTCGAGGGGGATCGAAGCAGGCATGGCCAATTTCTCGAAGTCGAACGTGCCCCAGTTCTCGGTGGACGTGTACCAGAACGAGTACCTGCCGGAGGGTGCCGGCGAGGTCAACGCCATCGTCACGGTGACGGCGACCGGTGGCGGCACGATCGGCACCGCGGTCTCGGCGCCCCACCTCTTCTCGCCCGGCCAGGGCCCGTCCGCGGCCGTGGCGATCATGGTCGACTGCTCCGGGTCGATGGACTACCCGGCGACCAAGATGCGCAACGCCCGCGATGCCACGGCCGCCGCGATCGACACCCTGCGCGACGGCGTGCACTTCGCCGTGATCGGCGGGACGCACGTGGCCAAGGAGGTCTACCCGGGCGGCGGTCGCCTCGCGGTCGCCGACGCCACCACCCGCGAGCAGGCCAAACGCGCACTGCGCTCGCTCAGCGCGGGCGGCGGCACCGCCATCGGCACCTGGCTGAAACTGGCCGACCGCCTGCTGTCCTCCGCGGACGTCGCCATCCGGCACGGCATCCTGCTCACCGACGGCCGCAACGAACACGAGTCGCCCCAGGACCTGAAGGCCGCGCTCGACGCGTGCGCCGGGCGCTTCACCTGTGACGCGCGCGGTGTGGGCACCGACTGGGAAGTGAAAGAAGTCACAGGGATCGCCTCCGCCCTGCTCGGCACCGCCGACATCGTCGCCGACCCGGCCGGACTCGCCGCCGACTTCACGCAGATGATGGAGACGGCGATGGGCAAGGAGGTCGCGGACGTCTCCCTGCGGCTGTGGACCCCGGTCGACACCACTGTGAAGTTCGTCAAGCAGGTCGCGCCCACGGTCGAGGACTTGACCGGCCGGCGCACCGAGGCGGGCCCGCGCGCCGGCGACTACCCCCTGGGTTCCTGGGGAGACGAGTCCCGTGACTACCACGTCTGCGTCGAGGTCCCGGTCGCGAACATCGGGCAGGAGATGCTGGCGGCCCGGATCTCGCTGGTCATTCCGCAGCCCGACGGCACCGTCCAGAACCTCGGCGCGCAGGGCCTGGTCCGTGCCGTGTGGACGGACGACATGGTCGCCTCGACGTCGATCAACCCTCAGGTCGCCCACTACACCGGGCAGGCCGAACTGGCACAGGTCATCCAACAAGGGCTAGATCTTCGTAAGTCGGGAGATATGGATGGAGCCACGGCCAAACTGGGCCGGGCCGTTCAGCTCGCGAGTGCCTCCGGGAACGCCGATACTGCGAAACTGCTTGCGAAGGTGGTGGACGTGGTCGATGCCGCGACCGGTACTGTGCGACTGAAGGCGAAGGTCGAAGAGGCCGACGAGATGACGCTCGAGACCCGGTCCACCAAGACTGTTCGCGTGAAGAAGTGACCTAGAAGAGATCGAAGGAGGGACGCGCCGACATGCCGACCTGCCCGAACGGACACCAGTCGGGTTCCGACGACTGGTGCGAGGTCTGCGGTCACCGCATGGCGGGTGCCGTGCCTCCGCCTCCTCCTCCGCCGCCCCCGCCCGGCGGCTACGGCTTCCCGCCCCCCGGCGGCCCGGGCGGCCCCGGTGGCCCTCCCGGCGGACCCGGTGGTCCCGGTGGCCAGCCAGGTGGGCGTCCTCCGCACCTGTCCGCCGTGCCGAACGCCGAGCCGGAGCTCTGCCCGCAGTGCCGTACGCCGCGTGAGGGCGGCGCGCCGTTCTGCGAGGAGTGCCGGTGGAACTTCCTGACGAACACGGCGACTTCGTACACCCCCGCCGCACCGCCCCCGCCGCCGCCCGGCCCGGGCGTGCGCTTCCAGCCCCCGGGCCGACCCGGTCAGTCCGGTCCTCCCGGTCCGCCGAGTCCTCCCGGCCCGTCCGGCCCGCCCGGACCGTCGTACGGCGGCGGTGACTCGTACGAGTACCAGGGCTCCCGCCCGTCGCAGGTGAACCGCCCGGCCGAGCCGATCCCGCCCTTCGGGAGCGACCCTTCGGGCCAGCCCGGTCCCGGCGGCCCCGGCGGTCGTCCCGGTCCTGGTGGTCCGGGAGGTCCGGGTGGTCCCGGTCCCGGTGGTCCTCCCGGCCCGCCCGGATTCGGCCCCGACCCCTCGCGGCCGGTCCCGCCTCCGCCCGGCCCCGGCGGTCCTGGTGGTCCCGGTGGCCCCGGCGGTGCTCCGCAGGGATTCCAGCAGTCCGGCCCGCCGGCTCCGCCCGGGTTCCCGCAGGAGACCCAGCGTCCGCAGCAGGGCGGTCAGTCCTTCGGCGGTGGCGCTGACGACTGGGTGATCTCCCCGCCGTCGCCCACCGGCCCGGGCGGCGGCCCTGGCGGACCCGGTGGCCCCGGCGGTCCCAATGGCCCCGGTGGTCCCGGTGGCGGCTACGGCTACCCGCAGCCCGGCGCCACCCAGGCCCCGCCCGGTCCTGGCCCCGGTGGCGGTCCGGGCGGTGGCTACGGCTACCCGCAGCCCGGCGCGACCCAGGCCCCTCCCGGCCCCGGCGGCTTCCCGCAGCAGCCCCAGGCTCCGCAGGGACCGGCGACCTGGACCGCGACCATCGGCCCGGACCGTGAGTACTTCATGGCGATGATGCAGCGCTCCGGCCCCGAGGCCGCGGGCCTGAACCTGCCCGCGTACTCGCCCGAGCAGCAGCGCACGCTCACCGGCAACCAGATCACGATCGGCCGCCGCCGGCACTCCACCGGCGACACCCCGGACATCGATCTCTCGGTGCCGCCGGAGGACCCGGGCGTCTCGCACCAGCACGCGGTGCTGGTCCAGCAGCCCGACGGCAGCTGGGCGGTCGTCGACCAGAACTCGACGAACGGCACGACGGTCAACGGCTCGGAGGACCCGATCCAGCCGTTCGTCCCCGTGCCGCTCCAGGACGGCGACCGGGTACACGTCGGCGCCTGGACGACGATCACGATCCGCCGCGGCTGAGCCCGCTCAGGACCCGAGCCGGGTTCAGGACCCGAGCCGGGCTCAGGACCCGAGCCGGGTTCAGGACCCGAGCCCGGCTCAGGCCGGGAGGGGCCAGGCGTACGGCCCCTCCGGGTCGTCCAGCCAGGCCCACTCCCGGTCCCCGCTGACGGTGATGCCGTAGCGTTCGCGCTGCGGCCTGCCCTCCTGCTCCCACAGCGAGTGCGCCTCCTGCGGGTCGAGGGTGCCGCGGGTGAGGGCCAGCAGGAACCGGAACAGGTCGTCCTCCCTGGCCCGGCGCGGTACGCCGCCCAGTTGGAGCGGCTCGCCCCCGGGCCGGCTCCCGCCGCGCAGCGGCACGAAGTAGGCGGGCGTGTGCAGGAAGCGCCCCTCGGCGTGGTCGGCGTCGGTCACCGTGAGCACCACCAGGCCCGTGGCGAGCGGCATCAGGATCCGGCCACCGGGGCGGCTCTGGGCGAGCCAGGCGCGCGGCACGGTGCGCAGTGCGCAGGTGGCGATGATCCGGTCGAACGGCGCGCGCTCGGGCACGCCCCGGGCGCCGTCGCCGGTGACGACGACCGGGTGGTACCCGGCAGCGGCCAGGTGCCGGCGGGCCGACTCGGTGATCTCCGGGTCGAGATCGACGGTGGTGACCCGGTCGTCGCCCAGCCGGTGGGCGAGCAGCGCGGCGTTGTAGCCGGTGCCGGCGCCGATCTCCAAGACCGTGTTGCCGTCCTCCACGCGCAGCGCGGCCAGCATGTCCGCCATCAGGGACGGCTGGCTGCTGGAGGAGAGCAGTTCGCCGTCGCGCAGCCGGGTCGCCAGCGGGGTGTCCTCATAGGCGCCCCGTATCCACCGCTCCCGCCCCCGCGGGTCGGGGCTCTCGCCCCACCGGCGTTCGTAGCCGCCGGCGACACCGACGTAGTAGTACGGCACGAAGAGGTGACGTGGGACCGCCGCGAACGCCTCGCGCCACACCGGGTCGGCGGCCCAGGCTCCGCTCGCGTCGATCCGGCGCACGAGCGCCGCCCGCGCGGAGGCGGCGAGATCGTCCGATTCCCTGTCGCGTTCCCTGTCGGGTGCATGCCCGCCCATACCCCCACAGTAAGGGCACCGGGGCCGGTCCTAGGCCTTGAGACCTATGTCGTCACGTCTGAGAGCATGGAGGGCGTGAAAGAGATTCGGCGCGGCACGCTTCAGGAGCAGACCTTCTACGAGCAGGTCGGCGGGGAGGAGACCTTCCGTCGGCTCGTCCACCGTTTCTACGAGGGAGTCGCCGAGGACCCGCTGCTGCGGCCCATGTACCCCGAGGAGGACCTGGGCCCGGCCGAGGAACGCCTCACGCTCTTCCTCATCCAGTACTGGGGCGGCCCCACGACGTACAGCGACAACCGTGGCCACCCGCGCCTGCGGATGCGGCACGCGCCCTTCACGGTCGACCGTGCGGCGCACGACGCCTGGCTGAAGCACATGCGGGTCGCCGTCGAGGAGCTCGGGCTGTCCGAGGAGCACGAGCAGACGCTGTGGAACTACCTGACGTACGCGGCGGCCTCGATGGTGAACACCCCGGGCTGACAGACAAGGGCGTTGTCAGCGGACGCTGACGTCCAGCGCCCCGAGCCCGGCCTGCCGTACGGCGATCGACCCGTACGGCGTGCGGAGCCTGAGCCACGCGCCCGACGAGAACAGTCCCAGTGGCACGCCGGGCCGCAGGAACCCGAGCGACTGTGCCGCGTGCACGGCCCGGACCGGGAGCCGGGTGTCGCCGACCGTACGGGACCAGATGTCCCGCCCGATCCGGTCCAGCTCGGCCCTCGTACGCCGCTCGTCCGGCAACTCCCGCGTACGCGACCGGAACTCGGCGACGGCGGCGGCCACGAGGGACCGCAGCGCCTCGGGCGCCGGCAGCCCCGGCTCGGGCCGCCAGCCACCGCGTGGCGGCAGCACGCCCGCCCACGGCGGCCCGGTCACCGCGCCCGGCACGACGGCCGTGGCGCCCTTCTCGTCCGCCGACTCCAGCAGCTCACCGGCGGACACGGTCACGTCAAGGGTGACGTCGAGCCCGTCCTCGTACGGCTTCGCCAGCCGCACCGCGCGCACGGCCAGCACCTCGAAGGACGGCGGCCGCCCGAACACGGCCAGGGCGGTGCCGGCCGCCTGGAGGCGCACGGCGGCCCCGCGGTCGTAATGGAGCAGCCGGGAGAGGAAGGCCGCGAGATCCGCCGCCTCCCCCTCGTCGGCGAGGTGGAGCACCGTCATGCGGCGACGGCCTCCTCCTCGTCGTCGTCCATGTACTCCCGGAGGAACTCGCGCTCCTCCGAGGTGAGCCGGCGCGGGCGCTGGGCCTCGAAGTCGAACGGCACTATCACCGTCGAGGCCCGTACGTAGACCAGGTCGTCGTCCTTCACCTCGTAGGTGAGGGTGAAGGACGCCGCCCTGATCTCCGTGACCCACAGCTCGATGTCCACCGGGGTGTGCCGGTGGACCAGTTGCCGCTTGTAGTCGATCTCATGGCGTGCCACCACGGACCCCTGCTTGAAGTCCTTCTCCGGACGGAACAGGAAGTCGATACGGGCCTCCTCCAGGTAGCGGAGGAACACCACGTTGTTGACGTGGCCGTAAGCGTCCATGTCCGCCCAGCGCAGCGGGCAGCGGTAGATGTGCCGCAAGATCAGCCCCGGGTCAGCTTCTTGTAGGTGGCGCGGTGCGGACGCGCGGCGTCCGGGCCGAGCCGCTCGATCTTGTTCTTCTCGTAGGACTCGAAGTTGCCCTCGAACCAGAACCACTTGGACTCGCCCTCGTAGGCGAGGATGTGCGTGGCGACGCGGTCCAGGAACCACCGGTCGTGGGAGACGACCACGGCGCAGCCGGGGAACTCCAGCAGCGCGTTCTCCAGGCTGGAGAGGGTCTCGACGTCGAGGTCGTTGGTCGGCTCGTCGAGGAGCAGCAGGTTGCCGCCCTGCTTGAGCGTGAGCGCGAGGTTCAGCCGGTTGCGCTCACCGCCGGAGAGCACACCGGCCGGCTTCTGCTGGTCCGGGCCCTTGAACCCGAAGGCGGAGACGTACGCGCGCGACGGCATCTCGACCTGGCCCACGTTGATGTAGTCCAGCTCGTCGGAGACGACCGCCCACAGCGTCTTCTTCGGGTCGATGTTCTCGCGGCTCTGGTCGACGTAGGAGATCTTGACGGTGTCGCCGACCTTGATGGATCCGGAGTCGGGCTCCTCGAAGCCCTGGATCATCTTGAACAGCGTCGTCTTGCCGGCGCCGTTCGGGCCGATGATGCCGACGATGCCGTTGCGCGGCAGCGTGAAGCTCAGGTCGTCGATGAGCAGCTTGTCGCCGAAGCCCTTGGTGAGGTTGTTGACCTCGACGACGACGTTGCCCAGGCGCGGGCCCGGCGGGATCTGGATCTCCTCGAAGTCCAGCTTCCGCATCTTGTCGGCCTCGGCGGCCATCTCCTCGTAACGGGCCAGACGCGCCTTGGACTTGGCCTGCCGCCCCTTGGCGTTCGTCCGCACCCACTCGAGCTCTTCCTTGAGCCGCTTCTGCCGCTTGGCGTCCTTCTGGCCCTCGACCTTGAGCCGGGCGGCCTTGGTCTCCAGGTACTTCGAGTAGTTGCCCTCGTAGGGGTAGAGGCGGCCGCGGTCGACCTCGCAGATCCACTGGGCGACGTTGTCGAGGAAGTACCGGTCGTGGGTGACCGCCACGACGGTGCCCGGGTACTTGGCCAGGTGCTGCTCCAGCCAGTTCACGGACTCGGCGTCGAGGTGGTTGGTGGGCTCGTCGAGCAGCAGCAGGTCGGGCTGCTCCAGCAGCAGCTTGCACAGCGCGACGCGGCGGCGCTCACCGCCGGACAGGTTGGTGACGGGCCAGTCGCCGGCCGGGCAGCCCAGCGCGTCCATGGCCTGCTCCAGCTGGGCGTCGAGGTCCCAGGCGTTGGCGTGGTCGAGTTGCTCCTGGAGCTTGCCCATCTCGTCCATGAGCTCGTCGGTGTACTCGGTCGCCATCTGCTCGGCGATCTCGTTGAACCGGTCGAGCTTGCCCTTGATCTCGGCGACGCCCTCCTGGACGTTCTCCAGGACGGTCTTGTCCTCGGTCAGCGGCGGCTCCTGGAGCAGGATGCCGACCGTGTAACCCGGGGTGAGGAAGGCATCACCATTGGACGGCTGCTCGATCCCGGCCATGATCTTGAGGATCGTCGACTTTCCGGCGCCGTTCGGGCCGACGACGCCGATCTTCGCCCCCGGGAGGAAGCTCGTCGTCACGTCGTCGAGGATCACCTTGTCGCCGTGCGCTTTGCGCGCCTTGCGCATGGTGTAAATGAACTCAGCCAAGAGAAACCGTCCGGCAGCTTGAAACTGGCAGTGGGCAGATACACCCCATCTTGCCGTACCGCCACCCCTGGGTGGAAACGCGTATGTCCGAGGGGCCCTGAACTGGGGCTTCGTGTTGGACGGCTGAGACTCGCCTGTCACTGCCGGTCGCCGTTGGTCGGCCTCGGGCACCCTCGCACGGCCCAGAGACGGCCCGGGGGCGATCACTCGATGGCAGCTTGTACGGGGGTGGGCCACCGTCGCGACGTGAACGGCAGGGCTGACCGCCCTCACCGCTTGACAGACGTGGACGCGCCGAAGCGCCGCCGCAGCCCGCCCGCGAAGCCTGTGCCTACCGGTTGATCGGGATCTCGTAGACGATCTCGCAGTGAGCGGCGGGCACGGCGATGTCCGCTGTCTCGACGGGCCGCCCCTGGTCGCTGTAGTACGTCCGCCGGATGTGCGTGACGAGTGCGGCCTTCTGGATGCCGTTGAGCACCGATGACCAAGGCGGCTACGTCTCCCGCCTGGCGGACCACATCGAGGCATTCCCACTCGGCTTGGCGTCCCAACTGCTGGAGCATCCGGCGTGCACCTGGCACGCCCGCGGTGGGGGGGGGTGGGCCTGGTGGCCACCGCTTGGGAGAGAGGCTGGGGCGTCTGTCGGTGACCAGCGGATGATCAGTTGGCTGTCCGTGCTGATTCCGGCGGCACGGGAACTCACGCATGTCGAGATCAGCACGCGCTCGCTGGTGCCCGAACGCACCGACATCTGGCCCCGGAACTCCGGAAATGAGCAGGTGTTTCACGTACGGCGGGCGTTGAGGACGGCCAGCGCGGCTGCGGCGCAGATGGCCATGGTGGTGCCCATGGCGACTGCGGTGACCTGGCCGGGCAGGCTCATGGCAGAGGCGGCGAGGCCGCCGACGAGGAATTGCAGTAGTCCTTGCAGGGAGGAGGCGGCTCCGGCGGCGGAGCCGTGGCCGCTCAGTGCGAGGGATGTGGCGTTGGCCAGCACGATGCCGAGCATGGACACCACCAGGAAAAGGCAGGTCAGCAGCAGCGGTAGCGGGAGGCTGAGCAGGGCGCAGGTCAGGACGCCGGCGGAGCCGAGGGTTGCCACGGTCAGACTGACGTGCAGCAGGGTGTGCTCGTCGGCGGCGCGGCCGACGAGCCAGCCGCTGACCTGCCCGAACAGCACGATGCCCAGACCGTTGAGGCCGAAGACGAGGCTGAACTGCTGGGCCGTGAGCCCGTAGGCGTCTTGCAGGACGAACGACGATCCGGAGATGTAAGCGAACACGGCGGCGAACATCAGTGCCGCTGCGAGCACGTAGCGCAGGTAATGGAGGTCGGTGACCAGCGTCCGGAAGGTCCGCAGCGTCGCGCGCAGGTGGGCCGGCGCCCGATTGGCGTCCGGCAGCGACTCGGGCAGCGCGAAGACGACCGCAAGCAGCAGGACGGCACCGACGGCGGCGAGCACCAGGAACACCGCGCGCCAGGTGGTGAGCGTCAGCAGTTGACCGCCGATGACGGGCGCCACGACCGGGGCAACGCCGTTGACGACCATGAGGGTGGAGAAGAACCGGGTCATGGCGGTGCCGGAGAACAGGTCCCGCACGATGGCCCGGGCCAGGACCGTGCCCGCGGCCGCCCCCAGCGACTGCAGGATCCGGCCGGCGATCAGCCAGCCGACGGTGGGCGCCAGCGCGCACCACAGCGACCCCGCTAGGTACAGCGCCATACCGGCCAGCAGCGGGCGGCGCCGGCCCCATGCGTCCGACAGCGGACCGACGATTACTTGGAAGAGGGCCAGGCCGGCGACGAACGCCGTGAGGGTCATCTGAACCATCGGCGCGCTGGTGTGTAGCTGGTGAGCCATGCTCGGCATGGCGGGTAGGTACATGTCGATCGTGAGCGCACCGAAGGCGCTCAGCGAGCCGAGCACCAGGGCCAGCCGCGCCCGGCGCCCCAGGTTCACCGGCTTGGGGACGTCGGTGCTCTCCGCCGTGGTGACCGTCTGCCGACCTTGCGCATCGCCGTGAGTTATGGACATATAATTATGGTGCCATAACTCAGTAGGGTGGTGCCATGCCCCACGACACAAAAGACGCCGTCGGCGCGGACGCCGGTGGCCCGCTCGCCGACCTCGCCGACCTGATCCTCAACGTCGGCCGGCTGGTGCGTGCCCGGACCCCGGAGGACCCTCAGGTGGTGCCGCTGACCGAAACCGAGCGGCAGGTGATGCGGGTCGTCGACCTGTACCCCGGGGCCGCGCCCAGCGAGATCGCCCGCCGCACCCGGCTGCAGCGCACCAACGTCAGCACGGCGCTGCGCAGCCTCGAGGGCAAGGGGATGGTTTCCCGCGCCGCCACCAACGGCCGCGGCATCGCCGTGCGCCCGACCGAGCGTGCGGCGGCCAACCTCCGGGTGCTGCGCGCCGCCTGGGCACAGGAGCTCGCCGCTATTCTGGGCGACGACCTCGACACGGTCCGGAAATGCACCCACCTGCTCAGCCACCTGGAACAGCGGCTCACCGCCGACGATCAAGGCGGTCCATGACCCCACGAGAACCACTGGGTGAGCGGGCCGGGCCTGGCTCCACCAGTTCAGACGGCTGTGGCTCATTCTGAAACCATCAGTAAAGCCGTAGAGCCGACCGCCCCAGCCACAGAAGGTGTCTCTCACTCCATGCCCGCGCCGTGCGCGGGCGCGTCGGCACGAACGGCACCAGGGCGTCCGCGATCACCACGTCATCGCCGGACGCCAGAACCGAATCGACGAACTCGGCAGTTGCGGCGATCAACGTCCCCAGGGCGACGGCGCCGGTCGCCTTGAACTGCCCAGCCACCGCGGCGAACTGCGGCCTGGTCAAGATCTCCTCCTCGCGGAAGTGATCAACCCGCAGTCCCTTCTCGACCAGCCATCGGGACAGGCCGGCACAGAGCGTCGACTTGCCCACCCCGGGAGATGCTCCCCACACGGTGATCAGAACCGCCATAGCTGCCGAGCCTGGGAAGGGCAGCCATCGCTGCCAACCCCACCGCGTCTCCGCCCGTCCCTGCGACAGGTCCTGTCCTTCATGCCGGAAACGGATCGGCGCCGGTAGTGGCTGGTCCGGGATCGGGCCTGATGGCGACGGCGCCAGTCGGACCAGCTGAGCCGATGGGTGACGTCGGGGTCAGGCTGGCCGGAGGGCTCTGACCTGCGGTTTCGTGGTTGACGGCGGAGGTCGCCGACCAGGGCCGGTCGCCGTTGGCCGGCCCGGGGTGGCCCCGCACGATCCGGAGGCGTCCTGGCCCGAGGGGCCCCGAACCTCACCACGCGCACCTGGCGGCTGATCGTGATGCACTGGATTCATGGGAGGTGCGTCATGTCAGGTCGCGCTGGAAAAACCCGGAACATATTCCTTGTCTGGCTGATCTGGCCGCTGATCACGCTGGGCATCTACCACTTGGTTTGGTATTACAAGGTGAATCGCGAAGCCCAGGACTTCGATCGCCGCATTGAGGTCAATCCGGTGATGGCGCTCCTGGCTCTGGCCGTCGGCTGGCTGCTGATCATTCCGCCCTTCGTGTCGGTCTACAACACCGGACTGCGCATCGCCCGCATGCAGCAGTCGGCCGGGATGGAGCGCAGCTGCAATCCGTGGATCGGCCTCATCCTCTTCATCGTGGCCGGGCTGTACCCGCTCTACTACCAGCACGAGTTGAACCAGATCTGGGCTCACTACCAGGTTCCGGAAGAGGGCGAGCAGGTGCCTCTGGCTGCCTGAGTTGCTGTGCACGGGTGCCGAAGGGGTTGTCGATGACGTAGCGCCAACGACCGTCCGGGCCCCGCCGGGCGACGTCGGTGGCCGTTCCCTCGACGTGCACGGCCTGTCCTTCCCGGTCGGTGCCGTCGATGACCCAGTCGACTATCAGCAGCGCCAGGTCTCCGTTGCGGTACACGTGCCGTGGACGGACCGAGATGGGAACTCCGAGTTTTTGCAGGTGCTCGTTGGCGGCGTGCAGGTCCGGGCCGGTCACCGGCGTTCCCGGCTGCGGGACCAGCACCGCCGTGTCCTCGTAGACCTGCGCCAGTGCGGTGGGGTCGCCGCTGTTGAACCGCTCGGCGAACACCGCGGGTACCTCTTCGGGGCGATCGGCCAGTTCTCGCATGATCAACAGACGTCCTTCCGGGCCGGGAGAATCGAGATGCCCGACACGTTAGGAGGCGATGCCGTGACTCACCGAACGGTTGGTCACCCGGCAGGGCTCCCCGACGACCCGCGCGCCGACGTCACCGCGCCTACCCCGGAGTGCCCGGTGGAGATCACGCTGGCGGCCCTGCGCGGCCGCTGGATGGTGGTGCGCGAGCTGCTGCGCGGCGACCGCTCCTACAGCGAGCTGCGCGCGGCCTTGCCCATGGTGTCGGACAAGGTGCTGTCCGACCGGCTGGCACAGCTCGGCGAGGCCGGAGTGGTGGAGCGCGACCGTAGGCCGGGCTGGCCTCCGCGCGTGCGCTACGCGCTCACCCGGAGTGGACGCCGCCTCGGCCCTGTCCTCCAGGCTCTGTGGGACTGGGGAGCGGAGGCCCCGTGAGGGCGGGGGTTGAGAAGATCGGAGCATGCAGTTCGACGATCCTGCCGGCTTGAGCCGCATATGTACGGAACGGCTCGGTGAGAAGGCCGGCCGGCAGTTTGCCGCCATGGCCCGACGCGGCTTTCGGCTCATCCGCTCGACGGGAAGTACCCCGGCCACCGGGCGGTGCCGGCTCGGTGGGCCTGCCCTCCTGGAACCGGAGACGCCCTGGCCCGAACACAGTGGGGTTCCCTTGTCCCTGCACGCCGTACTGGACACCGATGCCCTCGCCGCGTGGCTGGGCGATGAACTGCCGGTACGGCCCGGTCTGCTCAACTTCTTCTATCTCGATCCGGACGTGCCGTACGAGGAGTACCGCAAGCTGGACCTGTACGGATCCGGGGTGTGCCGCGTGATTCCCGCCGACCCGGCACGGGCGGTCGAGACGGCCGCTCCCGAACCAGCGAGGAGCTACCCGGCCGTGCCCGTCCACGCGGCTGAGGTGACCATGCTCCCGGACTGCTGGGACGTCGAGGACGACGACGTGGAGTTCGACAGGGGCCGGCACTGGGGAGCGGCATCGCTCATTCTCAGCGAGATGGGAGATCTCGACGGGAACACCGCCGGCAGTCACTGCGCCTTCGGCTGGCCGGACACCTCACACACGCTCAAGGTGTCGTCCCGGGACGCCGACGGCTGCGCCGTCCATCTGCTCCAGCTCGCCGAGGACACCGACCTCGGATGGGGCTGGGGAGACGCCGGAACGCTGTACTACACGATCCCGGCCAAGGCACTCGCGACCGGCGACTTCCGCGAGGCAGGGGCAGAGATCCTCTGCTGCTGACTGGTCGGAGCCCGCCGGAAACGGCCCCTCATCGGCAAGGAAACCGCTGGTGAGGGGCGTTTTCATGCCCTCTGTGGCACGTTTTGGTGTCAGTGCCGGTCGCCGTTGAGGGGCTCCGGTGCCGTCGCGCCGTCGTCCTCTCCGAAGTCCGGGGCCTGGAAGGGGTTCGTGGCCGGGGGCGGCGATGCCGTGGCCGCGGAGTGGGGTGCCCCTTCCGGGGCGGAGAAGAGCGAGGTCAGATCGATGGGAGGTCTCCTTCTGGTGCCAGGCCCCGGGAGGGACCTGGTGTGCCGTGACCGGGCACAGCGGTGTCAGAGCTTGGTCATCTTGGCGTACGGGCTCAGGATCCGGTGCTGGGCGGAGCCGAAATCCACGAGGACCGCGATGCCGTCCTCGATGCCGATGACCCGGCCGAGGCCGTACATGTCGTGGGTGACCTGGTCGCCCACAGCGAAGTGCTTGGGAGCTGGAATGACCGGGGCCCTGAAGGGGCTGGTGGGCAGATGGCGCTTCGGTGCAGCAGGCTTTGTCATTGCCCCTAGTATGCGCCCTCGCGTGTTCGGGTGCCTCAGTCCGTCCATCTCCGTTGTCCCACAGGGCTCCGGCCGGTCTCGCGAACGGGCCTCTCTCAGGGCCCGTGCTACGCCCCTCACGCCCCGAAGTGCGCCCGCAACCGGTCCTGTGCCCCCTCCCCGGCGCCCACCCTGTCCAGCCCCAGCAGCGCCGCCCCGAGGACGGGGCCGGCCGTGACGACCTGCGGGGTCGCCTTGGGTGCCCTGGCGGACAGCTCCTCGGCGATCCTGCCGTTGAGCTGCGTGTGCTGGGCGGCCAGGACCCCGCCGCCCAGGAGGACGGGTGTCGGCTCGTCCAGCAGGTCCAGTCGGGTCAGGGCCACGATGGCCATCGCGACCACCTCGTCCGCCTGCCGTTCGACGATCGTGCGGGCGACCGGGTCGCCGTCCGCCGCCGTCGCGAAGAGGACCGGCGTCAGCTCGTGGCGACGGGACTCTTCCACGGCGCCCAGGTGCAGCGCCTCGATGAGGGCGTACATGGACGGCAGGCCGAAGTGGGCGGGGAGGGTACGGGCCAGGGCCGTGGGGCGCCCACGGCCGTCCTCCGCGCGTGCCGCGTGCCACAGGGCCTCCTCCGACAGGCCCCAGCCGCCGCCCCAGTCGCCGGAGACCCTGCCCAGTGCCGGGAAGCGGGCCGTACGGCCGTCGGGGCGCATGCCGACGCAGTTGATGCCCGCGCCGCAGACGACCGCGACACCCCGGGGTTCCGTCACACCGGCCCGGAGGATGGCGAAGGTGTCGTTGCGGACCGTCACCGTCCGGCCCCAGCCGCGCGCGTGCAGCGCGGCGGCCAACCGGTCCTCCTCGACCGGGAAGTCGGCGTTGGCGAGGCACGCCGAGACGTGGTCGACGGTGGTGAGTCCGGCGGTGGTCAGGGCCTGGGCGACCGTGTGGGTGAGCGTGGTCATCGCCGTGTCCAGGCCCACCGCGGGCGGGCGGAAGCCGCCGCCGCGTGCCGTGGACAGGACCTCTCCGGCCGCCGTCACGATCGCGACGTCCGTTTTGCTGTTGCCGGCGTCGATGGCGAGGACACGTGCGGTCAGGCCCACGCGAGGTGCTCCCGGTTGTGTGCGATCAGTCGGTCGGTGAGCGTCTCGGCGTACTCGTACTGGCCGATGAGGGGGTGGGAGAGGAGGGCCCGGAAGACGCGGGTCCGGCCGCCGTGCACAGCCGCCTCCAGGGCCAGGTCCTCGTAGGTCGTCACGTTCGCCATCAGGCCCGCGTAGAGGGGGTCCACGGACGGGACCGGGAGGGGGGAGGCGCCCTGCGGGCCCACCGCCGCCTGGACCTCGATCACCGCGTCGTCGGGGAGGAAGGGGAGCGTGCCCCGGTTGTACGTGTTCACCACCTGGTAGGGGCTGCCGCCACCGCCCAGGAGGGCCGCCGCCAGGTCCACCGCCGCCTCCGAGTAGTAGGCGCCGCCCCGCCTGGCGAGCAGGGCCGGCTTCTCGTCCAGGGACGGGTCGGCGTACAGGGTGAGCAGTTCGCGTTCCATGGCGGCCACCTCGGCCGCGCGGGAGGGCTTCGTTCCGAGTTCCCGTACGACCTCGTCGTGCGCGTAGTAGTAGCGCAGGTAGTACGACGGGACCACGCCCAGGCGGTCGAGGAGCGGGCGGGGCAGGCGCAGGTCCGCCGCGATCGTGTCGCCGTGGTCGGTCAGCAGTTCGGGCAGGACGTCCTCGCCCTCCGGGCCGCCGAGGCGTACTCCCGTTTCCCAGGTGAGGTGGTTGAGGCCCACGTGGTCCAGGTGGACTTCCGGGGGCTCGACGCCCAGCAGGCCGGCGAACTTGCGCTGGAGTCCGATCGCCACGTTGCACAGGCCCACCGCCTTGTGACCGGCCCGGAGCAGGGCGCGCGTGACGATGCCGACCGGGTTCGTGAAGTCGATGATCCAGGCGTCGGGGTTCGTACGGCGTACCCGGTCCGCGATGTCCAGGACCACCGGGACCGTGCGCAGGGCCTTCGCCAGGCCGCCGGCGCCGGTCGTCTCCTGGCCCACGCAGCCGCACTCCAGGGGCCAGGTCTCGTCCTGTTCCCGGGCCGCCTGGCCGCCGACGCGGAGCTGGAGCAGCACGGCGTCCGCCCCTTCGACGCCCGCGTCGAGATCGTCGGTCGTGACGATCCGGCCGTTGTGGCCCTGGCGTGCGAAGACGCGGCGGGCCAGTCCGCCCACCAGCTCCAGCCGCTCGGCCGCCGGGTCCACCAGGACCAGTTCCTCGACGGGAAGCGTGTCCCTCAGGCGTGCGAAGCCGTCGACGAGTTCCGGTGTGTAGGTCGAGCCTCCGCCGACCACGGTGAGTTTCATACGTGCTTAACCCTTCACTCCGGTGAGCGTGACGCCCTCGACGAATGCCTTCTGGGCGAAGAAGAACACGAGGATCACGGGGGCCATCACCAGCACGGTGGCGGCCATGGTGAGGTTCCAGTCGGTGTGGTGGGCGCCCTTGAACGACTCCAGGCCGTAGGAGAGGGTCCAGGCGCCCTGGTTCTCCGAGGCGTAGATCTGGGGTCCGAAGTAGTCGTTCCACGCGTAGAAGAACTGGAAGAGGGCCACTGCGGCGATGCCCGGTTTCGCCATCGGGAGGACGACCTTCAGGAGAGTGCGCAGGTCGCCGCAGCCGTCCACCTTGGCCGCGTCCAGGTACTCGTCGGGGATCGTGGTGAGGAACTGGCGCAGCAGGAAGATCGAGAACGCGTCGCCGAACGCCATGGGGATGATCAGCGGCCACAGCGTGCCGGACAGGTCCAGCTGCTTCGCCCAGAACAGGTACATCGGGATGATGATCACCTGGGGCGGCAGCATCATCATCGAGATGACCAGCATCAGGGCCAGGCTGCGGCCCCGGAAGCGGAACTTCGCGAGGGCGTAGGCCACCGGGATCGAGGAGACCACCGTGAGCGCCGTGCCCACGACCGCGTAGAACAGGGTGTTCCGCCACCAGGTGAGGAAGCCGGGGGTGTCGAAGACCCTGCGGTAGTTGTCCCATTCCCAGGTGTGCGGGATCAGGTCGCGGCTGAGCGCCTGGCTGTCGCTCATGAGCGAGGTGAGGACGACGAAGAGGAAGGGGAGGGTGAAGAACAGGGCCGCCGCGATGCCCAGGGAGTGGATCGCGATCCATTCCAGGAACGCCCTGCGATGGGCCGTGCGCTGCGCGGGGGAGGGCGGTGCCGTCAACTCCGCCGGCTTGTCGAGTAGTTGGGTCATCTTTCACCTGCCTGGATCAGACCGCCCTTGCGGCGCATCAGAAGTGCGGTGAAGGCCATGGAGAGGGCGAAGAGGACCAGGGCGACCACGCAGGCGGAGCCGTAGTCGAAGCGCTGGAAACCCAGGTTGTAGACGAGTTGGGGGAGGGTGAGGGTCGACTTGTCCGGGTAGCCGGGTTCGAACTGGGTGCCCGCGCCCTGGATCACGCCCGAGGCGACCTTTCCGGCGATCAACGGCTGTGTGTAGTACTGCATGGTCTGGATCACGCCGGTGACGACCGCGAACATGACGATCGGGGAGATGTTCGGGAGCGTGACGTACCGGAAGCGCTGCCAGGGTGTCGCGCCGTCCAGTTCGGCAGCCTCGTACTGCTCCTTCGGTACGTCCAGCAGCGCGGCCATGAAGATGACCATCAGGTCGCCGATGCCCCACAGGGCCAGCAGGGTGAGGGCCGGCTTCGACCAGGCGGGGTCGTTGAACCAGCCGGGGGCGGGGAGCCCGGTCTTCTCCAGGATCGAGTTGACCGGGCCCGTGCCGGGGTTGAGGAGGAAGGCGAAGGCCATGGTGGCCGCCACGGGCGGGGCCAGGTACGGCAGGTAGAAGAGGGTGCGGAAGACACCCGTCCCCGTCTTGGTCTTGGTGATCAGCAGGCCCACGCCCAGGCCGAAGGCGACCCGGAGCGTGACCATGATGACGACCAGCCACAGGGTGTTGCGCAGGGCGGGCCAGAAGAGCGGGTAGTGCTCGAAGACGTACGACCAGTTCTTCGTGCCCGCCCACACCGGCGGCTTGAAGCCGTCGTAGTGCATGAAGGAGAAGTAGACGGTCGAGAGCAGGGGGTAGGCGAAGAAGACCGAGAAGCCGATCAGCCAGGGGGAGAGGAAGACCAGGGTGCGCAGGGTCGAGCGGCGGTGTTTCGCCCGCAACGTGTAAGTGCTCATGGCCTACTTCGCCTGCGCGATGTCCGTGTCGATCTGCTGGGCCGTCTTCTTCAGACCGGCCTCGAGGTCGGTGGCCTTGCCGCTCTCGTAGTCGTAGCCGAACTCCTGGATGGTGGTGAGGTAGACACCGCCGTTGACGGAGGCGGGGGCCGTGGTGGAGTGCGGGTTCGCGGCGATCTCCAGGAACGTCTTGAAGCGCGGGTCGTACGTCAGCTTCGGGGACTTCAGCGCCGCGAGCGTCGACGGCACGTTGTGGATGGCGTTGGAGAAGTTCACCACCGCGTCCGTGTCGGTGGTCATGTACTTCACCAGCTCCCAGGCCGCGTTCTGCTTCGTGCTGGTCGCCGCGACACCGGCGATGGTGCCGGTGATGTAGCCCTTGCCGTACTGGTCGGCCTGGTCGTCGGGGACGGGCAGCGGGGCCACACCGATCTCGAACTTCGGCTTGGTCTCCAGGGCCATGCCCAGGCGCCACTCGCCGTCGAGCTGCATGGCGACCTGGCCGGTGTGGAAGGGGTGCTTGGGGCCCCACTCGTCGCCGAGCCCGGAGCGGTAGGTCTCCAGCTTCCGGTAGCCGCCGAGGGCGTCGACCAGCTTCTTCTGGACCGTGAAGGCCTTCGCGAAAGCCGGGTCCTTGGCGACGTTCGACTTGCCGTCCTTGTCGAAGTACGTCGGGGAGAACTGGCCGAGGTAGTGCTCGGTGGTGGTCTCCCAGCCGTGGTAGTTCGGCATGAAGCCGAGCTGCTGGTAGGAGTCGCCCTGGGGGATCGTCAGCTTCTCGGCGGTCTTCTCGAACTCGGACCAGGTCTTCGGCGGGCCGGTGATGCCCGCCTTCTCGAACGCCGTCTTGTTGTAGTAGAGGCCGTACGCGTCGCCGAGGAGCGGGACCGCGCAGCGGTTGCCCTCGAACTGGGTGTACTCGTTCATCGCCTTCGGGAAGGTCTTCTCCGGGTCGATGCCCGACTTCTCGAAGAACGGGTTCAGGTCCACCAGGGCACCGGAGGAGCAGAACCTCCCGACGCTGTTGGTGGTGAAGGACGAGATCACGTCCGGGGCCTTGCCGCCGCCGGTGCGCAGGGCCTGGTTGATCTTGTCGTCGGTCATGTTGCCGACGACGTTCACATGGATCTGGGGGTGCGTCTTCTCGAAGCCGGCGATCAGGTCCTTGACGGCCTTCACCTCGGAGGGCGCGCTCCAGGCGTGCCAGAAGTTGAGGGTCGTCTCCTTGGACGCGTCGTCGGAGGCGCCGGAGTCCGCCTGGCCCGTACAGGCCGTGGCGAGGAGGGCGATGGAGGCGCAAACGGCGAGGGCGATAGCCGCTTTTCTGGATGTTCCGGGCATGGCAGAGCTCCCTGAGGTACGGAGGAAGAAGGGAAATACCGGGGAGGGGGGTGGGATCAGCGGGAGGTGTCGAAGACCTCGTCGCGCGTGGTCGCGAGCGCGCTCTCCAGCGCGCCGCGCAGCACGGGGTGTTCACGGACGTCGCCCACGACCAGGCGTGGGCGGGACGCGGCCAGTTCCTCCAGCTCGGCCTGGACGAGGGCACGCAGCGTCTCGCCGCCGGAGGTGAGGGAGGCGCCGCTCAGCACGACGAGCTCGGGGTCGAGGACCGAGACCAGGGAGGCCAGACCGGTGGCGAGCCGGGTCGCGTAGGTCTGGAGGAGGCGGCGGTGCGGTTCGTCGTCGGTCTCCGCGGCCCGGGCCACCAGGTGTGCGGCGGCCTCGGCGTACGGGCCCGCGGGGATGTCCTCGATGCCGAGTTCGCGGGCCAGCCTCGGGACGGCCTGGGAACCGGCCAGCTCCTGGTAGCCGCCGCTGTTGGCCTTGGTGACCTGGCGGACCAGGGGCGTGCCCGGCACCGGCAGGAAGCCGACCTCGCCGGCGCCGCCGGTCCAGCCTCGGTGCAGCCGGCCGCCCAGGACCAGGGCGGCACCCAGGCCCTCCTGGTTCCACAGCAGCACGAAGTCCGTGTGGTCCCGGGCCGCGCCGAGGCGCTGTTCGGCGAGCGCGACCAGGTTGACGTCGTTCTCGTACTCGAACGGCATCGGCAGGGCGGCGGCGAGCTCGTCCAGCAGGGTGGGGGAGTGCCAGCCGGGGAGGTGGGAGGCGTAGCGCAGGCGGCCCGTGGTGGGGTCGAAGGCGCCGGGTGTGCCGATGACGAGGCGGTGGATGTCGCCCCGGGCGAGGCCCGCCGCCTTCACCGCGCCGTCCAGGGCGTCGGTGACCTGCTGGACGACCGGGATGCCGGTGCGCCTGCCGGGGGTGGGCAGTTCGTGGCGGCCGATCGTACGGCCGGTGATGTCGGCGACCGCGGCGAGGATCCGCTCGGGGGTGACGTCGAGTCCGGCGGCGTAACCGGCCGCCGGGTTGACCTCGTACAGCTGGGCGTTCGGGCCCGGCCGGCCTTCGGTGGTGCCGGTGGCCAGGACGAGGCCCGCGGCCTCCAGACGGGCCAGGAGCTGGGAGGCGGTCGGCTTCGACAGGCCGGTGAGCTTGCCGATCCGGGTGCGGGACAGCTGTCCGTGCTCCAGCAGCAGGTCGAGGGCGGCCCGGTCGTTCATGGCGCGCAGGACGCGCGGGGTGCCCGGCGTGCCGGCGGTTCCTGCCATGCGTGTCCACACCTGCCCTTCGGCTGCTCAGCTTCTCAGTGATCAGGCGGGGAAGTCCATCGGCCGACCTGCGGCTGATCACTGTTAGGAAAGTTTCCTATCGGTGGGGAGGAAGGTAAGCCCGGTGCCGCGCGGGCGTCAATAGGGGACGGTTCAGGCAACGCAGTCGTTACCTGGGCATGCGAAAAGGGCGGCACCCGGAAAGCCCGGGTGCCGCCCTGCGGCGACCGTCCGACCGCCCTCTCCGGGTCGGTTACTTCGTCGTGCTCGTCGGCGGTGCGACAGGCGTGAGCGGGGACGCCGCCGCCGACTGCGGGGACGCCGAGTTCGCGTACACCGACGGGGGCGCCATCCCCGCCGTCGGGTCGGCGGGCGTCTCCTCGGCCGTGGCCGTGGCGCCGCCGACGATGCGGATGCCCGCCGCGTCGAACGCCCGCTTGATGCGCCAGCGCAGCTCGCGCTCCACGGTCAGGGACTTGCCGGGCATGGTCTTGGCGGAGACGCGCACGACCATGGAGTCCAGCAGGACGCTGTCCAGGCCGAGGACCTCGATCGGGCCCCACAGCAGCTCGTTCCAGGGCTCCTCGGCGCTCATCTTCTCGGCGACCTCGTCCAGGGTGGCCTTGACCTTGTCCAGGTCCTCGCCCGCGTGCACCGTGACGTCGACGTTGGCCGTCGCCCAGCCCTGCGAGAGGTTGCCGATGCGCTTGACCTCGCCGTTGCGGACGTACCAGATCTCGCCGCCGTCGCCGCGCAGCTTCGTCACGCGCAGGCCCACCTCGATCACTTCGCCGGAGGCGACGCCCGCGTCGATCGTGTCGCCGACGCCGTACTGGTCCTCCAGGATCATGAAGACGCCCGAGAGGAAGTCCGTGACCAGGTTGCGGGCGCCGAAACCGATCGCCACACCGGCCACACCGGCCGAGGCCAGCAGCGGGGCCAGGTTGATCTGGAAGGTGCCCAGGACCATCAGCGCGGCCGTGCCCATGATCAGGAAGGAGGTCACCGAACGCAGCACGGAGCCGATCGCCTGCGAGCGCTGGCGACGGCGCTCGACGTTGACCAGCAGCCCGCCGAGCCCGGAGCCGTCCACGGACTGGCCGGTCCGGTTCATGCGGTCTATCAGCTTGGTGATCGCACGCCGGACGACGACCCTCAGCACCGCCGCTATCACCACGATGAGCAGGACCCGCAGGCCGATCGCGAGCCACGTCGACCAGTTCTGCTCGACCCAGCCGGCGGCGTTCGTCGCCTTCTCCTGAGCGTCCTGGAGGGAGGGCACTCTCGGGGTCTCCGTATCCGAGGGGGTCGGCGACGGCGACGGGCCGGCGGCGAGCAGGACAGCGGACAGGGACACGGCAGGTACCTCCAAGTACAGCGGTCCGCCCCGGTGCGGTGGTTCAAGGGGGTCAAGGTCACGACTGGGTCACCGAAGGGGCAGAACCACCACACTAACGGGGCATTGTGTGTGCTCCCGCAGGATGTGTGAAGGAGAGACCGTGCTCACCTGGGCTTGAACAGGCCATGATCCTGGGGATGAATGAGATGTGGTCGAAAACACTCCCAGCCCGTTACGGGGACATGGTGGCGCTTTCACCAGGCATGAGGGGAGACTGACTACGAATCGTCCCGGCGCGAGCCACGCGCCGCCGGCGTCCAAGGAGGCATCCGTGCCGCATGTCCTGGTCCTCAACGCGTCGTACGAGCCGCTAGGTGTCGTACCGCTCCGCCGCGCGCTCGTCCTCGTCCTCGAGAACAAGGCCGTCTGCCTCGAGGAGTCCGGCGCCTATCTGCACAGCGCGACCGTCACAGTCCCCGCACCCAGCGTGGTCCGGCTCAAGCGATTCGTCCGGGTCCCTTATCGGGGGCCCGTTCCACTGACCCGCCGGGCGCTGTTCGCCCGTGACGGGGGCCGGTGCATGTACTGCGGTGGCGTCGCAACCAGCGTCGACCACGTCATCCCGCGCAGCCGCGGGGGCAAGCACGTCTGGGACAACGTGGTGGCGTCCTGCCGCCGCTGCAACCACGTGAAGGCCGACCGTCACCTCTTCGAGATCGGCTGGCGGCTGCGCCACAAACCCGCTCCGCCCTCCGGCCTGGCCTGGCGCATCATCGGGACCGGCCATAGGGACCCGCGCTGGCTGCCGTACTTGCAGCCGTACGGCGCGGACGACGCCTTGGCCCGGATCGACGGCATTTCCGCCTGACGAGGATCCGGGCCTTCGTATTGCCGCGCGCCGTTCGCAGGGCCGCGTGCGGCCGGCCGACCGGCCCGGTGAACCCCCGTTCCCTCGGGCCGGCCCGCCGTGTGGAGGGTGTCTACGCGTACCGCAGCTCCCCCGGGTGTACCGAGCGGCGCAACAGGGGCAGTGACGTGGCCGCGGCCAGCAGGCAGGCGGCGTAGACGGCGACGGGCGCCAGGGCGATCGCCCAGGGCGCCGGACGGCCGGAGAGCACGGCGTACCCGGTGCCGATGGTCATCCCGCCCAGGCCCGAGAGCAGCACGGCGGGGGCGAGTGGCAGTGCGGTCTCCAGCAGCAGGGCCCGGCCGAGCACCGTGCGCGGCACCCCGGCGGCGGCCTGCGCGGCCAGACCCCGGCGGCGGGTGGCCAGGGACTCGGCGGTGCCGACGGCGAGGCCGGAGAGGGTGATCGCGAAGGCGACGACGATGGCGGCGCCGGTGAGGTCGAGGCCGGTGGTGTAGTAGTCCGCGCGCTCGACGAGGTGCCGCGTGCTGTGCACCTCGTCGCTCAGCACCTGCCGGATGCCGAGGAAGCCGGTGCCCACGACCGTGACCAGCAGCACCGCCGCATGCGTGCGGGCGGCCGACCAGGGGTCGTCGCGCAGCCGTTCCGCCGCGATCAGCGTCGCCGCCGACCGGGCCCGGGGCGCGAGGACGCGCCCGGTCGCCTTCGCGGTGGCCCCCGAGAGCCATACCGCGCCCGCGCCGACCACGAGGACCACGCCCATCATCGTCAGCGGCACCCTGCCGTTCGGCCGGTTGGGGGCGGCCGTGGACGTGGTGGCCACGGTCAGCAGCGCCAGCACCGCGACGAGCAGGATCCCGCCCAGGAACAGCAGCCCGGGCCCCCGTCCGCTGCGCGGCCCGACCCGGCGGACCCAGCCGAGCGGGGAGGCCACGACCCGGCGCAGCGCCAGTGCGCCCGCCGTCGCGCCCAGCACCGGTACGGCGACGGCGACCAGGGCGATCCCCACCCAGGCCAGGACGGTCGGCCGGTCCCACTGGCGCAGCAGGACCAGCAGCGACGGGACGGTCGCGGCCGCCGAGCCCAGCAGACAGGCCAGGCCGGTCTCCAGCGCGGCGATCCGCCGGACCTGCCAGGACGTCGCCCCGGCCAGCCGCAGCCCGGCCAGCCGCCGGTCGCGGTGCACGGCGCCGATCCGGGCGCACTGGCCGAGGAACCCCAGCACGGGCACGAGCAGGAGCAGCAGGCCGACGATCACGCCGGACCGCGTGCCGGGCTCGTCCAGCAGGCCCGCGGCGACGGGCACCTGGTGGCCACCCCGCAGGGAGGCCAGGGCGACGGCGGCCAGCGCGAACCCCGTCGCGAGCGCGGCGCCCGTCACCGTCAGCGCGACCCGCCACCACTCGCCTCGGTCGGAACCGCGGGTGAGTTCCCAGGCCAGACGCAGATCGGAACGCAGGGATGTCATGCCGTCGCCTCCGGGCGGTGGTCGGTACCGCGGGTCGGTCGCATGGACTCGGATGCCCGACGGGCGGAGCCGGGTCGCGGCTCCCGGGGCAGGCGCACGCAGGTCCTCACGCCGTCACCCCCAGCGGCGTCACGGCGCCGTCCCGCAGCTGGACCTCCCGGTCCGCGTACGCCGCCACCTGGGCGTCGTGCGTGATCAGCAGGACCGCCGTGCCCGACTCGCGGGCCGTGTGGACCAGGGCCGTCATGACCTGCTCGCCGGCGAGCGAGTCCAGGGCCCCCGTCGGCTCGTCGGCGAAGACCACCCTCGGGCCCGTGACCAGGGCCCGGGCCAGCGCGGTCCGCTGGGCCTGGCCGCCGCTCATCTCGCCCGGCCGCAGGTCCTGCTGCCCGCGCACGCCGAACCGCTCCAGCCACTCACCGGCCAGGGCCCGGGCCCGGGCGCGGCCGGTGCCGGCCAGCAGCAGCGGCAGGGCGACGTTGTCCAGGGCCGTCAGCTCGGGGATGAGCTGCCCGAACTGGAACACCACGCCGAACTCGGTCCGCCGCAGCACGCTCAGGCGCTTCTCGGGCAGGTCCGCCAGCCGCCGGCCGTCGTACGTCACCGAGCCCTCGTCGGGCCGGACGATCCCGGCCAGGCAGTGCAGCAGCGTCGACTTCCCGCTGCCGCTCGCGCCGGTCACGGCGAGGATCTCGCCGCCGTGCAGATCGACCGAGGCGCCGCGCAGCGCGGGTGTCCTGCCGTGTGTTTTGGTCAGGCCACTCGCCGAGAGAAGGGGCACGGGTCTGCTCATGCTGCGTCGACCTCCGCGGTCAGGGTGGTGAGCCGGGCCGCCGTGGTGCTCATCCAGCGGAGGTCGGCGTCGAGGTGGTTGAGGGCGTAGTCCGCCGAGAGCACGGTCGCCAGGTCCGCGCCCTTCGCGGCCTTGAGGGCCGTGAGCTCCCGCATCCGCTCCATGTGGGCGGCGCGCTGGGCGCTCAGGTACGCGGCCGGGTCGCCGCCCGAGAGGATCGCGACCACGACCTTGGCGAAGATCTCGTTCGCCACGAAGGGCGCGGGCGGCGTGATCTGCCCGGCCCAGCGGGACAGTTCGCGCGCCCCCTCGTCCGTGGCGCGGTACGTGGTCCGCTCCGGGCCGCCGTCCGAGTCGGTGCCCTCGATCTCGGCGAGGCCGTCCCGGACGAGGCGCTGGAGCGTCGTGTAGACCTGCCCGTAGGCCAGCGGGCGGGCCTGCGGGAAGCGTTCGTCGTGGCGTCGCTTGAGGTCGTAGCCATGGCTCGGCCCCGTGGCGAGCAGGCCCAGCAGGATGTGGCGGGTGCTCATGCCGATCATTATGTACTCAGTACATGTACTGAGTGAATAGTTGGCGACGGCCCAATTTCCCGGCCCGGGGCCGAGGGGTGGGTTCAGTCCGTGACGGCGTACGCCTCCACCGACCACAGCGAGTACCCGTACGGCGTCGCCCGCTTCTCGCCCTGCACCCGTACGAAGCGCACGTCGCGCTCGTCCATGCGGACGCTCTCCCGGCCGCCCCTGCCGTCCCGTACCGCCGCCGCCGTGCGCCAGCGGCGGCCGTCCGGCGACACCTGGACGCGGTACGCCGAGGGGTGGGCGTCCTGCCAGCGCAGCACGACCCGGCCGAGCCGCGCCGGGCGCGGCAGCTCGACCTGCCACCAGGCGCCGTCGTCGGCCGGCGACGACCAGCGGGTGTCCGGGTCGCCGTCGTTCGCCGCCGACGCGGGGAAGTCGGGCGTCTCGTCGCCCGAGGAGCGTGCCGTGCCGGTGCGGGCCAGGTCGGGTCCGCCGGTGGGCGGGAACGCCCGGACGGTGAGGGTGCGGGTCGCGCCCGCGAACCCCAGCCGGATGTCGTAGGACCGCTTCGGCGCGCCGCGCTCCACGGTCACCTCGACGGGGACCTCCACCTTCGTGCCGCGCGGCACGGACAGTTCGGACCGGGGCACCCGGACTCGTACGCCCTCCGGGGCCTCGACGGTGAGCCTGCCGCGGGCGTCGGCCGGGCGCAGCGAGCTCAGTCCGGCCGTCAGCCGCCGCGTCCTGCCGGTCTCGGCGTCCACCCGGTCCCGCGTCAGCTCCAGGGAGGTGGCGGGGGAGTCCGCGAACCACGGCACCATGTGGCGTACGCGGGACGGGGCGGGACCGGTGACCCGTACGGCGTCCACGCGCTGTCCGGCCCGTACCTCGGTCGCGCCCGAAGCGGCCAGCCGGCCGGCCCGCTGCCAGCCCCGGCCCGGCACGTGCACCTCGACGTCCCCCTCGGTGCCCGGGTCGGTGAGGGCCGTCACGGCCGTGAGGGACCGGGGGCCGGGGAAGCGCAGGGTGCGGCCGTCGCCCGGGTCGCCGGGGCTCGGGGGCGGCTCGTGGTCGATGCCCGACCAGGCCGCGTACGCCTTCTGCGCCCGCCGCAGGAAGGCGTCCAGGACGTCCGTGCCGACCTTGACCGGTGCCGGCTCCAGCCGGTCCCGCAGCGCGCCGAGCCTGCGGTACGCCGTCCAGGCCGCCGCCGCGTCCCCGGCGCGCTGCGCGTCCAGCATGTCGAGCGCGGCCGTGCCCGCCTCGCCGTAGCGGGCCAGCTGCCGCGACCAGGGGGCGACCTCCGGGGCGAGGGCGGTGCCCGTCAGCCGCCGGGGCAGCTCGCGCAGCACCGTGAACGCCTCGCGCAGCCGCCGCGCGGCGTCGTCGCCGGTGGTGGTGCCGGTGCCACCGGCTGTGCGGGCCCGCCAGTACGCCTCGGTCAGCGGGCGCAGGTACGCCGACTCCTCCTCGCCGAGGACCGACGAGGCGTCGTTCCCGGCGAGCGCGGTCAGGGCCTCCTCGCGGCGCCGGTCCCCGCCCGCCAGGTCGGCGATCGCGGCACGCCAGGACTCACCGGGGCGGTAGGCCCGCGGGTTCCAGGCGTAGTCGGCGGCGGTGAACAGCGGGATGCGGGACGCCTCGGGCTGCTGCATCGCGTTGGCGAGCAGGGCCGCCGAACCGGTGGCGACGGCCGGCTCGCGGCCCCGGTAGGGGCCCAGGAAGAGACGGCCGGGCTCGTAGTCGTTGACCGGGTAGTTGTCCATCGTGACCAGCGGATGCCGGAACGCCTCCCGGGCGTCGGCCAGTTCACCGCCGGTGATGGTGCGCGGCACCACCCCGACGCCCGTCCACGCCACCTCGACACCCGGGTCCAGCGTGCCGGCCAGGGCCCGCCGGTAGTCGGTCGTGCCGTCCTCGTAGTACTCGGTCGGCATCAGCGACAGACCGGCGGCGCCGGGGTGCCGTTCCGCCAGGTGCCGGGCCACCGCGTTCGCCACCCGGGCCTGCGCCCGCGCGGCCGCCCGCGGGCCGGACCCGAACCGGTCGGCGTCCGCGTCGCAGTGCCACTCGCTGTAGCTGACGTCCTGGAACTGGAGCTGGAAGGCCCTGAAGCCCAGCGCCCACATCGAGTCGAGCTTGCGGGTCAGCGCCCGCACGTCGGAGTCCGACGCGAAGCACATCGCCTGGCCCGGGGCCACCGCCCAGCCGAGCGTGACGTGGTTGCGGCGCGCCCGCTCGGCCAGCTCCCGGAACCCGGCGCGCTGCTCCGTCGGGTACGGCTCACGCCAGCGCGCCTGCCGGTACAGGTCGTCACCCGGGGCGTACAGGTAGCGGTTCTGCTTGGTGCGCCCCAAGAAGTCGAGCTGCTCCAGCCGCTGCCGGTGCGTCCACGCGGTGCCGTAGAAACCCTCGGTGATGCCGCGCACGGCGGTGCCGGGCCAGTCACGTACGACGGCGGCGGTGATCGTGCCGTCGGGACGCACGAGTTGCCGCAGCGTCTGCACCGCGTGGAACACGCCGTCGTCGCCGGTGCCGGTGAGCAGGACGCCGTCCCCGCCCACGGACAGCTCGTATCCCCCGGCCGGGAGGGCGTGGCGGTCGCCCCGGCGGACGGGCTCCGTGCCCACCCGCACGACCAGCGCCCCGGGCCGGGCGGAGTCGGTGATGCGACGGGCCCCGGCCTGCCGCAGCAGCGCGCGCAGGGTGTCGAGGGCGTACCCGTCCGCCGACGGGCCGGTGATCAGGGCGACCTCGTCGGTGACCGCGACCGGTGCGCCGTTCGCGCGCAGGTACTGGGGGCGCGGCCAGACGGAGAGGTCCGGCCCGGCGGTGTCGGAGGCGGGTGTCGCGGCCCGGTCCGGGACCGGCGGGGCCGCCACCGCGGCGGGCACCGAGCCGAGGGTTCCGGCGACGACGGCGACGGCGAGAGCCACCGCCCGCTTCCCACGCCGCAGTCCCACAGGCCCCCTCCAGGTGTGTTCGACCGGGAGGACGAGCCCACCACCCGCCCGGTGAAGGTGTCAACGAGAGTGGCCGTTATCGCTGGATTGCCGGAATCTGGAAGGAGTGGAGGGCAGTGGAATGTGAGCAGAAGCACGATGTCCGGCCTGGGGTGTCTGCCTTCGCGTCGACTGGGTAGGGCTGCGATAACCGTTGAACGCCGTACCCGACAAGGAGGCCCCCGTGGCTGCGATGACTTTCCTTCCGCTCCCCGCCCAGTCCAAACCCGTGGCGGACCCGTCCAAACCCGTGGCGGACACGTCCGCCGACCTCGACCCCCACTATGACGATCCCCGCTACGAAGACCCCCACTACTGCGTCTTCAGCTCCGAGAACACCTGCGCCGAGCCCCCGCTGACCAGCGAGACGCCGCTGCCCGACGCCGAGCCCCTCACCAGCGAGCCGCCGCTCGCCGAATCCGCCCCCCTCACCAGCGAACCCTCCGCCTTCACCTTCGTCCCGGACTTCTCGAGGTCGTAGATGACCGAACCCCGGCCGGCCGAACCGCCTTCCGAGGACCTGTCCCGCCTCGCCGAACTGCACGGCGTCGCCACCTCGTACAGCCCGTCCCCGGACCGTACGGTCGCGGCCTCGGCCGCCGCGGTCACCCTCACCCTGGCCGCTCTTGGCGTGGACGCGAGCACGCCCGGCGCAGTCCGCGCCGCGCTCGCCGCCCGGGAGCGGGAACGGGACACCAGGCTGCTGCCGCCCACGGTGGTCGGCTGGGGCACCGGCCCCCCGGCCGCCCTGGCAGCGCTCCCCGACGGAAGCCGGCTGCTCATCGAGACCGAGCAGGGCGAGACCCGCGCCTCGGCCGAACACCTCCCGCCCGGGGTCCACCGGCTGACCGCCACCGTCCCCGACGGCCGCACGGCCACCGCCCACCTGGTCGTCGCCCCGGCCCGGCTGCCCACCCCCACCGGGCGCTCCCACGGACTCCTCGTCCAGCTCTACTCCCTGCTGTCCCGCCGTTCCTGGGGCATGGGCGACCTGGGCGACCTCGCCGAGCTGGCCGGCTGGGCCGGGCGGTCGCTCGGCGGCGGATTCGTCCAGGTCAACCCGCTGCACGCGGCCGTGCCCGGCGCCCCCACCGACCCCTCCCCGTACCGGCCCTCCTCCCGCCGCTTCCCCGACCCGGTGCACCTGCGCATCGAGGACGTCCCCGAATACGCGTACGTCGAGGACCGCGAGCGGCTGCGCGCCCTGCTGGAGCGCTCGGGCCGGCTGCGCGAAGCCGTGCTGGACAAGGGCGCGCTGATCGACCGGGACGCCGTGTGGGAGCTCAAGCGGGAGGCGCTCGAGCTGCTGTGCGCGGTGCCGCTCGGCCCCGGCAGACGCGCCGCCTACTGCGACTTCCTCGCCGAGCAGGGCCAGGCCCTGGAGGACCACGCCACCTGGTGCGCGCTCGCCGAGGTGCACGGCTCGGACTGGCACCGCTGGCCGACCGGCCTGCGCGACCCGCGCTCGGCCGAGACCGCCCGGGCCCGCACCGGCCTGATGGACCGGGTGGACTTCTGGTCCCGGCTCGCCTGGCTCACCGACACCCAGCTGACCGCAGCCCAGCGCGCAGGACGCGAGGCCGGGATGCCGGTCGGGATCGTGCACGACCTCGCGGTCGGCGTCCACCCCGGCGGCGCCGACGCCTGGGCCCAGCAGGACTACTTCGCCGCCGGCATGTCGGTGGGCGCCCCGCCGGACGCCTTCAACGCCCGCGGCCAGGACTGGGGCCTGCCGCCCTGGCGCCCCGACCGCCTGGCCGAGTCGGGCTACGCCCCCTTCCGCGAGCTGCTGCGCGCCCTGTTCCGCTACGCCGGAGCCCTGCGCATCGACCACGTCATGGGCCTGTTCCGCCTGTGGTGGGTACCGCTGGGCCACCCGCCCACGGAGGGCACGTACGTCCGCTACGACGCCGAGGCCATGCTCGCCGTCCTCGTCCTGGAGGCCTCCCGGGCCGGGGCGCTGGTCATCGGTGAGGACCTGGGCACCGTCGAACCGGGCGTGCGCGAGGCGCTGCGCGAGCGCGGAGTGCTCGGCACGTCCGTGCTGTGGTTCGAACGCGACTGGGAGGGCGACGGCCGCCCGCTGCCCCCCGACCGCTGGCGCGCCGACTGCCTGGCCACCGCCACCACCCACGACCTGCCCTCCACGGCCGCCCGCCTCACCGGCGAGCACGTCGAACTCCGCGACCGCCTGGGCCTGCTGGCCCGCCCCCTGGAGCAGGAGCGCGCCGAGGCCGCCGCCGACACCGCCGAGTGGCTGGCCCTGCTCACCGAGCTCGGCCTGCTGAACGGTACGGGCGGCACCGACACCTCCTCGGAGGAGGCCGAGATCCAGGCCGTCCACCGTTTCCTGCTGCGCACCCCGGCCCGCATGGTCGGCGTCTGGCTCCCGGACGGGGTGGGCGACCGCCGCCCGCAGAACCTCCCGGGGACGTGGGACCAGTACCCGAACTGGCGGCTGCCGATCGCGGACGCGGAGGGACGTCCCGTGACCTTGGAGGATCTGGCCGCCTCGCCCCGGCTGCACGCCCTCATCGAGGTACTGCGGCAGCCGGCCGACGGGTCGGGCGGCTGAGGACGGATCCTGCGGCACCTGTTGCCGCGCCTCTTACGGCACCCCGGGCGCGCGGCCCCGACCGGCGTTGGATACTTTTGGCACCGTGGACAAGAAGAACGCCCTGCGCGCCGGCGCCCTGGCCGCCGGTACGACGCTGATGATGCTGCTCATGTCGTCGCCCGCCTCCGCGCTCACGCGCGACGACGGTGACGACCCCGGCCCGGGCCTGAGCGTCATCGAGACGCTGGGCCTCTTCGTCGTGGCCCCGATCGCGCTGTACCTGGTCATCCACGCTCTGGTGATGATCAGCGACAAGTCGCACAAGAAGAAGGACCCGACCAGCTCCAACATCACGACCAAGGCTGAGGGCGAGGCCGGCAGCAAGGCCGACGCCAAGGCCTGACCGGGGCTCGTTCGCGAAGGCCTGGCGAGGGCTCCTTCCGAGGCCGCCGCGCACGTCTTCCGAGGGCGCCGTCCCCGTCGTACGTACGCCGCGCATGCGGCCGTACGGCGACCGGGGCGGCGCCCTCGGCTTTTTCCGACGGCCGCGAGCCGGCCGGGAGTCAGGGATTCGGTGCCGTCAGATAGCGCTGCACCGTCGGTGCCAGCCACGCCACGATCTCCTGGCGGCTGAGCGCCACGGCGGGCGGGAGGCGCAGCACATACCGGGCGAGCGCCATCCCGAGCAGCTGCGTGGAGGTGAGCGCGGCCCGCGCCGGGACCTGCTCGGGGTCCGGGCACACCTGGCGGGCGACCGGGAGCAGCTGGTCCTGGAAGATGCCCTGCATGCGCTCGGCCCCGGCCTGGTTGGTGGCACCGACCCTCAGCAGGGCCGTGAGGACCTCGTTCTCCTCCCACATGGCGAGGAAGTGGGTCACGAGGGCGGACCCGACCTCCTCCCGGGGCAGCGGGTCCAGGTCGGGCAGCTTCAGATCGACGGCGACGGCGGCCGCGAACAGGCCCTCCTTGCTGCCGTAGTACCGCATCACCATGGACGGGTCGATGCCCGCGTCCCGCGCGATGGTGCGGATGGTGGCGCGCTCGTAGCCGTCGGCGGCGAAACGCTCGCGGGCGGCGTCGAGGATGGCGGCGCGGGTGGTGTCCGAGCGTCTGGAGGGGGCGGTGGGAGCGGCGGGCTTGTGGTCGGGCATGCCGACGAGCGTATGCCAACACCTGTAGGCCAACAAGCGTTGACGGAGTTCGTGTGCGGCTCTACGTTGGTCAACGACCGTTGGTCAACGTGTGTTGGCAAACGCCTGTGGGTCAACGTGTGTTGGCAAACGCGTGCTGGCAGACGCGTGTTGGGCCAACGGTCGTCGCCCCACACGTGTTGGCCTACAGGGAGGCCCTGATGAGCGACACCACCCGTACCGTGATCGTCGTCGGTTCCGGCCCCACCGGCCTTCTCCTGGCCGGCGACCTGGCCACCGCCGGCATCCCCGTCACCGTCGTCGAGAAGCGCCCGCACCAGATCAGCAACCTCTCCCGCGCGTTCGTCCTGCACGCTCGCACGCTGGAGCAGCTGGACGCCCGAGGGCTGGCCGAGGAGCTGGAGGCGGTGGGCCGGCGGCTCGGCCGGTTCCGCCTCTACGGCCGCCTCAGCCTCGACCTCTCCACGCTTCCCTCCCGCTTCAACCACCTCCTCGTCCTGCCGCAGTACGAGGTGGAGAAGGCCCTGGAGCGGCGGGCGCGGCAGGCCGGTGCCGAGTTCCGGTACGAGACCGAGGTGACCGGGCTGACGCAGGACGCGCACGGCGTGACGGTCGAGGTCCGCGGGTCCGGCGGCGGCCGGGAGGCGCTGCGCGCGGCGTACGTCGTCGGCGCCGACGGGATGCGCAGCACGGTGCGGAACGCGGTCGGGCTGCCGTTCCCCGGCCGTTCGGTGATCCGCTCCGTCATGCTCGCGGACGTACGGGTGACCGAGGAGCCCGGGGAGCTGCTCACCTTCGAGGCCGTCGGCGACGCCTTCGCCTTCCTCGTCCCCTTCGGCGACGGTTACCACCGCGTCGTCTGCTGGGACCGCGGCCGGGAGCGCCCCGACGACGCGCCGGTCGGACTCGACGAGATCCGGGAGACCACCCGGCGCGCCCTCGGCCGTGACTTCGGTATGCACGACCCCCGCTGGATGTCCCGCTTCCACAGCGACGAGCGGCAGGCGCCCGCCTACCGGGTCGGCCGGGTCTTCCTCGCCGGGGACGCCGCGCACGTCCACACCCCGGCCGGCGCCCAGGGCATGAACACCGGCCTCCAGGACGCGGCCAACCTGAGCTGGAAGCTGGCCGCCGTCGTCAAAGGCCACGCGGCTGAGGCGCTCCTCGACACCTACCAGGCCGAACGGCACCCCATCGGCAGGTCGGTGCTGCGCAGCAGCGGCGGTATCGTGCGCGCCGCGATGGCCGGGCGGCCCTGGTCGATCGCCCTGCGCACCGCCTTCGCCGCCTTCCTCGACACCGTAGGCCCGGCCCGCCGCAAGGCGCTCGGCCAGGTCACCGGCATCGGCTACCGCTATCCCGCTCCCCGCGGCTCCCACCGCTTCACCGGCCACCGCGTGCCGGACGTCGCCCTGGCCGGCGGCGGTCGCCTCCACGAGGCGATGCGGGGCGGCCGGTTCGTGCTGATCACACCGGAGCCGTACCAGGCCGGGGCCGGCCGCGAGGACCGGCTGGCCGTGGAGCGCTGGGCGAGCGACCGCCGTACGACCGTGCTGGTGCGGCCCGACGGGTATGCGGCGTGGGCGGCCCATGCGGCGGACGCGCGGGCGATCGAGGCGGCCGTGACCGCCCACGTGGGGTAGCGCCTCGACGGGCCGGCGCCACCGCAGGGACAGGCGGCGGACGCGCGGGCGCCGGCTCAGTCCTGCCGGCCCTCCGTCGTCCGGAGCAGCTCCCTGAGCAGTTCCGCCAGCTGTCCGGCCTGCTCGGCGTCGAGGCCGGACAGCGCCTCCGTCTGGACGGCGAGTCCGGCGCCGACCGCCTGGTCGATCAGCTCCAGGCCCTTGTCGGTGAGGGTGACGTGCAGGCCGCGCCGGTCGTGCGGATCGGGGGAGCGGCGCAGCAGGCCCGCGCGCTCCAGCTTGTCCAGGCGCCCCGTCATGCCCCCGGTCGTGAGCATCAGCGTCGCGGAGAGCTGGCGGGGCGAGAGCGTGTAGGGCTCACCGGCGCGGCGCAGTGTCGCGAGGACGTCGAACTCCCCGCGGCCGATCCCGAACTGCGCGTACGCCTTCTCCGTCCGGTCGCCCATCGCGCGGGAGAGCCGGTAGATGCGGCCGAAGACCTCCATGGCGGCGGTGTCGAGGTCGGGCCGCACCGTCGCCCACTGGTCGATGATCGCGTCGACGGGGTCCTTGCGCTGCTCGGGGCGTTCGCTCATGGCACGAGTATCCGGCCCCTCCGGATCACCCGCAAGAAAGTAGCTTGACGTAAAGTTGCTTAGAGCTAAGCTACTTTCCATCGACCTACTTGAAGGGCGCTCCCATGGCCACCTCTCGCCCGGCTGTCATCACCCTCACCGCCCTGGCCCCCATCTCCTGGGGTACGACCTACGCCGTCGCCACCGAGTTCCTCCCGGCCGACCGACCCCTGTTCACCGGCCTCATGCGCGCCCTGCCGGCCGGTCTGCTGCTGCTCGCCCTCGCCCGAGTGCTGCCGCGCGGTGCCTGGTGGTGGAAGTCGGTGGTGCTGGGCGCGCTGAACATCGGCGCCTTCTTCCCGCTGCTGTTCCTCGCCGCGTACCGGCTGCCCGGCGGCATGGCGGCGGTCGTCGGCTCCGTCGGCCCGCTGTTCGTGGTCGGCCTCGCGGCGCTGCTGCTGGGGCAGCGGCCGACGCCGCGCACGCTGCTCACGGGGATCGCGGCCGCGTTCGGCGTCAGCCTGGTCGTGCTCGAGGCGGCCGGGGCGCTGGACCTGCCGGGCGTGCTGGCGGCCCTCGCCTCCACCGCGTCCATGTCCACCGGCACCGTGCTCACCAAGCGCTGGGGGCGCCCCGAAGGCGTGGGCCCGCTGGCCCTCACCGGCTGGCAGCTGACCGCGGGCGGCCTGCTGATCGCGCCCCTCGCCTTCCTCGTCGAGGGGGCGCCGCCGGCACTGGACGGCCGGGCGGTCGGCGGCTACCTCTATCTCGCCGTCGCGAACACGGCGATCGCGTACTGGCTGTGGTTCCGCGGCATCGGCCGTCTCACCGCCACCCAGGTGACCTTCCTCGGCCCGCTCTCCCCGCTGACCGCGGCCGTCGTCGGCTGGGCGGCACTCGGCCAGGCGCTGACGCCGGTGCAACTGGCGGGCATGGCGCTGGCGTTCGGGGCGACGGTGGCGGGCCAGATCGGCCCTCGGCGGAAGGCGGCGGACCCGCGCACCCTCGCCTTCGGCCGGGCGCCACGGCCTGCTGCGTCCCGGCGTGACACCAGCCCCGATGCCTGTGTGCCACGGCCTGCTGCGTCCCGGCGTGACATCAGGCCCGACGATTGCGTGCCACGGCCTGCTGCGTCCCGGCGTGACACCAGCCCCGATGCCTGCGTCAGCGCGGGCCCCGGTCCGCGGCGATGACGGCCTGGATCAGGCCGGGGAACCTGCGGTCCAGGTCGTCCTTGCGCAGGCGCATGTAGAGCCGGTTGCCGGCGTCGCGCTGGTACACCAGACCCGCCTCGCGCAGCACGCGCCAGTGATGGGTGCGGCTGGACTTGCTCACCGGCAGCTCGAAGGAGGCGCACAGCCGCTCCTCGTCCGGCCGTGCGGCGAGTTCGGCCACGACCCGGCGCCGGTTCTCGTCGGCGAGCGCCAGCAGGACCGGCCCCACCTCCAGCTCCTCGGCACGCGGGTGCGGAAGCTCGCTCGACGCCATCACTCCACCTCTCGACAAGGTACGTCTCGTGGCGTACCTTCCCTCAGGTACGTCACGAGACGTACCTTACTCCTGGGGGAACCATGCCCGCACCCGCGCCGACACGACTCCGAGGCCTGGCGCGCATCCGCTCGTACCTGCGCGAGCTCCTGCTCATCGAGCACTCGCCCTTCATCAGCCTCTGAATCGCCATCAGCCTGGATCGTCATCGGCTTCTGAATTCGTCAGCCCGCGAAAAAGGGAGGGGCGCCCGGCACAATGCCGGGCGCCCCCACAGCCGTGATGGCCCGAATTCCGTGATGACCCGAACGGCTACTCCGCCGCCGCGTCCGCCCGCTGTGCCCGCAGCGCGCGCTCCACGCCCGCGCGCGACTCCGACACCAGCCGCCGCAGGGCCGCGTTCGGCTCGGCGGAGGACAGCCAGGCGTCCGTCTTGTCCAGGGTCTCCTGGGAGACCTGGACCGTCGGGTAGAGGCCGACCGCGATCTGCTGGGCCATCTCGTGGGAGCGGGACTCCCAGATGCCCTTGACCACCTCGAAGTAGCGGTCCGCGTACGGGGCGAGCAGCTCGCGCTGGTCCGTCTGGACGAAGCCCGCGATGACCGCCTCCTGCACGGCGTTCGGCAGCTTGTCGGAGTCGACGACCGACGCCCACGCCTCCGCCTTGGCCTCCGGGGTCGGCCGGGCCGCGCGGGCCGTGGCGGCGTGACGCTCACCGGCGGCCGTACGGTCACGGTCGTACTCGCCTGCGATCTCCGTCTCGTCGAACCGGCCCACCGCCGCGAGCCGCTGGACGAACGCCCAGCGCAGCTCCGTGTCGACGACCAGGCCCTCGATCGTCTGCGAGCCGTCCAGCAGCGCGTCCAGCAGGTCCAGCTGCTCGGGCGTGCGGGCCGTCGCGGCGAACGCGCGCGCCCACGCCAGCTGGTGGTCGCTGCCCGGCGCCGCCGCCCGCAGATGCGCCAGCGTCGCGTCGGTCCAGCGGGCCAGCAGCGCCTCGCGCGCGGCCGGGTCGGCGTACAGGTCGACCGCCAGCTTCACCTGGCGGTGCAGCGACTGCACGACGCCGATGTCGGACTCCTTGCCGATGCCGGACAGCACCAGCGAGAGGTAGTCGCGGGCGGGCAGCTCGGCGTCGCGGGTCATGTCCCAGGCCGAGGCCCAGCACAGGGCGCGCGGCAGGGAGGACTCGAAGTCGCCGAGGTGTTCCGTCACGAAGGCCAGGGACTGCTCGTCCAGGCGGACCTTCGCGTAGGACAGGTCGTCGTCGTTGAGCAGGACCACGGCCGGGCGGCGCTTGCCGACCAGCTGCGGTACGGCGGTCAGCTCGCCGTCCACGTCCAGCTCGATCCGCTCCTCGCGGACCAGCTTGCCGCTCGCGTCGTCCAGTTCGTACAGGCCGACGGCGATCCGGTGCGGGCGCAGCGTCGGCTCGCCCTTGGCGCCGGCGGGCAGGGCCGGGGCCTCCTGGCGGATGGCGAAGGACGTGACGACACCGTCCGCGTCCGTCTCGACCTCCGGGCGCAGGATGTTGATGCCGGCGGTCTCCAGCCACGCCTTCGACCAGGACTTCAGGTCACGCCCGGAGGTCGTCTCCAGGGCGCCCAGCAGGTCGGACAGGCGCGTGTTGCCGTACGCGTGCGCCTTGAAGTACGCCTGTACGCCCGTGAAGAACTCGTCCTCGCCGACGTACGCGACGAGCTGCTTGAGCACGGAGGCGCCCTTGGCGTACGTGATGCCGTCGAAGTTGACCAGGACGTCGTCCAGGTCGCTGATGTCCGCCATGATCGGATGCGTGGAGGGCAGCTGATCCTGCCGGTAGGCCCAGGTCTTCATGGAGTTGGCGAACGTCGTCCACGAGTGCGGCCAGCGCGAGCCCGGAGCGGCGGCCTGGCAGGCGATGGACGTGTACGTGGCGAACGACTCGTTCAGCCACAGGTCGTTCCACCACTCCATGGTCACGAGGTCGCCGAACCACATGTGGGCCAGCTCGTGCAGGATGGTCTCCGCGCGCACCTCGTACGCCGCGTCCGTCACCTTCGACCGGAACACGTACTGGTCGCGGATGGTGACCGCGCCCGCGTTCTCCATCGCGCCCGCGTTGAACTCCGGCACGAACAGCTGGTCGTACTTCTTGAACGGGTACGCGTAGTCGAACTTCTCCTGGAACCACTCGAAGCCCTGCCGGGTCACCTCGAAGATGGCGTCCGAGTCGAGGTACTCGGCGAGCGAGGGGCGGCAGTAGATGCCCAGCGGGACGGACTGGCCGTCCTTCTCGTACACGCTGTGCACCGAGTGGTACGGGCCGACGATGAGCGCCGTGATGTACGTCGAGATGCGCGGCGTCGGCTCGAAGACCCAGACGCTGTCCTGCGGTTCGGGCGTGGGCGAGTTGGAGACGACGGTCCAGCCCTCCGGCGCCTTCACGGTGAACTGGAAGGTCGCCTTCAGGTCCGGCTGCTCGAAGCTCGCGAACACCCGGCGGGCGTCCGGCACCTCGAACTGGGTGTAGAGGTAGGCCTGGTCGTCGACCGGGTCGACGAAACGGTGCAGGCCCTCACCGGTGTTGGTGTAGGCGCAGTCGGCGACCACCCGGAGGATGTTGCGGCCCTCCAGCAGGCCGCGCAGGGCGATCCGGGAGTCCGCGAAGACCTCGGCGGGGTCGAGGGAGTCCCCGTTGAGGGTCACCTCGTGCACGGCCGGGGCCACCAGGTCGATGAACGACTCCGCCCCGTTCTCCGCGACGTCGAAGCGCACCGTGGTCGCGGACCGGTAGGTGCCGCCCTCCTGCGCGCCGGAGAGGTCGAGTTCGATCTCGTACGAGTCAACGGCGAGCAGCTTCGCCCGCTGCTGCGCCTCTTCGCGGGTCAGGTTTGTGCCAGGCACGCGGTCATCTCCTCGGTATGGGTGGGTTGCGCCATCTTTCCACGGCAGCTTCGCCTCAGGCGACGACCTGGGTGTCTCCTAGGGAAACCCCTTGCCCGGCGAGGGCCCGGGCGAACTCCCGTACGGCCGCCGTCTCCCCGTCCCGGTGCCAGACCAGGCCGAGAGCCGACTCGGGTACGCCCTCCACCGGCACGAACACCACGTCCTCACGGCGGTGGTACGCGGCCGTGGGCCGGCACAGCAGCATGGCCGCGCGACCGGCGGCGACCTGGGTCAGGCCCTCCTGCAGGGTGGTCACCGCCGGGCCCGGCACGGCGGACGGGGCGTGGGCGGCCCGCCAGTACGCGGGGGCCGGGGGAGCGGCCGTGACCAGCGGGGCCGCCGCCACCTGCGCCGCGGTCACCTGCGCGAGGGAGGCGAACGGGTGGTCGAGGCCGACCGCGACCGTCTGGGGCCGCTCGGAGAAGACCGGGCCCAGCACCAGGTCCGGCTCCTCGACGGGCAGCAGGACGACGGCCGCGTCCACGGTGCCCTCGCGCACGGCCCCGAAGGGGTCGGCGAGCGGAATCTCCACCACGTCCGTCACGCACTCCGGGTGCGCGGACCGGAAGGCCCGCACCGCCGCCGTCAGCCCGGAGTCCGCCGTCCCCTGGAAACCGATCCGCAGGGCGCCCTCGACACCCCGGGCGGCGGCCCGCGCGTCGTCCACGGCCTCCCGCAGTCCGCCGTAGGCCGGACGCAGCCGCTGCACGAACCGCTCGCCGAGGGGCGTCAGGGCGACCCGGCGGCTGGTGCGGTGCACCAGACGGCCGCCCACCCGGCGCTCCAGCGCGCTCAGCAACTGGCTCACCCTGCTCTGCGAGATGTACAGCCGCTCCCCGGTCCGGCCGAAGTGCAGCTCCTCGGACAACACCAGGAAGCACTCCAGCTCACGCAACTCCAGCCCCGCCACGGCCGTTCCCCTCGGTTCCGATCGATCAGTCCCGCTCATGCAAGGGTGAGAACTTCGCCGTTGTTCCCGGCCGGGCCGGGCAAAAGGGTGGAGGCATGCCCTCCACGACCACGGTCCCCCTCGGGACCGACACCGCCCCGGCGGCCCACCCCTGGCCCGCCGTCCTGGCCCTGGCCGCCGCCACCTTCTCCGTCGTCACCACCGAGATGCTCCCGGTCGGCCTGCTCACCTCCCTCGGCACCGGCCTGCACGTCTCCGCCGGCACCGCCGGGCTCGCCGTCACCCTGCCCGGCCTGGTCGCCGCGGCGAGTGCGCCCCTGCTGCCGGTCGCGGCTCGCCGGGCCGATCGGCGCACGGTGCTGTGCGCGCTGCTGCTCCTGCTCGCGGCCGCCAACGTGCTGTCCGCCCTCGCCGCGCACATCACCGTCCTGCTGCTCGCGCGTGCCCTGGTCGGGGTGTGCATCGGCGGGGTGTGGGCGATCGCGGCCGGGCTGGGGACACGGCTGCTGCCGCCGGACCGGGCGGGCCGGGCCACCGCGCTGATCTTCAGCGGGATAGCGGTGGCCTCGGTGCTGGGCGTCCCGGCCGGCACCTTCCTCGGCTCGCTCGCGGGCTGGCGCTGGGCGTTCGCCGCCCTGGCCGTCCTGGCGGCGGCCGTCGCGGCGGCCCTGGCCCTCGCCCTGCCTCCGCTGCCGCCCGAACGCCCCGTCAGGCTCGGCACGTTCCCGGCCCTGCTGCGCGCGCCGGCCGTCTCCGGCGGCCTGCTCGCGACGGCGCTGCTGGTCACCGGCCACTTCACGGCGTACACCTACGTCCGTCCGGTCCTGGAACGCGTCCCCGGCCTGGGCGCGGGAACGGTCAGCAGCCTCCTCCTCTGCTACGGCCTGGCCGGAGTCGTCGGCACCTTCGCGGGCGGCTGGCTCGCGTCCCGTGACCCACGCCGGGCCCTGCTGGTCATCGCGGCCGGACTGGGCACGGTCGTCCTGCTCCTGATACCGGCGGCGGGCTCACTCGCCGCCTCGACGCTGCTGCTCGCCGTCTGGGGCCTGGTCTACGGAGCCGTCTCGGTCTCCGCCCAGAACTGGCTGTCGGCCGCCGCGCCGGGGGCCCGCGAGGCCGGGTCGGCGCTCTTCGCGGGGATCTTCAACACGGGGATCGCATGGGGCGCGTTCACCGGGGGCCGCGCGGCCGACGCACTGGGCCCGACGGCGGTGCTCTGCGTGGGCGGTGGTCTGGCGCTGCTGGCCCTGCCGGCGGTCGTACGGGCCGGGCGCCCCGGGGCAGAGGCAATACGACGTCCGGATTCCGCCGGTACGGAGGTCCCGGGCGCGCAAGTCTGAGGAGCATGACGACGACGTACACCGCACAGCCCATCGCCCCGCGCGTCCTGAAGGAACTGCGCGCGACGGACGACGCGGGCCGTCCCACGGCCCCCTTCACCGACACCGAGGGCGGGGCACCCCTCCGCTGCTGCCTGGGCCGCAGCGAGCCCGGCGAGCGCATCGCCTTGGTGTCGTACGCCCCGCTGCGCCGCTGGGCGGCGGAACAGGGCGTCGATCCCGGCGCGTACGACGAAGTGGGCCCGGTCTTCATCCACGCCGACGACTGCCCGGGACCGGACGCCGACGCCGCCCTGCCCTTCACCAACGCCCATCGCACGGTCCGCCGCTACTCCGCCGAGGGGCACATCCTGGGCGGGCGGCTGGTCGAGGAGCCGGCAGGTTTCGAGCAGGCCTTCATGGAAGCATTCGCCGACCCGGCGGTGGCTCTCGTTCATGTCCGGGCTGTCGAGTACGGGTGCTTTCTCTATGAGGTGCGCAGAGGCGGCGTTGTGGCGTAGGTCACTCGCGCTTGCAAGATCTGATGCCCTCTTGTACCGGCTAGACCTCCGCACGACTTGATCGTGGCCAGGAGCCTCCTTCCCGACCTCAAGTCGGCCCTCGCAGGGAATCGATGGAGATGAACGAAGAGCAGTTCTTTCAGGGGCTCCTGCGGAACTTTCCGCAGCTTGGTGGGTTGTACGTCGAGCACGTTGAGTCCAGCCGAGGCGCATTGTCGCAGCAAGAGGTGAAGCCCCATCAGGTGCGTCCTGGTGGGGCTCTTCGGAGTGCTCCTTCGATGCTGTCGGTGGTCGCGGACGGCGCGGACGCCGTGAGTGTCGTCGCGATCGACATCGATGGGGCGAGGTCCGCCCTTGCTGGACCGACTCGATCGGGATCCGGATGTCCGGAGGACTCTCGCCTGGGTGTCTCCCTCGCGCGGGGCGGGGAGCTCGCCGTGAGCCGGGAGGGCGGCTTCGGCTGACCGCGTTGCCCGACTGCACCGGTGGAGGCCCGACGGGTGTTTCCGAGGGGCGTTCGTCTCGGGTGTCCGCCGCGCAGTGTCTGACAACCGACAGGGGCCGGCCCCCACTCCCAGTCGAGGGAAGTGGGGGCCGACCCCTGATATTGCTACCGCGGCGTCAGCCCTTCAGCTCGGCCGCCACCAGCTCCGCGATCTGGACCGCGTTGAGGGCCGCGCCCTTGCGGAGGTTGTCGTTGGAGACGAAGAGGGCCAGGCCGTTGTCCACCGTCTCGTCGCGGCGGATGCGGCCGACGTAGGACGGGTCGTTGCCGGCGGCCTGGAGGGGGGTGGGGATGTCGGAGAGCTCGACGCCCGGGGCGTCCTTCAGCAGCTCCGTCGCGCGCTCCGGGGAGATCGGGCGGGCGAAGCGGGCGTTGATCTGCAGCGAGTGGCCGGAGAAGACCGGGACGCGCACGCAGGTGCCGGAGACCTTCAGCTCGGGGATCTCCAGGATCTTGCGGGACTCGTTGCGGAGCTTCTGCTCCTCGTCGGTCTCGTTCAGACCGTCGTCGACGATCGAACCCGCCAGCGGCAGTACGTTGAAGGCGATGGGGCGCTTGTAGACGCCCGGCTCGGGGAAGTCGACCGCCTCGCCGTCGTGGGTGAGCTTGTCGGCGTCGGCGACGACCTTCTGAACCTGCCCGTGCAGCTCGGCCACGCCCGCGAGGCCGGAGCCGGAGACCGCCTGGTAGGTGGCGACGACCAGCGCTTCAAGGCCGGCCTCCGCGTGCAGCGGGCGGAGGACCGGCATCGCGGCCATCGTCGTGCAGTTCGGGTTGGCGATGATGCCCTTGGGGCGGTTCGCGATCGCGTGCGGGTTCACCTCGGAGACGACCAGCGGGACCTCCGGGTGCTTGCGCCACGCGGAGGAGTTGTCGATCACGACGGCGCCCTGGGAGGCGACCTTTTCGGCCAGCGCCTTGGACGTGGCGCCACCCGCGGAGAACAGCACGATGTCCAGGCCGGTGTAGTCGGCGGTCGCCGCGTCCTCCACCGTCACGCCGTCCAGCTGTGTGCCCGCCGAGCGGGCCGAGGCGAACAGACGCAGCTCCGTGACCGGGAAGTTCCGTTCCGTGAGGATCCTGCGCATGACCGTGCCCACCTGTCCGGTGGCTCCGACGATTCCGACCCTCACGGTGACTCCCTCTCCTGCGTCTCTTCACGTGCTCGTTGCTTGGCCGAGGCTTTTCCATCATGCGGCCGACCAAGGCCCACCTGTCCACTTCTTTCCCCGGTCTGCCCGGAGAGTGGGACGACGTGTCCCGTTCCATGGTTGCGGACGTCCGGCGCCCACCCCCGCTGAGCTGGATAAATTCGTCTGCCGGGGGGCATACGCCGCAAGGTCGCCTGCCCCTGTTGCCCTCGGCCACACGGGAGTGTGACGTACGCCTCTGTCGTCCTGTCACGCCGTTCCGGGAAAAGGACCGAACGTTCCGGGCCGTGCCGGCGTCATAGGAGAAAAACGGCGAGGGGGGTGGCTTGTGCTGCTGCGCGGGAGGGCCCGGCGGGGCCGGGAGGCGCACGCCGGGACCGGTGACGATCCGCTGGACGCGGCACAGGAGCGCCGGGTGCGGGCGGTGCTCGCGCTCGGCGGAGTGCCGCAGGCGGACCTGCCGGACGGGGTGCAGCAGGTCCGCCTGCGGTTGCTGGAGCGGGCCGCGAGCGGCCAGGAGGCACCGCGGGACGTCTCGGCGTGGGCGGCGGTCGTCGCCTCCAACCTCGCCATGGACTGGCACCGGGCCAAGCGCCGCCAGGAGCGGCTCGGGGAGCGGCTCGCCGCCCTGCGGCAGCTGGAGCACCCCTCCGGCGAGGACACCAGCGTGCTGTCCGTCGCCGTCACCCAGGGCCTGGACGAGCTGCCCGACGCCCAGCGGCAGGTCGTCGTGCTGCGTTTCTACGCCGACCTGCCGGTCCGGTCCATCGCCGAGCAGCTCGGCGTCCCGGAGGGCACGGTCAAGAGCAGGCTGCACACGGCGGTACGGGCTCTGCGCGCCCGCCTGCACGAGGACGAGGTGGTGTGACGTGACCGCCCGGAACGACGACGACCGGCGCGACGCCGACTACGACGGCGTGGACGCGCTGATGGCAGCGCTCACCGACGACCCGCTGCCGGAGGGGGCCCGGCGGGACGCGTCCTTCATGGCAGCCCACCGGGCGGCGACCGCGGACGTGGCCCTGCTGCGCGAACAGCTGCTGCTGATCGGGGAGACGCTCGCACGCGACACCGGGACGGAGGCCGGGGCATCCGGTACCGAGCCGGAGGCCGGCGCGCAGGTCCGGGGGGAGGCCGGGGGCGCGGTGGGGCGGGCGGCGGCAGTGGGGGCGGTGGCCGGTGCCGAGCCGGAGGCCGGGCCGCGGATCAAGGGGGGAGCCGGGGATCCGGCGGGTCGGGCGCCCGCCACAGGGTCGGCGGCGGCCACGCGCGCTGCCGGGCCGGGAGCGGCCGCCGGCCCGGCGGCGAGTGGCCTCGAGCCGGAGGCTGCCGGGCAGGAGGGGAGAGCCGGAGCCGGTGTGATCTCGCTGGCCGGGCGGCGCGGGCGTCCGCGGCCCCTCGTCGTGGCCCTGCGCGGACTCGCCGCGGCCGTGGCCGCCGGCGTCGTGGTGGGCATGGGCTGGCTCGTCGTGCAGGGCGATCACGGGTCGGCGGACGACGCGGCGGGCAGCTCGGCCGCCGACTCCGCGGCCGGTCCGGCGCGGAGCGAGGCGAGCGCCGAGCTCGGTCACGCCGGTTATCTCGCCTGCGCCCGGCTCGTGGCCGAGGGCACCGTCGCCGAGGTCGAACCCGTCCCCGGCACCGGCCAGGACCGCGTCACCCTGGACGTGGACCGCTACTACAAGCCCGCCAAGGGCCGGGACCGGATCGTTTTCCCCATGGACGAGGACGCCGAACCCCAGCCGCGCCCGGGCGACCGCGTGCTCGTCGGGATCACGCGCGGGCAGGCCCAGCCTGACCTGTGGAGCGTCGGGGAGAAGGCGATCGCCTCGGAAAGGGCCTGGATCACCGCCGCCCCGGCCGAGTCGGGGACCCGTCCCTGCGAGTGAGCACGGGGCGGAAACGCCGAGGGCGGGCGCCCCTACGGACGCCCGCCCTCTTGATGCCGTCGAACCGCTACGGCAGGACCTTCTCGATCTTCACGCTGCCCACGCCCGCGGCCGTCCCGCGCGCGTTGACCAGCTGGACCTCGCCGAAGAACACACGCCCCTCGGGCGCGGCCGCGGCGGCGGTGACGCTGCCCGAGACCGTCGCCGAGTCGCCCGTGCCGAGCTTCACCGGCGCCGAGCCGTCGACGGTGACGCTGCCGAGGGAGGGAGCGAAGAACACGTCCTGGTAGTCGTACTCGGTCGTGCCGGCCGGCACCGAGTAGCCGACGACCTGGACGGTGTACTTACCGGCGGCGGGGGAGGGGACGGAGACCGACTCCACCGAGTCGCCGTCCGCGGAGCTGCCGACCAGCTTGCCGGCGGCGTCGTAGACCGCGAGGTCCAGGTCCGCGGCCGCGTCCGAGACACCGCCGATGGCGACGTCCAGCGTCTTCGCGCCCGCGGGCACCTCGACCGTGGTGCTCTGCGTCTCGCCCTGCTTGATCGACGGCCGGGTCGTCTTCGACGAGCCGAGCGAACCGCCCACCAGCTTGCCGTCGATCGGAGCGAAGCCGTTCGTCACCTTCCAGGAGGCGGCGGCCGGGGTGCCGACCTTCACCTCGGGCACGGTCACGGTCTCCGGCTCGAAGGCCGCGCCGAGCACGGCGACGTCCAGCTTGTACGGGTTGTCGAGCAGCGGCGACGTACGGCGCGACTCGACCTCGATCTCCCACACGCCGGGCTGCGGGTTCGCGTAGGAACGCAGGTCCGGGCGGCAGGTGTTGGCCGGGTTCGAGTAGTTCGGGTAGCAGTTGACCGTCGACGTCGGGTCGGACGGGACACCGTACGGGTGGATGGCGATGAACCGGGTCTGGCTCTTGTCCTTCAGCCCGCCCAGCGCGACCTCCAGCGTCTTCGCGCCCTCGGGCACGGTGACGTAGTAGTGCTTCGAGCTGTTGCGCTGCACCGAACCGGACGCGGAGAACGTGTACTTCAGCGGCGCCGCGACCACGACCGTGGTCAGGACCTGCCGGTCGATGCCCTCGGTCTTCGGGTCGTCGACCTCCAGGATGGCGCTCTTGATGCCCGCGGACTTCGGCGCGGCCTGGACCTTGACGGTGACCGGCTTGTTCAGCGGCAGCTTCACCTCGTCGGAGCCGACGATCCGGAAGGTGCCGCCCGCGTTGTTCTCGAAGCGCAGCTCGTGCCGGACCGCCTTGGCGGCACCGGACGTACGCGTGACGGTGATCTCGTACGTCTTCTTCTTGCCGGCCTTCAGGCCGCCCTCACGGTCGTACAGACCCGTGCCGTAGCCGGGCGTCTTGAGCTTGTCGTCCATCGCGGTGTCGACCGGCGCCTTCACCGTGTACGCGTGGGAGGTCGCGCCGTCGCGGATCGAGTCCCAGGCGTCCTCGATGTTCATCAGGCCCGCGCCCTCCTCGTACGCCTGCACACCCTTGATGTGGTCGGCGGTCGAGGTGAGGGCCGTGCGCAGCGTCGCCGGCGTGAGCTCGATCTTCTTCTGCTTCGCGGCCGACAGCAGCAGCGCGGCGGCGCCGGCGGCCTGCGGGGAGGCCATCGAGGTGCCCTGGAGCATGCCGTAGCCGGCCGGCAGGGAGTAGCCCGCCTCGGCGACCGGGGCACCCGGCATCCACGTCTGGATCGTGTTGATCGCGGCACCCGGGGCGACCAGGGTCGGGGTGAAACCGCCGTCCTCACGCGGGCCGCGCGAGGAGAACGGCATCAGCGCGTACTTCTTCTCCACGACCGAGCCGTAGTTGGCGGCCCAGGTCTCCTTGGAGACGGAGGCGCCGACCGAGATCACCTTGTCGGCCAGGGCCGGGTCACCGATGGTGTTGGTGCCGGGGCCGGAGTTGCCCGCGGAGATCACCAGCTGGACGCCGTAGGTGTCGATGAGGCGCGTGTACAGCTCGGCGCGCGCGTTGTTGCCGTCGTTCAGCGCGGGCAGGCCGCCGATCGACATGTTGACGATGTCGACGCCGCGCTTGGTGACGAGGTCGATCATGCCCTCGGTGAGCGCGACGTTGGTGCAGCCGCCGGACCAGGTGCAGGCGCGCGAGGAGACCAGCTTGGCCCCCGGGGCGGCGCCGTCCATCTTGCCGCCGAACAGGCCGTTCGCGGCGGTGATGCCCGCGACGTGCGTGCCGTGCTCGGACTCGATGACGCCGATGTTGACGAAGTCGGCCTTCGCGCCGGCGCCGTTGTAGACGACGTCCTTGCGGATCTCGACGACGAACGGCTGCCGCTCGGCGATGTCGGTCTTCGGGTCGTCGGTGCCGAAGTACCCGATCTGGAAGCCGTCCTTGTACGGCTTCATCGCGGTGTCGTCGGCGAAGTCGAAGTTGTTGTTCAGGTCGACGCGGACCGTACCGGCGGCCGGGTCGTACAGCACGCCCCAGGAGTCCGTGGTGTCGCCGTCGCGGTTGGCGTCACCCGCGGCGTCACCGCCGGTGGTGTACGACTCCTTGAAGGTGCTCACCCGGTACGAGCCGGAAGGCGCCTTCCAGGTCCTGCCGTCGTGCGTGAACGTGGGGCCCGCGACGGAGGTGTCCATCCGGCGCCAGGTGTTGTCGTTGTCGACGACCGGGTCCGTCGCCGTCACCCAGTCGACGATCTTCCGCTCGCCGGTGGTGGTCTTCTGCAGCGCCGGGTGGCCCAGGTCGACGCCGGAGTCCAGGATGCCGATGGTGATGCCGCGGCCGTCCGCCTTCGGGTGGTCCTCGACGAAGTCGACCGCGCCCGTCTCGAAGGACGGGTTGTACGGGTTCTCCGCGGGGGTCTTCTTCCCCGGCGCCGGGTACGTCCCCGCCGCGGCCTTGGCGCCCTTGGCGGCGTCCGCGGCCGGCGTCGGGTCGTCCAGCGGGATCTCCTCGCGCAGGTCGATGCCGTGCACGGAGGAGAGCTTGACGGCGGCGGCGATGGCCGAGTCCGCCCGGGACGTCGGGACGGTGGCCCGGACGTAGCCCAGCTTGTCGTCGGCCCGGCCGACCGAGCCGCCCTTGACCGCGTCCAGCTGCCCGGCGACCTGCTCGGTCTGCCCGGGCGCGGTGGCGACCATCATCGTGACGGTCTTGTCGCTGTCCGCCTTCGCCTCGGCGAGCAGGTCCGCGTCTGACGAACCGAGCTTGTCGTGCGCCGACTTGACGTCGGTGTCGGCGGGGACGGACGCGCCCGGTTCGTCGGCGGCGAAGGCCAGGGGGACCGGCCCGGCCGCACAGAGCGCGGCGACGAGGCCGGCGGCCACGGCGACGCGCGCCACACGTCTCCGGGACGATATCGGGTCACGCTCGGGGGTGTTGGTCATCGGCATCCCTTGTAGGTAAAGGAACGAGCGGGAGCGACCGGGAACCGATCGGCCCTGGTCGCGACCGTCCGGATCGCAGGCCCGGACGATCGCACAGCTTTACGCAAGGGGACGTTCTTTGGGGAGGGTTGACCGAAACGAAATGGATGTATGGGGAAAACCCGCGATGCGTTTTGCGGGCATGAGTCCCGAAGGCGGCGAAATCGGTTAACGTCCCGGAGTGCGACAGAAGTTGAGGGTGGCGGCCTACGCCATATGCGTCCGTGACGGACAGATCCTGCTCGCCCGCTCCCCGGCCCCCGACGGCACCCCCGAGTGGGTCGTGCCCGGCGGCGGCATGGAGCACGGCGAGGACCCCTACGACACCGTGCGCAGGGAAGTCGAGGAGGAGACCGGGTACCGCATCGAGGTCACCGGACTGCTCGGCGTGGACTCCTCCCACCGCGTCTTCCGCGAAGGCCTCGGACGCGCCGTCGACCACCACGCCGTCCGCTTCGTCTACGAGGGCCGGATCACCGGCGGCGAACTGCGCTACGAGGTGGGCGGCTCCACCGACTTCGCCGCCTGGCATGCGCTGGACGCGGTGCCCGGCCTCGTCCGGGTGGGCATGGTCGACATCGCACTGCGCCTGTGGCGGGAACGGCCGCCCACCGGACGGCTCGCCGACGTCCTGGAGGACGCCGAATAGGGCCTGTCCTCCAGCTGAACGGGGCCTGTGCCCTAGGTGCAGTACCCAGGAAGATGAACACGGCGTGACCGGCTCCCGGCCGTTCCCGGAGCGGCCGACGACGCGCAAGGTGGTCGAAGATCCACGTACGGTGATCGGCGCTGCGCGTTGCCGCCCCGTTTACGCGCAGGTCATTCCCGGTGCCAACGATCCAGTACGAGCGGGAAGTTCGCGTGCCGAGCTTCCCGCGACCACTGCCGACGCGTTCGCACTCGGGGAGAGAAGCGCATGTCGCGCACACGCTCAGTCGCCGGCTCCGGCCAGGGCATCCACCGTCGTTCCGTCCTCGCCGCCACCGGAGCGGTCGCCGTCTCCGCGGGCGTCGGCTACGCCCTGCGGCCCAGCGACAGCCAGGCCGCCACGGGCACCAAGGAAACCACCGAGGCCGTCGCCGCCTCCTCCCGCCGGGCACCGGCCGCGCCGCTGGCCCCGTACACCAAGGGCACGACCGTGGGGTCCGTGTCCACCCCGCGCGGCTCCGGCTACCGGCGCCTCGGCGACGGGCCCGGCTGGCAGCGGGTCGTGCGCTCCGACCTGGCCGCGCCCAAGTCCGGCCGTGCCGGGCGCCGTACCGCGCTCGCGGCGTTCGTGCAGCTCACCGACCTGCACATCATCGACGCCCAGCACCCGCTGCGCCTGGAGTACCTGCGCTCGGCCGACATCCACGCCTGGCGGCCGCACGAGGCGCTGACCGTCCAGGGCGCGATCGCGCTCGTGGAACGGATCAACGCGCTCCGCGGCGCCCCCGTCACCGGCACCCCACTGCACTTCGCCATGACCACCGGCGACAACACGGACAACAACGCCAAGTCCGAGCTGGAGTGGTTCCTGAAGATCATGAGCGGCGGGCGCATCACCCCCAACTCCGGGGACCCGCGCCGGTACGAGGGCGTCCAGAACAGCGGCCTCAAGCAGTACTGGCAGCCCGACGCGGCGGTCCGCGACAGCGACAAGCAGGCCGGCTTCCCGCACCTCGACGGCTTCCTGAAGGCCGCCATCCGCGAGGTCCGCAGCCCCGGCCTCAACCTGCCCTGGTACTCCACCGTCGGCAACCACGACTCCCTGCCGATGGGCTGCTACGCCTCGCACGGCGACTCCTACCTCACCGAACTCGCCGTCGGCGGCAAGAAACTGATGGACGTCTCCGCGGCCGAGGCACAGCGGCTGCAGACCCTCATCAAGAAGGCCCGGGACCCCGAAGGCGTCCGCTACGAGGACTTCCTGAAGTCCCACGCCCGCGCCATGCGTTCGGTCACCCCCGACGAGAGCCGCGCCCCCTTCACCCCCGCCGAGTACCTCCAGGCACACCTGGACCCGGCCTACCGCGGCCTCGGCCCGGCCGGACACGGCTACTCCTCCGCCAACCTCGACGCGGGCACCCAGTACTACGCATTCCGCATCTCCGACGACGTCATCGGCATCAGCCTGGACACCACCGACGCGGGCGGCCACTACGAGGGCTCACTCGGCACGGCCCAGCTGAAGTGGCTCGACCGGACCCTGCGGGAGAACAAGGACTCCCACGCGGTGATCTTCAGCCATCACACCAGCAAGACGATGACGAACACCCGCATCGACCCGGCCCGCCCCCAGGAGCGCCGCCACAACGGCCAGGAGGTGCTCGCCCTCCTCGGCGGTCACCGCAACGTGCTCGCCTGGGTGAACGGTCACATCCACAAGAACGTCATCACCCCGCACGCGATGTCCTCCGGCGGTTCCTTCTGGGAGATCTCCACGGCCTCCCACGTCGACTACCCCCAGCTCGCCCGCATCATCGAGCTGACCGACAACAAGGACGGCACGGTGTCCCTGTTCACCACACTGGTGGAGTCCTCGGCCCCGCACCGCACGGACTTCTCCGACCTCTCCCAGACCGGCCTCGCGGCCCTCTACCGCGAGCTGTCCCTCAACGCCCCCGGCGCGAGCACGACCCTCGGCGGCGACCCGGCGGACCGCAACACCGAGTTGGTGCTGAAGAAGGGCTGATTCCCGCCCAACCCGCCCGGGCCGGTCAACTCCGGCCCGGCGACTCGCGGTCCCACCCCCCGACACCGGCTCGACCTGACGGGGGTACGGGACATGAACAGACGCGCACGCACGATCCTGACGGCGGCGACGGCCGTGGCACTGTCGGCGGCCCTGGCGGGCCCCGCGGTCGCGGCCCCGCCCGCAGCCGGCCACGACGCGACCCGGCAGGCGATGCGGGCCGCGGTCGCCGACGGCGTCCCGGGCGTGACCGTGAGAGTGCAGCGAGGGCACGGCACCTGGGCGGCCACGGCCGGAGCCGGCGACCTCAAGACGGGCAAGCCGCGTTCGGCGCGTGACCACTACCGCGTCGCCAGCATCTCCAAGACGTTCGTCGCCACCGTCGTCCTGCAACTGGAGGCGGAGGGGCGGCTGTCGCTGGACGACACGGTGGACAAGTGGCTGCCGGGGCAGGTCCGGGGCCATGGACACGACGGCCGCGAGATCACCCTCCGCCAGCTCCTGAACCACACCAGCGGCATCTTCGACTACCTGGCGGACCCCGGTTTCCAGCGGACGTACATGACCGCGGACGGCTTCATGAAGCACCGGTTCGACGAGGCGGACCCGGAGGAACTGCTCGCCTTCGCCCTGGCGAACGAGCCGTACTTCGCGCCGGGCACGTCGTTCGAGTACTCCAACACGAACTACCTCCTGGCCGCGCGGGTGATCGAGAAGGCCACGGGCAACGACGACTACGGCGACGAGATCGACCGGCGCATCATCGCCCCGCTGCACCTGACCTCCACGTCCGTCCCCACCACCCGCGTCACCCTGCCCCGGCCCAGCAGCCGCGCCTATTCCAAGCTGGCCCGGACGGACACCGGCCCGACGTACGACGTCACGGAGCTGAACGCACGCCTGGCCTACGGTTCGGGCCAGATGGTCTCCAGCTCGGCCGACCTGAACCGCTTCTACTCGGCGCTGCTCCGCGGCAGGCTGCTCCCTCCCGAGCAGCTGAAGGAGATGAAGACCACGGTCCCCTCCAGCCGGGAGACCAGCCGCTACGGCCTGGGGCTCGTCGACCGCGAGCTCAGCTGCGGCGTCCACGTCTGGGGCCACGACGGCGGCATCTTCGGTTCGAACTCGGACGCCGTGACGACGGAGGACGGCCGGCACTCCCTGGCCGTCAACTTCAACGGCGACTGGTCGGGCAGTACCGACGCGGTCATCGAGGCGGAGTTCTGCGGCACGTAGGAGGGTGCCCCGTGTCCGCGTGGTGAGAGGTCCGCTCATCATGCGAGAAGAACAGGCAGGCCTTACCTCCCTCGGCTGCCTGGCTCCGAATCCCTAGCGAGGAAGGGCATGCGACAGTCGCAGCCGAAGGGGTCCTCCTCATGAAGCGACAGCAACTGCAGGAGGCGGCCAGGGGCGTCATGGAGGGAGCCCGGCCCCGCGAAGCGCCGCCACAACCCGCGGTATCCCCTGCGGCGAGCGGCTCGCCGCGCTGCCGGCGGATGTCGCCCATCTGGACGAGGTGCCGCTCGACAGCAACTTCTTCGATGATCTCGGCGCCGACTCGTTGGTGAGGGCGCACGTCTGCGCGCGGGTGAGGAACCAGCCGGACCTGCCGCCGGTGTCGATGCGCGACGTCTCCCGGCATCCGACCGCCCGCGGCCTCGCGGTGGCACTGCTCGACAGCACCCCGCCGTCACCCGAATCGGAGCTGCCCGGCCCGCCGACGCTGCCCAGGGGACAGGCCGACGCCCCGGCACCGGCGCCGCCGACGGGCCGCCCCCACCGCGTGCTCTGCGGGGCGCTCCAGCTCCTGGCCTTCCTCGGCTACGCCTTCCTCGTCGCCGCCGTCTTCGCCCAGGGCTACGAATGGATCTCCGCTTATACGCACCTGTTCGACGCCTACCTGCGGAGCGTGGTGTTCGGCGCCGCGCTGGCCCTGCCCGGCCCGTCACTACCGGGGCAGTACCACGACATACGCGGCCGGATCGCGGTCGGCCGAGGCCATCAGGGCCGTGCGGACCACCGTCGCCTGCTGTTCCAGTGAGTCGCGGAGCTTCCTGGGCGTGATGTGGACGACCGTGATGCCGAGGCGCTCCAGGTGCTCGCGCTTGCGGGCGTACTCGGACCACAGGGCGTCGTCGTCCTGCCGGGGCGCCCGCGTGTCCAGCTCCAGCGCCACCGCCTGGTCGGGCCAGTACGCGTCCAGGCCCCCGAGGTAGGGGCCGCCGGGCAGGCGCAGGTCCACGTTCCAGACCGGGTCGGGCAGGCCGTACTCGCGCACCATCCGGTACAGACGGTCCTCCGCGATCACCCGGCCCTCGGCCAGCAGGGAGTCCACCGCGTCCACCACGTGCGGACGGCTCAGCAGCCGCGCCTGGTTCAGCTCCCGCACCACCGCCGCCGGCTCGCAGTGGGCGCCGCGCACCGCCTCCGTCATCAGCCGGCGCACGGTGCCGGCGTCCCGGAGGTCGGCCACCGCGTCGGCCAGCGCGCGGGCGACCGGGGCCACCGGCAGACCCGCGACCTGCTCGGGGGCGGGCAGCGCGGCGCCGCGGACAAGGCGCGCACAGCCCGTCGAGCGCAGTCGGCGCAGCCGCGGGACCAGTACGTCGATCGCGTCCAGGGACGGCAGCGGGGGAGTGGAGGAGAAGCCGTGCAGCGTCAGGGCGGCCAGGCCGGTGATCATCGCCTCCGGGTAGGCGGGGGCGTGCCCCTGGCCCGCGCCGGGCTGGGCGGGGATGCCCGTGCCGCGCTCCCGCGCCGCGTACATCAGCACCGCGTGCAGCCGCTCCTCGCTGGTCGGCGGGCCCGGGTGGAGCAGGACGACGCCCGGGAGGAGCTGCTGCCAGGGTCCGCCGGGGCGGCACTGCTCGTTCGTCGCGGACGTCGTCACGCCGTGCGAGCGGAGCTGCGCGACCGTCATCACACGGAGCCGGCCGCGGCCGGACAGCTCGTGCAGGGGGCGCGGTGAGAGCGGGGTGTTGTGGGTCATGACCCGCAATTTCCCGTGCTCCGACCGCCTTTTAACCGCTGTTACAGGTCCGTCGACAAATACGGACAACCCAGCCCTAAAGGACGGGTGTTCGGATGCCGAAAGCCCCTGGTCCGTTCGGGTGCGGACCAGGGGTTACGGCTTGCGGGGCACGCATCTCGTAACGATGGCGGAACGCCCGGATCTTAGGCCAAAGCTACTGGTCGGAGGCCGCGTCGCAGTCCTGCCCCCGCAGCGCCCGCGCCAGGTCGTCCCGGGCCTCCAGCACCAGCCGGCGCAGGGCCGGGGCCGCCTCGCGGTGGGCCTGAAGCCACGCGTCCGTGGCGGCGAGGGTCTCCGGGGACTGCTGGAGCGAGGGGAACATGCCCTGCACCACGTGCATCCCGATCTGGATGGACCGCTCGGTCCACACCCGCTCGATCGCCGTGAAGTACTTCTGCGCGTACGGGGCGAGCAACTCCCGCTGCGAGGCCTGGGAGAAGCCGGCGATGGTCGCCTCGACCATGGCGTTGGACAGCGCGTCCGACTCCACGACCTGCGCCCACGCCTGCGCCTTGACCGCAGCCGACGGACGGGCCGCCAGACAGCGCACCTGGTGGCGCTTGCCGGAGGCCGTGTCGTCCCGGGCCAGCTCCTCGGCCAGCGCCTTCTCGTCCACCGCCCCGTGCGCGGCCAGCGGCTCCAGGAACACCCACCGCAGCTCCTGGTCCAGGTCGAGGCCCTCGACCGACGCCGTGCCCGCCAGCAGGTCGCCCAGCAGCTCGAAGTCCGCCTCGGAGGTGGCCGTCCGGGCGAAGAAACGCGCCCACGCCAGCTGGTGCTCGCTGCCGGCCTCGGCCGCGTACAGCTCGCGCCGGGCACCCTCGGCGAGGAGGCGGGCGGTCGTCTCCCGCCGGGCGGGCGCCGCGTAGTGCGTGACCGCCGACTCGGCCCAGGCGTGCAGCATCTGCACCACGCCGATCTCGGACTCGCCTCCCGCGAACCGCAGCACCAGGTCCACGAAGTCCCTCGCCGGGAGCAGCGCGTCCCGCGTCATGTTCCACAGCGCCGACCAGCACAGGGCACGCGCCAGCGGGTCGGTCACCGACCCCAGGTGCTCGCGCAGCGTCGCCAGCGAGGTCTCGTCGAAGCGGATCTTGCAGTACGTCAGGTCGTCGTCGTTGACCAGGACCAGGTCGGGCGCCTCGGCGCCGGACAGTTCCGCCACGACCGTGCGCGGGCCGTCGACGTCCACCTCGGCGCGCGCGTACCGCTCGACCGCCCCACCGTCCGTCGCCCGGTACAGGCCCACCGCCACCCGGTGCGGGCGCAGTTCCGGATGCGACTCGGCCGCTTCCTGCACCACCGCGAGCTCCTCCACGCGGCCCTGCGGGTTGAGCAGCAGCTGCGGGGTCAGCGCGTTCACCCCGGCCGTCTGGAGCCAGGACCGCGCCCAGGCGCTCATGTCCCGGCCGCTGGTCTCCTCCAGCACCGACAGCAGGTCACCGAGGCGCGTGTTGCCGTACGCGTGCCGCTTGAAGTAGCGCCGGGCGCCCTCCAGGAACGCGTCCTGGCCGACGTACGCCACGAGCTGCTTCAGCACCGACGCGCCCTTGGCGTACGTGATGCCGTCGAAGTTCAGCTTGGCGTCCTGCAGGTCTCGGATGTCGGCCGTGATCGGGTGCGTGGAGGGCAGCTGGTCGGCCCGGTAGGCCCACGACTTGCGGCGGTTGGCGAAGGTGACCCAGCCGTTGACGAAGCGGGTCGCGCCGACCAGCGAGAACTCGCCCATGAAGTCCGCGAACGACTCCTTCAGCCACAGGTCGTCCCACCACTCCATGGTGACCAGGTCGCCGAACCACATGTGCGCCATCTCGTGCAGGATGACGTTGGCCCGGCCCTCGTAGGACGCCTGCGTCACCTTGCCCCGGAAGATGAACTCCTCCCGGAACGTCACCAGCCCCGGGTTCTCCATCGCGCCCAGGTTGTACTCGGGCACGAACGCCTGGTCGTACTTCCCGAACGGGTACGGGTAGTCGAAGTGGTCGTGGAAGAAGTCCAGGCCCTGCTTGGTGACCAGGAAGACGTCCTCGGCGTCGAAGTGGGGCGCGAGACCCTTGCGGCACAGGGCGCCGAGGGGGATCTCCAGCGTCGTGCCGTCGGCGAACGTACGGGAGTAGCTGTCCGTCACGTAGTGGTAGGGGCCCGCCACCACACACGTGATGTACGTCGAGATCGGCTTGGTCTCGGCGAACCGCCACACCCCTTCGGCCTGTTCGCCCACGCCGTTGCTCCACACCGTCCAGCCCTCCGGCGCCCGCACCTCGAAGCGGAACGGGGCCTTGAGGTCGGGCTGCTCGAAGTTCGCGAAGACCCGGCGGGAGTCGGCCGGCTCGTACTGCGTGTACAGGTACACCTCGCCGTCCTCGGGGTCGACGAAGCGGTGCAGGCCCTCGCCGGTGCGGGAGTAGGCGCACTGCGCGTCGACCACCAGCTCGTTGTCGGCGGCCAGGTCCTCCAGCGTGATCCGCGAGCCGTCGAAGACCTCGCCGGGGTCCAGATCCCGGCCGTTGAGTGAGACGGCCGTCACACTCGGGGCGATCAGATCGGCGAAGCTGCTCGCGCCGGGCTCGTTGCACCGGAACCGGACGGTCGTCACGGACCGGAACGTGCGGGGCCCGCCGGTGTCGTCCGCGCCGACCGCGGACCGCAGGTCGAGGGACACCTCGTACCCGTCGACGCCGATCAGGGCGGCCCGCTCACGGGCCTCGTCGCGGGACAGATTCTCACCGGGCACGGGCGGAACTCCTCAAGCGTCGTCGGTCACGGCTGAACAGCGACGATCCTGCCACGTACCCCTCGGGCGAGGCAGCCGGGAATGACCGGAGCGAGCCTTGACGTTCCCGGAGAAACGGTTTCCTCATGAGGAGAGACATGTCGGACAAGACTCCCGTCGACTTCTGGTTCGACCCGCTGTGCCCCTGGGCGTGGATGACCTCCCGCTGGGTGCTGGAGGTGGAGAAGGTCAGGGACATCGAGGTCCGCTGGCATGTCATGAGCCTCGCCGTGCTCAACGAGGACAAGCTCGACGAGCTGTCCGACGAGTACCGCGAGCTGCTCGAGACCAAGGCGTGGGGTCCCGTCCGGATCGTCATAGCGGCACAGCAGGAGCACGGCGCCGAGGTGCTGGGCGACCTCTACACCGCGCTCGGCACCCGCATCCACAACCAGGGCGGGGGCCCCGGCAAGGAGACGGTCGCCGCCGCCCTGAAGGACGTCGGCCTGCCCGAGTCCCTCATGGAGCACTGGGACGGCACCCGGTACGAGCCCGAGCTGCGCGCCTCCCACAAGGAGGGCATCGACAAGGTCGGCCAGGAGGTCGGCACCCCGGTCATCGCCGTGCCCGGCGCGGACGGCGAGCAGCTCGCCTTCTTCGGCCCGGTCGTCACCCCGGCCCCCAAGGGCGAGGAGGCCGCCCGCCTCTGGGACGGCACCCTCGCCGTGGCCTCGGTGCCGGGCTTCTACGAGATCAAGCGCACGCGCACCAAGGGCCCGGACTTCTCCAACCTCTAGGCATCACACCGAGGCGTCGGCTCCCGGGTTCTGCAGTTCCTCCGGGAGCCGGCCTCCGCCGGCCTGATGGCCCCAGGGCTGGTACCACCGGCAGCCCGGGGCGGTGCAGCGCCACAGGTCGGTGCGGTGCGTCCCGAGCGCCTTTGTCTCCTCGGGCTTGAGCGGCGCGAACACCTGCGTTCCGCTGCCGCCACAGGTCGGGCAGTGCTTGTCCCTGAAGAACATCAGCCCCTCCTCGCCATCACCGCCAAGTCCGGGAAGTCGGTTACGACCGCATCGACCCCCATGCGGTAGTACAGCGCGTATTCCGCGAACGCGTCCCCGAAATCGCTGCTTCCGCTGCCGCGCCGGAACTCCGCCGGCAGGAACTGGTTCTCCGCCCGGAAGGTGTACGGCCCCACGCGCAGGCCCGCCGCGTGCGCGTCCGCGAGGAGCGACGTGCCGACGAGCGACGACTTGTCCGGGCCGATCCAGTCCGCGTACCGCGCGATGTCCGCCAGCCCGCCCGGGGTCATCATGTCCCGGTAGGCCGTCGTGGGCAGGTCGTACGGCCCGCCCGTCGTCCCCAGCGCCTGCCACAGCGGAACGCCCAGGCCTGTCATACGCTGCAGGCTCGTCGGCTCGAAGGACTGCACGACGCACTCGCGCCGGCCCAGCCGGTTGCGGCGGATCGCGGACGCCAGCTTCGGCTCCAGCGGCAGGCCGAGGGACCGGAAGTACGTGGGGTGCTTGGTCTCCGGGAAGACGGCGATCGTCCGGCCGTGCGCCCTCGACAGCTTCCGCGCCAGAGCGACGACCTCCTGGAAGGTCATGACCTCCTCGCGCCCGTCGAAGACCGTGTTGCGGTTGCGGACCTGCGGCAGCCGCTCCACCGCCCGCAGCGTCTTCAGCTCGGCGAGGGTGAAGTCCTCCGTGAACCAACCGGTCACCGACCGGCCGTCGACCGTCTTCGTCGTGCGGCGGCCGGCGAACTCCGGCCGACGGGCCACGTCGGTGGTCTGGGAGATCTCGTTCTCGTGCCGGACCACCAGCACATGGTCCTTCGTCGGCACCAGGTCCGGTTCGATCCAGTCGGCGCCCGTCTGCACGGCGTACGTGTACGAGGCGGCCGTGTGCTCGGGGCGCCAGCCGGCCGCGCCGCGGTGGCCGATGACCACCGGGCCGCTCCCACGAGGTGCGGCCGCCAACGGGGTGGCCGTGGCGGCCGTGGCTGTTCCCGCGGCCGCCGCGAGCAGCAGAGATCTCCGTCCGAGCCGCATACGACTCCCTTTCCCGGTAGGCGGATTCATGTGCGTGCCCGGGCCCGCGCCTGCGCGAGCCGGACCAGGTGCTCCTCGTAGCCCTTGCTGTAGGACGCGGCCCGCGCCGGGTCCGGCTCGACGACCTCCGTCGGCCGGGTCCACACCCGCGCGTCCAGCGGCACCCCGTACCGCTCGGCCGCCGCGAGGACCGCGCCCCGCGCGCCCACCTCGCCCTCGACGACCCGCAGCGGCCGGCCGAGCACATCGGCGAGCAGCCGCATCCAGGCGGGGCTGCGGGTGCCGCCGCCGCACACGGCCAGGTTCCCGTCGAGGCCCGCCGCCTCCAGGCAGTGCCGGGCCGCGTAGCCGATGCCCTCGCAGGTGGCGCGGACCAGGTCGCCCCGGGTCGACTCCAGGCAGACACCGGTGAGTTCGGCACGCAGCCGGGGCTCGACGAAGGGGGCCCGCTCCCCGGAGGGCGCGAAGTACGGCAGCACGCGGACGCCGTTCGCGCCCGGCGGGGTCTCGGCCAGCAGGCCGTCCACCTCGTCGTGCCGCACGCCCGTCGTCGACAGCACCCAGTCCAGGGCCGCCGTGCCGACCATCGCGGGCATGGCGCGCAGCCAGTACCCGGGCCGGTCGGTGGAGATGTACAGGCCCGCCGGTTCGCCCGTCAGGTCCAGCTCCGTCGTGGCGACCAGACTGGCCAGACACGTCCCGACGATCAGCAGACCGTCCCCGGGGGCCGTCACCCCGGCGCCCAGCGCACAGGCCGGCAGATCGTACGGGCCGTTCGCGATCCGGGTGCCGGACGGCAGGCCCTCGCCCCGCGCCTCGGCCGTGGCGACCGGGTCGCTGACGGGGGCCAGCAGCCGGCGCCGGTGCGTGAGCCCCAGCAGCTCCACGACCCGGTTGTCGTACGCCCGGGTGCGCGGGTCCAGGAAGGGCATCGACGCGTCCGACACATCCGTCGCCGGGCCCGCCCCCGTCAGCCGCTGGAACACCATGTCCTTGCAGTACAGGGCGGCCTTCGCGGCATCCAGCGCCTTCGGCTCGTTGCTGTCCAGCCAGGCCAGCAGTGGCCCCGGACAGCCCGGGAACATCGCGCTGCCCGTCCGCCGGAACACCGTCTCGAACGTACCGTCGGCCAGCCACCGGTCGACCAGTTCGTGGGCCCGCCCGTCCATCCAGGAGGCCGCCGCCCGCACGGGCCGCCCCTCCCCGTCGACCAGCCACACCCCGTCGCCCTGCCCGGTGAGCCCGGCCAGCTCCACCGGCCCCGGGACCCGCCCGGTGAGCTCGTCGAGCACGGCGACGACCGCCCCGTACACCTCGTCCATGTCCTGCTCGACGAACCCGCCGTGCAGTCTCAGGCCCACCGGGCGGGACGACACGGCCAGTTCCCGGCCCGTGTCGTCGAAGGCCGCCGCCTTGACCATGGACGTGCCCACATCGATACCGACGTACATGCGGCTCTCCTCCAGGTCTCAGGTCAGACAGTGGGCGAGTGGCTCTCCACGGACCCAGCGGCCCACTTCCTCGGCGGCGATCCGCGCGGCCTTCTCCGCGACGGCGCGCGAAGCGCCGCCCAAGTGGGGGGTGAGCACCACGCGTTCGGAGAGTCCCAGCAACCGCGACTCCGCCGGCAGCGGCTCCCGCTCGTACGTGTCGAGCGCCGCCGCCGACACCTGCCCGCTCTGCAGCGCGTCGCACAGCGCGCCCTCGTCCAGCAGCGGTCCCCGGGCCACGTTCACCACCACCGCGCCGGACGGCAGCAGCCCCAGCTCCCGGGCGCCGATCAGCCCCCGGGTCTCGGGGGTGAGCCGGGCGTGCAGGGTGATCACCTGGGAGCGGCGCAGGAGTTCGTCCAGCGAGGTCACGCGCAGTCCGTGGATCTCGCCGTGCACATACGGGTCGTACACCATCACCCGTGCCCCGAACGCGCACAGCACGCGGGCCACCCGGCTGCCGACGGCGCCGTACCCGACGAGCCCGACGGGCAGGTCCTCCAGCTCCAGACCGCTCTGCTCGTACGTGTAGTACGTCGCACCTTCCCAACTGCCCTGCCGGGCCAGCGGGTCGTGGGCCTGGGGGATGCGGCGCAGCGCGGCCAGCATCATGCCGACGGTGAACTCGGCGGTGGCGGCGGCGTTGCGGCCCGGCGCGAAGCACACCCGCACGTCACGCCGCTTCGCCGCGTCCAGGTTGACGTTGACCGGGCCGCCCCGGCAGACCACGACCAGCCGCAGCTCCGGGCAGGCGGCGAGCACCTTCTCGGTGACCGGCCCCATCTGCGTGACCAGCACCTGTGCGCCCGCCAGCGCCTCGATCATCTCGTCCTCGGCGTCACTGGCCTCCTGCACCTCGGCGACCGGCCCGAACGGCTCCAGCGGCCAGCCGAGCCTCAGTTCCGTCACCAGGGCCCGCTCCACCTCGTGCTCCACCGCCCGTGTGATCAGCGACGGCAGGACGAAGTGGTCACCGGCGGCCACCACACGCACGCTGTTTCCGGCAGTCATCGCAGGGCTTCTCCTGTCTCGGCGTCGAAGGCATGGGTGTGCCGGAGGTCGGCGGCGACCCGGACCCGCTCGTCGTGGGCGAGCCGCACCTCCGGGTCGGTGAGGACGACCAGGTGCCGTTCGACCCCGTCGAGGGCGAGGGTCGCCAGGCCCGACTCCAGCAGGGGTTCGTGGGCGACGACCCGGGCGGGCAGGCCTTCTTCGGCGGTGAGCCGGACGTCCTCCGGGCGGATCCCGACCACCACTTCACGGCCTTCCTCCACCGGCACGGGCAGCGCGATCCGCACCGAGTCGGAGAGGCGGGCGTGGCCGTCGCCATCGGCGATACCGGGCAGCAGGGTGATCGCGGGCTCGCCGACGAAGTCCGCGACGAACACGTTGGCCGGGCTGTCGTAGACCTCGTAGGGGGTGCCGAGCTGCTGGATGACGCCGTCCTTCATCACGGCGATCCGGTCGGCGAGGGAGAGGGCCTCCTCCTGGTCGTGGGTGACCAGGATCGTGGTGTGGCCCAGGTCCTTCTGGATGCGCTTGAGTTCGCGCCGGGTGGTGTCCCGCTGGGCCGCGTCCAGATGGGACAGCGGCTCGTCGAGCAGCAGCACGTCCGGTTCGCGGATCAGTGCCCGGGCCAGCGACACGCGCTGCTTCTGGCCGCTGGACAGGCCGGCCGGGCGGGCGTCGAGGAGGTCGGTCAGACCGACCCGCTCGGCGATCTCCTTCACCTTGTGGTCGACGTCCCCACGAGCCTTACGGCCCCGGGCCTTCAGGCCGAACGCCAGGTTCTCCGCGACGGACAGCGGCGGATACAGCGCGTAGTTCTCGAACGCGACCCCGATGTTGCGCTGCTGCGCGGGCCGTTCGACCACCGACGCCCCGCCGACCAGGATGTCCCCGCCGGTCACCGACTCCAACCCGGCGATCATGCGGAGGGTCGTCGATTTGCCGCAGCCGGAGGGGCCGAGCAGCCCGAGCAGCTCCCCGGAACGCAGCGCGAGGTCGAGGCCGCGCACCGCGTCCACGCCCGGTCGGCCCCGGGCCCGGTAGGTCTTGCGCAGATCACGTAGCTCCAGCTCGGTCATCGCTGCCCTTCGTCGCACAGACCTCGTAACGGACCTTGTGCTCGTCCAGATCCCGCAGCGCCTCCGCCGACGCCCCGTCGTCCACCAGGAGCAGGTCGAAACGGGACAGCGGGACGACCCGGTGCAGGGCGACCCGGCCGAGCTTGGTGTGGTCGATCAGCAGGACGTTCCGTGCCGCCGCGTCGAGCATCGCCCGCTTCACGGACACGATGTGCTGCTCCTGGTGGTAGGCGTAACCCCGGTGCACCGCCGACGTCGACGCGAAGCACACGTCCACCCGCAGCTGCTCGACCGCCTCCACGCAGGACACCCCGAGGAACGAGGAGTGCAGCGGGTCGTAGTCGCCGCCGAGCGCCATCAGGTGGATGCCGCGCTGGTCGGCGAGCAGGTTGATCGCCTCCAGGAAGTTGGTGACGACCGTCAGCGGCGTGACCTCGCCCGTGCGCAGCCGCCGGGCTATCTCCAGGGTGGAGGTGGAGTCGTCCAGCAGGATCGCCATGCCGGGCTCGACCATCCGCAGCGCGTGCTCGGCCACGGCCGCCTTCTCGGCCCGCATGGTCTTCAGCCGGTACTGCACGTTCGACTCGAAGACGCCCGACGGTTGCGCGGTCACCCCGCCCCGGAACTTGCGTACGATGCCCTGCCGTTCGAGCTCGTCGAGGTCCCGGTGGATGGTCATCAGGCTCACCCCGAACCGTTCGGCGAGCTCCGCCGCCGTCGCCGATCCGTCGGCCAGCACCTGCTCGGCCATGGCGGCCTGCCGCGCCGCGGGCCCCTGCTGTCCACCACTGCTGCTGCTCATGGTCGTGTCTCTATCCGTCGTCCCGGTCGCTCCGGCCGGTCGGCCTCGAACAGCAGCAGGTTCTCAGGCCGGACCGCGAGCCGTACCGGATCGTCCGGACGAAGGCGCGCCGCGTCGGCCCGGGGCGCCACCAGCGACACCCGCTGCTCCCCGGTCCCGAGCCGGACGGTGACCTCGACGGACCGGCCGAGCACCTCGGTGATGTACACGGTCCCGGTCAGCTCGTGGCCCTCGCCGTGCAGGGCGATGTCCCGGGGGCGGATGCCGACGAGGACCTCGGTGCCGGGAGTGGCCTGCGCCCGGACCGGCAGTTCGACCCCGCCGTCCGACCGCACCCCGCTCTCCGTCAGCACCCCCGGCAGCAGATTGATCCGGGGCCGCCCGAAGGCCCGGGCGACCTCCGTGTCGTACGGCCGGTACCAGACCTCCTCCCGCGTGCCCGTCTGCACGATCCGTCCCTGCCGGATCACCCCGATCCGGTCGCCGAGCGCCAGTGCCTCGACCGAGTCGTGGGTGACGTACAGGGTGGTGGTGTGCTGCACGGCACCGATCGCCTTCAGCTCGGCGCGCATCTGCTGGCGGAGTTTGGCGTCGAGGTGGGAGAGCGGCTCGTCGAGGAGGAAGGCCCGGGCGGGCCGGACCAGCACCCGGCCGAGGGCGACGCGCTGCCGCTGCCCGTTGGACAACTGGCCGACCGGCCGGTCCAGCAGCCCCGAGATCCCCAGCAGTTCGGCGATCGCGCCGATCCGCTGCCGGGCCTCGGCGGCGGGCAGCCGGTGCCGGGGCGAACGCAGGGGGGAGGCCAGGTTGTCGTAGGCCGAGCGGTGCGGGTAGAGGGCGTAGCTCTCGAAGCACATCGCCACACCCCGGTCGTACGGCTCCACACCCCGCATGTCCTCGCAGTCGAGCACGACCGTGCCGGAGTCGGGCTGTTCGAGCCCGGCGATGGTCTTCAGCGTCGTGGTCTTGCCCGCGCCGGAGGGTCCCAGCAGGCAGAAGAACTCGCCCTCCCCCACGTCCAGTTCCAGCCCGTCGAGCGCGACGGTCTTCCCGTACGCCTTCCGTATCCCGCTCAGCCTGATCACGATTTCACCGCCCCGAACGACAGACCGCGCACCAGATACCGCTGGATCGTCAGCGCCAGCAGCAGCGGCGGTACGACGGACACCAGCGCGGCGGCGGCCGTCAGGTTGTACTTGGGCCGGTCCCCGCCGAGGAAGGACAGGGCGCCCACGGTCACCGTCTGGGCCTCGTTGGAGGTGAGGATCAGCGGGAAGACGAAGTTGTTCCAGGCGAAGATGAAGGCCAGCAGCGACACGGCCGCGATACCGGGCTTGACCAGGGGAAGGGCGACCTTGAAGAAGGCCTGCTTGCGGGTGTAGCCGTCGAGCAGGGCCGCCTGTTCCAGCTCGGGCGTGAGGTCGGCGAAGTACGACCGCATGATCCACACGATCAGCGGCAGCGTGACCAGTTGCAGCACCCACACCATGCCGACGTACGTGTCGAACAGCCCGAGCTTCTGGTACAGCACGAACAGCGGGATGATGACGGTCAGTTCGGGCGCGAAACGGAACGACAGCAGCGTGAACATCAGGTTCTCGGAACCCTTGAACCGCCACCGCGCCGAGGCGTACGCGGCCGGCAGCCCGACCACCAGCGACAGCACCACCGCGCCGACCGACACCACCAGGCTGTTGACGAAGAACCGCACGAACGGGATGCCCTCGCTGTCGCCGAGGACGGTCCGGTAGCCGTCGAGGGTGGGGGAGAAGGAGAAGTAGGTGGAGAAGAGCTGGTCCGCCGGCTTCAGCGACAGGATCACCATCCAGGCGATCGGGAACAGCGCGAAGACGAAGTAGAGGACGAGGGCGGCGTCCGCGAGCCGGCCCAAGACACGCTTCTTCACTCAGGTCACCTCCGCGGCCCGGCGCTGGATCTTCCCCAGGTGCTTCACCAGCACCATCGCGGCCAGGTACACCACGGCCCACAGCACGATCGTGTAGCTGATCCCGAAGGAGTAGCGCTGGAAGCGGATGGCTTCCAGATACGCGCGGATCTGGAGGACGACGGTCGAGTCACCGGGCCCGCCCTCCGTCAGGGCGTAGATGATGTCGAACACCTTCAGCGAGTCCATGAACCGGAAGATCACCGCCACCAGCACGTACGGCCACAGCATCGGCAGCGTCAGCCGGCGGAAGGTGTACCACCACCCCGCGCCGTCCACGGCCGCCGCCTCGAACGGGGAGGTGGGCAGCGACCGCAGACCGGCGAGGGCGAGGATCGCCACGAACGGCGTGTACACCCACACGTCCACGGCGATCGACGACAGCAGGGCGCCCGTCGGGGTGTCGGTCCACTGCACCCCGCCCAGACCGAAGGGCCTCAGCAAGTAGTTGACCACTCCCACCGAGGGCTGGAGCATCAGCTTCCAGATGATCGCCGCGATCACCGGGGCGACCATCAGCGGCAGGATCAGGATCTTCTCCAGCACACGGCCCACCGGCGTCGAGCGGTGCAGCAGCAGGGCGACGGCCACTCCGAGCACGGTCTCGGCGAGGGCCGCCCCGACCGCGTACAGCACCGTCACCCACGCCGAGTTCCAGAACGCCTCCTGCGTGAAGACGGCTCTGTAGTTCTCGAACCCCACCATGTCCGGCTGCGGTTTGCTCGCCGAGAAGTCGAACAGCGTGTAGTATAGGCCGAGCCCGAACGGGTAGAGGATCCCGCAGGTCAGCAGCAGCGCGGGCACGATCAGGAAGTACGGACGCAGCGCCGGCCGCATAACTAACGCACCTTGTCGGCGAGGTCGTCCGCCAGCCCGTCCAGGACGGACTTCGCGTCCTCGCCGCCGTAGATCTCCTGGAGGGCGGCGGCCCAGCTGGTCGTCGCGTCGAAGAACTGGGCCTGCGGGGTGAACTGGATCCTCGTCTGGTCGACGACCGTCTCGAAGGTCTCCAGGAAGCCCGGCAGATGCCGCATCTTGTCCCTGTACGCGGCGTCGTCGGCGACCGACTTGCGCACCGGGTCGATGTGGTTGTGCGTGATCGCGCTCTTGCGCAGGTGCTCCTTGCCGGTCGCCCACTGCAGGAACAGCCAACTGGCGCTCTTCTTCTTGCTCTTGGCGTTCATACCGAGCGACCAGATCCACATGTTGGTGGCCAGGGAGCCGCCGGGCCCCTTCGGGCCGGGGTGGAAGGCGATCTTCCCGGAGGCCGGGCTGGCCCCCTTCACGGCCTGGAAGTAGGCGGCCGTGTCGGCGTCGAACAGCATCCCGGCCTTCTTCGCGCCCAGGTCGCTGGAGCACTGGTACCAGGTGTACGACGTCCAGGACGGCGGCCCGCCCCGCTTGACCATGCCGGCCCAGTCCTCGGTGAAGGCGACGGCCTCGGGGCTGTTCATGGCCGGGGTGAGCTTCCCGCCGTCGACCGTGAAGTCCTTCAGCCCGTTGCGGGCGTACATCGTCATGAAGCCGGGGTGGATGGTGGCCCAGCTCCTGGACCCGCGTACGGCGATCCCGTACATCCCGTCGAAGCCCGCGCCCGGCGCCCGCTGCTTGATGGCGCCGGCGAGTTCGGTCAGCTCCTCGAAGGTCTCGGCCGGCTTCAGGCCCAGCTTCCCGAACACCTCCGTGTTGTAGGCGACGACGTTCGTCTCCCAGCCCCACGGCAGCGCGTACTGCCCGCCCTGGCCCAGCGGCGCGCCCGCCTTCAGCGACCACTGGTCGGCCTGGAGGAGGTTCGGGAAGAAGTCCGCCTGGTCCCACTCGGCGCCCGTCGCCGAGGAGTTGCGCATCCAGGGCCCGAGGTCCTCCAGCCAGTTCGGCGGACCGTACTGCCACACCATGTACGCGCCGAGCATGAACACGTCGTAGGAGGCCCGCCCGCTGGACAGGTCCACCGTGAGCTTGTCGAAGTAGTTGTCCTCCGGGAAGACGTCGTACTCGACCTTGATGCCGGTCTTCGCGGTGAAGGACTTCAGGTCGGCGATCAACGCGTCCGTGTACGGGTGCTTGTTGAACAGCGCCTTGACGGTGGTGCCCTGCTCCCGCTTCCAGTCGAAGGAGCCGGTGACGTCGTCCGCGGCGGACCCGTCGCTCTTGCTGTCGTCGCCGCCGAAGCCGGCGCCGCAGGCCGTGAGCAGCGGGGCCGCGGCAGCCCCGGCGGCGAGCGCGAGGAAGCGCCGCCGGTCGTGCACGTGCGTGTCCATCCGTACCTCCACGTGGGGCCTGGGGCTGGTTAACACGTCGAGTCGACTCGTTAACAGAGGGTGGAACGGCTGAAGTTGGGCGTCAATCCCTCGCGCACGGGAAAATATCGGGGCACAGTGAGAAGTTCACAGATCCGGCTGCGACATCGTGGGAGGTTCCGGATGGCGGACGAGGGTGCGGGCTGGCTGGGCATCGACCTGGGCACACAGAGCGTCCGCGTGCTGCTCGTCACCGCCGCCGGCAGGGTCCTCGGCAGCGGCTCGGCCCCGCTGACCGGGCGGCGGGACGGGGCGCGGCACGAGCAGGACCCGGAGCAGTGGTGGTCCGCGCTGTGCACGGCGTCCCGGGCGGCACTCGGCTCCGCGCCCGGCGTGCCGGTCGGCGGCCTCGCGGTGTGCGGCACGTCCGGCACGGTCCTGCTGACGGACGGCTCGGGCAGCCCGGTGAGCCCCGCGCTGATGTACGACGACGGCCGCGCGGCGGCGCAGGCCGCGCGGGCCCGGGAGGCGGGGCTCGCGGTCCAGGACACCTGGGCGCTGCCGAAGGCGCTGTGGCTGGTGGGGGCGTACGGCGGCGGCGCGAGGGGCGGCGGGGCGGCCGGGGCCGGAGCGCGGACACCCGCCCCCCGGCTCCGCCTCGCGCACCAGCCCGACCTGGTCATCACCCGCCTCACCGGCGAACCGCCCCCGGCGGACTCCAGCCACGCCCTCAAGACCGGCTACGACCTGCACGCGGAGGCCTGGCCGGAGGCCGCCCTGGCGCAACTCGGCTTCCCCGACCGCCTGTTGCCCGACGTCGTACGCCCGGGCACCCGCCTCGGCGAGGTCGGCCAGGACGCCGCCGACGCCACCGGCATCCCCGCCGGCACCCCGGTGCTCGCCGGGATGACGGACGGCTGCGCGGCCCAGATCGCCTCGGGCGCGCTGCGCCCCGGCTCCTGGAACTCGGTGCTCGGCACGACCCTCGTGCTGAAGGGAGCGACCCGGGACCCGGTCCGGGACCCCACCGGAGTGGTCTACAACCACCGCGCCCCCGACGGCACCTGGCTGCCCGGCGGGGCGTCGAGCGTCGGCGCCGGGGCGCTCACGGCACACTTCCCGGACGCCGACCCCGCCGCGATGGACGAGCGGGCGGCGGCGTTCGAGCCGTCCCGTGCGGTCGCCTACCCGCTGGTCTCGCCGGGGGAGCGGTTCCCGTTCCGCGCGCCGGACGCGACCGCCCTGGTCCTGGGCGAACCCGAGGGCGACGCCGGCCTGTGGGCCGCGCTGCTCCAGGGCGTCGGCTTCGCCGAACGCCTCTGCCTGGACTACCTGCACCACCTCGGCGTCCCGCTCGACGGCCCGCTCACCTTCACCGGCGGCGGCGCGCGCAGCCGCTACTGGAACCAGCTGCGCGCCGACATCCTGGCCCGCCCGGCCCGCGTCCCCGAGCAGACCGAACCGGCCCTGGGCATGGCCGCGCTGGCCGCGTACGGGGCGTCGGGGGCGGGCGCGCTCGCGGACGTCGCCGAGCGCATGGTCCGCGTCCGCACCGTCCTGGAACCCCGCCCCGACCGCACGGCGGCCTTCGCCGAGCCGTACGCCCGCCTCGTCCACGCCCTGCGGGAACGCGGCTGGCTGCCCGACCCCGTAGCGGAACACGCCCTGACCCGTCTGCACCCGGACACTGGGGAGTCATGACCACCACGCTCCTGCTGGCCCGCCATGGACAGACCGTCTGGCACGCCGAGAACCGGTACGCCGGCGTCAGCGACATCGGCCTCACCGACACCGGCCGCGCCCAGGCCGAAGCCCTCGGCCGCTGGGCCGCCGCACACCCCGTCGACGCGATCTGGACGTCCCCGCTCTCCCGGGCCGTCGCCACCGCCGAACCCGCCTGCCGGGCCCTGGGTCTCGTCCCGCGGCGCGACCCCGGCCTGGCCGAATGCGACTTCGGAGTGGTGGAGGGCCGTACGCTCGCCGAGTTCGAGGCCGAGAACCCCGACCGGGCCGCGGCCTTCCGCGCCGACCCCGTCGCCCACCCCTTCCCCGGCGCCGAGGACCCGACGGCGGCAGCGGCCCGCGGGGCAGCGACCCTGCGGCGCATCACCGCCGCCCACCCCGGCGGACGCGTCCTCGTCGTCGCCCACAACACCCTGCTGCGCCTGGTTCTGTGCACACTGCTGTCCATCCCACCCGGGGAGTACCGCAGGGTGTTCCCGCGCCTGCGGAACGCGGCGATCAGCGAACTGCGCATGAACCCCGACGGTTCCGCCGCACTCCTCTCACTCAATGTGCCGTGCGAGGCGGACGTGCCGTAGCACTATGAGCCCATGACGCAGATCGACACCTCGGTGCCGCACTCGGCCCGGATCTGGAACTACTGGCTGGGCGGCAAGGACAACTACCCGGTGGACGAGGCGGCCGGTGACGCCTACACCGCCGTGTTCCCCGGAATCGTCACCATCGCCCGCAGCAGCCGCGCCTTCCTCGGCCGCAGCATCCGCCACCTCGTCCAGGAGGCCGGCGTACGTCAGTTCCTCGACGTCGGGACCGGCCTGCCGACCGTCGACAACACCCACGAGGTGGCCCAGAGGCTCGCCCCCGAGTCGCGGATCGTCTACGTCGACAACGACCCGCTGGTCCTCGCCCACGCCCGCGCCCTGCTCACCTCCACGCCCGAGGGCGCGACGTCGTACGAGCCCATCAGCCTCTTCGAGCCGGAGCGCATCATCGAGGCCGCAGGCAAGACGCTCGACCTCACCCGCCCCACGGCCCTGATCCTCAGCGGCATCCTGGGCCACGTGGCCGACTACGACGAGGCCCGCGACCTCGTCCGCCGCCTCCTGACCGGTCTGCCCTCCGGCAGCTACCTCTCCCTCAACGAGGGGTCCCGCGGCACCGACCCGGTCTACGAGCAGGCACAGGACGCCTACAACGAGACCGGCGCGGTCCCGTACCACCTGCGGCCGGTCGAGCAGATCGAGGCCTTCTTCGAGGGCCTGGAGCTGGTGGAACCGGGCGTGGTCTCGGTACCGCGGTGGCACCCCGAGCCGGGCGCCCCCACGGAGCCGATCGGCCAGCACGGCGGCCTGGGCCGCAAGCCGTAGCGCACGCGCGAGCTGTAGCGCACGCACGGAAAGCCCCCGCGAGTCACGTCCTCGCGGGGGCTTCCTTCTACCGCCTGCCGGTCGTGAAGGGTGAGAAGACGATCACGAGGCAGGACGACTCGGCGGCACGCAGCCGTCAGGGCGCCAGCAGCAGCACGTCCGCGCGGGACCTGGCGGCCTCGTACCGCCGCGCCACGTCCTGCCAGTTGACGACCTGCCACATGGCCTCGATGAAGTCGACCTTCTGGTTGCGGTACTGGAGGTAGAAGGCGTGCTCCCAGGCGTCGAAGACGAGGATCGGGGTCGAGCCCTGGCCGACGTTGCCCTGGTGGTCGTAGACCTGCTCCACGATCAGCCGCCCGCTCAGCGGCTCGTAGGCGAGCACGCCCCAGCCCGAGCCCTGCGTGGTCGCCGACGCCTTGGACAACTGCGCCTTGAAGTTCGCGAACGACCCGAACGACTCGGTGATCGCGTCCGCGAGGTCACCCACACCGTCCTGCGCCAGCGGCTCACCGCCGCCGTCCTTGGGGCCGGTCATGTTCTGCCAGTAGATGCTGTGCAGGATGTGCCCGGACAGGTGGAAGGCCAGGTTCTTCTCCAGCCCGTTGACCGCCCCCCACGTCCCCTTGTCCCGCGCCTCCGCAAGCTGCTCCAGCGTGTCGTTGGCGCCCTTCACATAGGCGGCGTGGTGCTTGTCGTGGTGCAGCTCGATGATCTCCGGGCTGATCACGGGGGCGAGCGTGGAGTAGTCGTAGGGCAGGTCGGGCAACGTGTAGACGGGCATGGGCGGGATCCCCTCCGAACCTCTTATTGCAACAAGCTTGCAACTGCACGCTAGCAGCAAGAGGGTGGTGCCGATGCCCAGGGCACGCAAAAAGGCCCCCGCGTGTCTCGCGGGGGCCTTCCGTCAGGGGACGTCAAGAGACGCCAGGGGGCTCCTGCTGCCGGGCGCGCGCCTTCTGCCACGCGTAGCCGACGGCCGCCAGGACCAGCGTCATCCCGCCCGTCGAGTACAGCTGCACCCGCGTGTCGGGCTGGCGGGCCATCAGGACGAAGACGGCGGCCATGCCGACCAGCGCGACCCAGGTCAGCCACGGGAACGCCCACATCCGCACGACCAGCTTCTGAGGTGTCTCCCGTTCCAGGCGCCTCCGCAGCCGCAGTTGCGAGACGGCGATGAAGATCCAGACGACCAGGATCACCGCGCCGATCATGTTCAGCAGCCAGGAGAAGACGTCGTTCGGCCGCCAGTAGCTCAGCAGCACGCACAGGAACCCGAAGACGGAGGAGGCCAGCACGGCGATCCGCGGCACCCCGCCCGAGACCCGGCCCAGCACCTTCGGGCCCTGGCCGCGCTCCACCAGCGAGTAGGCGATGCGCGAAGCACCGTAGATGTTGGCGTTCATGGCGGACAGCAGCGCCACCAGCACGACGACGTTCATCAGCTGGCCGGCGCCCGGGATGCCGAGCTCGTCGAGGGCGGCCACGTACGGGCCCTTCTCGACGACCTCCTTCGAGTCCCACGGCACCAGCGTGACGATGACCGCCATCGAGCCGACGTAGAACAGCGCGATCCGCCACATCGCCGTACGGACCGCGCTCGCCACGCCCTTGACGGGGTTCTCCGACTCGGCCGCAGCGATGGTGACCGTCTCCAGCCCGCCGTAGGCGAAGACCGAGGCGAGCAGGCCGATGACCAGGCCCTCACCGCCGTTGGGGAGGAAGTCGGTGAGGTGCGAGGCACCGGGGGAGTCCGTGCCCGGCAGGATCCCGAGGATCGCCAGGACGCCGAGCGCCAGGAACAGCGTGATCGCGCCGACCTTCAGGGCCGCGAACCAGAACTCGAACTCGCCGAAGTTCTTCACGGCCGCGAGGTTCGTGCCGCAGAACACGACCATGAACAGCGCCACCCACGCCCACTCCGGCGTGCCCGGCAGCCAGCCGCTGACGATCTTCGCGGCACCGATGCCCTCCAGGCCGACGGCCGTGCACAGCAGCACCCAGAACGCCCACCCGGCCGTGAATCCGGCCCAGGGGCCGATCGCCCGCTCCGCGTGCGCCGAGAACGAACCCGACGACGGATACGCGGCCGACATCTCGCCGAGCATCCGCATCACCAGCATCACGAGGAGGCCGGAGAGGGCGTAGGCGACCACGATCGACGGACCGGCGGCGGCGATGCCCGCGCCGGAACCGACGAACAGTCCGGCGCCGATCACCCCGCCGAGGGCGATCATCGACAGATGGCGCTGTTTCAGGCCGTGGGAGAGGGAGACGTCGTCCGTACTGGGCTGCGTCTCCGTGGTGGTGCTGCTGGGCATGGGCGCGGCTCGTCCAATGCGTGAGAGGAGTGCGAGGGCAAAAACGCCGACAGTCTGGGATGCCTCTCCGCCCGAGCGGAGAGGCATCCCAGCATATGGACAGCCGCGTCGCTCTCCGTGGCTACGCGGCGACCGACGTGTAGTGCGAGGCGTCGCCCTCGATGACGTAGCTCTCCTTACCGTCGATTCCGACGGGGATGTCTCCCGCGACCGTGACCCGGTGCAGGCGGCGCGGCAGACCGTCGTAGTTGTCGACGGCGTAGTGCTGGGTGATGCGGTTGTCGAACACGACGAGCTGGTTCGGCGACCAGCGGTGCCGCAGGACGTTCTCCGGCCGCACGACGTACGCCTGGAGCAGGTCGAGGATCTTGCGGGACTCGCCCGGCGACAGGCCCACGATCCGCTGCGCGAAGCCGCCGATGAACAGCCCGCGCTCGCCGGTCAGGGGGTGGACGCGGACCACCGGGTGGGCCGTGCGGTACCTGATCGAGGTGAACTGGGCGCGCCGGGCGGCCTGCACCTCGTCGACGTCCTCGTCGGGGACGGCGTAGTCGTAGTCGTTGGTGTGCTCGGCCCACAGCGTGTCGGCGAGGTTCCGCAGCGACTCGGGCAGGTTCCGGTAGGCGGCCGCCGAGCTGGCGATCAGCGTCTCGCCGCCGTACGGGGGGACCGTGATGCTGCGCAGGCTGGTGGCCTGCGGCGGGTTGAGGACGAAGGTGACGTCGGTGTGCCAGTGGTTGGCGGCCCGGCCGCCCTCGCTGTCGACGGGCAGGACGTTCGGGGCGCCGTCGACGGAGGACACCGTCGGATGGGCGGCGGTGATGTCACCGAAGTGACCGGCGAAGGCCTGCTGGCCCGCGTCGTCCAGCCCCTCCGCGTCGAAGACGAGGGCCTTGTGGGCGTTGAGCGCCTCACGCAGGGCGGTGTACGTCTCCCCGTCGAGGGGCCGGGTGATGTCGACGCCTTCGACGCGGGCGCCGATGTTCGCGGTGACCTTGTGGATCTCGATGCTCATGGTGAAGTTCCCTTCAGGGTGGTCAGACGAGTGCCGGTGCGAGGACGTGCTGGTTGGCGGGGCGCGGGAGGCCGTACCGCTCCCGCAGGGTTCGGCGGGGGCCGCCGTACCCGGTGCGGAGCAGGCCCCGGGCGCGCAGGATCGGGACGACGTGCTCGACGAAGGCCTCCAGGCCGGACGGCAGGACCGCGGGCATGATGTTGAAGCCGTCGGCGGCGCCCGAGCCGAACCACAGCGCGATCGTGTCGGCGACCTGCTCGGGCGTCCCGGCGAAGGTGAGGTGCCCGCGCCCGCCGCCGAGCCGCCCGATCAGCTGCCGCACGGTGAGCCGCTCGCGCCGGGCCAGCTCGACGACGAGCGTGTAGCGGCTCCTGGCGCCCTCGATGGCGCTCTCCGGCGGCAGGTCGGAGGGGAGCGGGCCGTCCAGATCCAGGGTCCCCGGGGCCAGGTGCAGCAGCCGCTCCAGGCGGTCCACTCCGTGCGTGTGCACGATGTGCTCCTCCAAGAGCCGCTCGTGCGCCCGCGCCTCCGCCTCCGTCGAGCCGATCACCGGGACGATGCCCGGCAGCACCTTGATGTGGTCGGCGTCGCGGCCGGCCGCGGCCGTCCGGGACTTGAGGTCGGCGTAGAAGGCCCGCGCGTCCTCGACGGTCTGCTGGGCGGTGAACACCGCCTCCGCGTACCGCGCGGCGAACCGCTTGCCGTCCTCGGAGGAGCCGGCCTGTACGAGCAGGGGGTAACCCTGAGGCGTGCGGGGCACGTTGAGCGCCCCCTCGACGCTGAAGTAGCGGCCCTGGTGCCGGGGCGGATGGATCTTCGCGTCGTCGCCCCACACGCCCGCCGCCTTGTCGGCGACGATCGCGTCGTCCTCCCAGCTGTCCCACAGCTTCAGCGCCACGTCGAGGAACTCGGCGGCCCGCGCATACCGCTCGGCGTGCGTCGGCTCGGCGTCGAGACCGAAGTTGCGGGCGGCCTCGGCACCGGCGGTGGTGACGATGTTCCAGCCCGCCCGGCCGCCGCTGATGTGGTCCAGGGTGGCGAACCTGCGGGCCAGGTTGTACGGCGAGTTGTACGAGGTGGAGGCCGTGGCGATCAGGCCGATGTGCTCGGTGGCCGTGGCCAGGGCGGTGAGCAGGGTGATCGGCTCCAGCGCCCCGGCGGGCCGCTGCGCCACACTGCTCCACAGGTGCGGGCCGTCGGCGAGGAACAGCGAGTCGAAGGTGCCGCGCTCGGCGATCCGGGCGAGCCGCACGTAGTGCGCCAGGTCCACATGCGCGTACGGGTCGCTCTCCGGCAGCCGCCACGACGCCTCGTGGTGGCCGGTGGTCATCAGGAACGCGTTGAGGTGCAGCTGTCTGCGGGTCATCGATGGTCCTCCGTGACACCGAGCGCGGCCAGCAGCCGCTCCCGGTACTCGCCGAGCAGGGGGTCGCGGTACGACCGCGGGTGCACGCGGTCGATGGTCAGGTCGAGGCCGATCCGGCCCTGGTCGAGGACGAGCACCCGGTCGGCGAGCACGATCGCCTCGTCCACGTCGTGGGTGACCAGCAGCACCGAGGGGCGGTGGCGCTCCCACAGCTCCCTGAGCAGGCCGTGCATCCGGATCCGGGTGAGCGCGTCCAGCGCCCCGAACGGCTCGTCGGCCAGCAGCAGTTCCGGCTCGCGGACGAGGGACCGGGCCAGGGCGGCACGCTGCGCCTCCCCGCCGGACAGCTCGCCCGGCCAGGCCCGCTCGCGGCCCTTCAGCCCCACCTCGTCCAGCGCCTCACGGCCGCGCCGCTCGGCGTCCTTGCCCTCCAGTCCGAGCAGGACGTTGGCGAGCACCCGCCGCCAGGGCAGCAGCCGGGAGTCCTGGAAGACCACCGACACCCGTTCCGGCGCGGTCAGCCGACCGCTGCCCGTGACGCCGTGGTCGAGTCCGGCGATCGCCCGCAGCAGCGTGCTCTTGCCGGAGCCGCTGTGCCCGAGCAGGGCGGTGAACTGTCCGTCCGGCAGATCGAGGTCGATGCCGTCGAGGACCGTGCGCCCGTCGAACGACCGGGTCAGGCCCCGCAACCGGACGGCGGGCCGGGTCAGCTGCTCAGTGTGCGGCGCCATGACAGCACCCTCCGTTCGACGTTGCGGACCGCGCTGTCGGAGATGAGGCCGAAGATGCCGTAGACGACCAGGCCGACGAGGATGACGTCCGTCTGGCCGTAGTTCTGCGCCTGGAACATCATGTAGCCGAGGCCGCTGGTGGCGTTGATCTGCTCCAGCACCACCAGGCCCAGCCAGGAGCCGGTCACGCCGAGCCGCAGTCCGACGAAGAAGCCGGGCAGCGCACCCGGGATGACGACCTGCCGGATGAACCGGTACTTCGACAGCCCCTGGACCTCGGCCAGCTCGACGAATCGGCTGTCGATGCCGGACAGCGCGGCATGCGTGTTGAGGTAGACCGGGACGTAGACGACGATCGCGATGATGGCGATCTTGAAGGTCTCGCCGATGCCCAGCCAGAGGATGAACAGCGGGATCAGACCCAGGGTGGGGATCGCCCGGTTGAGGTTGACCGTGCCGTCGATCAGTGCCTCGCCGGTCCGGGTGAGCCCGGACGCCAGTGCGAGCAGGATTCCCACGGTCAGGCCGATGGCGAAGCCGGCGGCCGCGCGCTGCAGCGAGGTCAGGATGTCGTCCGGCAGCGTGCCCGCGCTCCACAGGCGGCTGCCCGTCTCCAGCACCGTCCAGGGCGCCGGGACCGCCCCCGCGTCGAGCAGTCCGGCCGCGGAGGCGACGACCCACAGGGCGAGGACGACGGCGGGCCCGATGAGCCGCGTGGCGGGCAACCGCCTGCCGGGGGCCAGCCGCCGGCGCCTGCGCACCTGGCGCGTCTCCTCGGCGGCGGCGGCGGCGAGCGGTGCGGCGGCGGTCGCGTTCGCGGTCGCGGTCGCGGACGCGGACGCGGTCGTGTGCGTGGTCGTGTGCGTGGTCGTGGTCACGGCGGTCACCTCCGGTACTCCGCGGGCACGGCCTGCGCCGCGATGGACTCGAAGCGGTGGTCGAAGAGCTCGGAGACGTCGAACTTCTTCACGAAGCCGCCCTCCGCGAGCAGATCGGCGGTCTCCTGCTCCCACGCGATCGCCTCGTCCCAGCGGGGCGGGAACAGCGGCTTGTTGGCCAGCGCGGTGACCGCCTTCGCCTGGGCCGGGGTCAGGTTCTGCGTCCCGACGTAGAACTGCTCGTTCCACTCGGCGGGGTGCTCGTACGTCCACACCTGGCCCTTCGCCCAGTACGGGATGTACGCGGCGATCGCGGCGGCCTTCGCGGAGTCGTTCAGCACCGAGACCGGCGCCCACAGCAGGTTGAGCAGGTCCACCACGTCCGTGGTGATGGTCCGGGCGGACTTGTACTGCGCCAGGTACGCGGGCGCCTGCGTGTTGGCGAGCGGGGCGATGTCCACCTGCCCGGACTGCAGGGCGGTGAGGAACTGGTTGCTGGTCAGCGGCACCAGCTCCACGTCGTCGTACGCCAGCCCGGCCTTCTTCAGCGCCCGCAGCAGCACGACACCCTGCGCCTGCCCCTGGGAGAAGGCCAGCCGCCTGCCCTTGAAGTCGGCGACCTCGCGAAGGTCACTGCCGGGCTTGGTGGCGAACAGGTAATTGGGCTTGCGGGTGACGTTGATCGCGACGATCCTCGCGTCAAAACCCTGGTAGTGCGCCTGGATCGGAGGAATACCCGCGTTGTTGGCGACCTCCAGCGACTTCGCGCGGAAAGCGTTGATGACGTCGGGACCCGCGCCGATGTTCAGCCAGTCGGACACCTTGAACGGCAGATCGCGGAACCCGGCCAGCTTGAACTGGAGTTGCTGCGCGTTCTGGTACGAGGCGATCTGCAGGCTCGTACCCGCGGGAACCCTGGTGGCCAGAGGGGCGTCGGATGCCGCCTCGGCCGCGGCGCTGTCGTCCGCGCAGCCGCTCAGTCCGGCCGCCGCGGCCGTCACGCCGAGCAGTGAGGTCAGGAACAGTCGCCGGTCGACACCGGGGACGGGGGGCGAGGGCATGGGAGGACTCCCTGGGAATGGAAGACGGCACGGCACGTGGAATTCCGGCAGGAAAAAGGACGGACCGGGAATTCACGTGAATTTCACACGGGAAGGAGAAGGCGCTCCGTGAACGGGCGCCGGGGGCGCGTCAACGGGTCAGCAACAGAGAGTGCGACACCTCGTGAGCGGGCTCATGAACAGGATGTTCCCGGCCCTGCGCAACTCCTGTCAACATTCCGAGTTTCTGAATTAAATGACGTCAGGTGACGCGCCCAGCGGATCCCGGTAGAGCACGTCGAGTGCCACCGAACCACCCGCCACGGCCAGGACGGAATCCGGGAAACTGATCGGTGACACGGTCGCGGCACGGCCGGCTCCGACCTCTTCCCGCAACGCGGTCAGGCAGTCCTCCCGGTGCAGGATTCCGATCTCCGTCACGACCACCCGCTCCGGGTTGAGCACATCGAGCAGCAGTCGCACCGCACGCCCGGCCCTCCGCGACCGCTCCACCAGCAGCCGTACGGCCACCGGGTCACCGGCCGCGGCGGCGCCGACCACGTGCATCGGGTTCACCCCGTCGACGATCCCCGCCTCGCGGGCCCGCCGGCACAGCGTCCGCTCGCTCAACTCTTCCTGGAGGCAGCCGACACGACCGCAGTCACAGTTCTCCGTGCCGCCCGGCACGGGCAGATGGGCGATGGTCCCGGCCTGGGAGCGCGGCCCGTGGTGCACCTCGTCGTGGGTGGTGAACGCCGCGTCGACCACGTTGCCCGCGAACAGGTGCAACACGCTGCGGCTGCCCCGCGCCCCGCCGAACAGGCGCTCCGCGTTGACCAGCGCCCGCGCGTGCCCGTCCACATGGACCGGCAGCCCGGTGTGCGCGCCGAGCACCTCCCGCACCGGCACCTCGCGCCAGCCCAGCAGCGGATGCTCGACGACGGTGCCCGAGTCCCGGTCCACCCAGCCGCCCGCCGCGAAACCGACGCTCAGCGACCTGCGGCCGGGAGTCCCGGCGAGCAGCGCCGCCAGCCCGTCGGCGGCCCGGGCCAGCACCTGTGCGGGCTCGGTGCGTTCGTGCTTCACCTCGCGACGGGCCACGACCCGCCCGCGCAGATCCAGCAGCGCGACCGTGGTGTGCGGCACCGCCACGTGCACGGAGCCGACCACGAACCGGGAGTCGTCCAGGTCGACCGGCAGATGCGGTCGCCCCACGCCCCCGGAGCGCCGGAGCACGGCGGACTCGCGGATGAGCCCCCACTCGGCGAACCGGGCACAGTAGTCGGTCACCGACGCCGGCGACAGGCCGGTCAGCCGGGCGATGGTGCTGCGCGCGACCGGTCCGTGCTCCAGCACGGACCGCAGGACGACACTGGCGCTGGTGCGGCGCCGGTCGCTGTCGGCGGCACGGGGAATGGGGGACGAAAGAAGGGGAGCCGCGGTACGGGGCATGGGAATCTTCCTGGGGCCGGTCCGACACTGCGCCGTCTCGATCGGCGAGCCGGATCCGCTCCGCCCCGCCTCACACCGGGCGGCGACAGGTGGCCGTGCCCTGGCGTCGCAGGTCGACGTAGCGACGCGACGAGAAGTACCGGGCCTGGGCAACCATGTCCGCGACGCTAGCAAAACGGCCCGGGACTGCCCAGACGGTGACCGACGGACGAGACGGCGGACTCGGCACCGTTGGGGGAAACCTACAGACGCCCGGTTTCCCGCTCTCGTGTCACAGGGCACCCCATCACCGTGACTGGCATCACGCCATGGTGGCTGTAACCCGCCCCCTTTGTTCGAAGCCGACCAACTGCCGGTCCACGCCTTTGTCGAGCGCTGACGGTGATCCGGGTGAGTGCGCTGGGATAGCGTCACGGTGTCCCGAACGGCCCTCACTCCCGCGGAGTCCCCATGAGCACCGCTGCCGCCACACCCGCCCGCACCGGGCAGGTCCTCGCCGACCTGCTGCCCGCGTCCCGTGTCCGGGACGCGGCCCTCGTGCTCGGCGGAGCCGTGCTCACCGGCCTCGCCGCGCAGCTCTCGGTGCCCGTGCCCGGTTCCCCGGTGCCGGTGACCGGCCAGACCTTCGCCGCACTGCTCGTCGGCACCTCCCTCGGCGCCGGCCGCGGCTTCCTCGCGCTGGCGCTCTACGCCGTGGCGGGCCTCGCCGGTGTGCCGTGGTTCGCGAGCGGCACCTCCGGCGTCGCCCCCTCCTTCGGCTACATCCTCGGCATGATCCTCGCCGCCACGGTGGTGGGCGCCCTGGCCCGCCGCGGCGCCGACCGCTCGATGCTGCGCATGGCGGGCACGATGCTGGTGGGCGAGGCGATCATCTACGCCGTCGGCGTGCCCTACCTGGCCCTCGCCACCGGCATGTCCGCCACCGCAGCGATCGCCGCCGGCCTCACGCCGTTCCTGATCGGCGACGCGCTGAAGGCGGCGCTGGCGATGGGGGCGCTGCCGACGGCATGGAAGTTCGCGAACAAGCGCTGAACCCGTAGGCGTTGCCCAAAGGGCCCGCCGGGGGGGCGTCACGCCCCCCGGCGGGCCCTTTGGCGCAAGTGCGGTCGGCAGAGGCTGAATCAGCCCTCCTGAACCCCTGGCCGCCGCCGCTGGGACCACCACATCCCCGCCACGCCCGCCGCGAGCAGCGACGCACCGGCCGCCCCCAGCGGCAGCAGATCGCGCGCCGGACCGGTCTTCGGCAGCTCCTTGCCGCCCGGGGAATCCGGCTTGCCGGGGGAGACCGGCTCGTTGTCGGTGCCGAGCAGCAGCGGCGTCGCCGGTGCGTCCGGCGACGGATTCGTCGTGCCGAACGGCACCGGGCCCTGCTGCCAGAACGTCTTGTTCCCGTCGCCGCTCTGCACGGGCAGACAGATCTTCCCGGTCTTGCCCAGGTCGTACGTCGCGTCGACGGCGTACGACTTCGACTCACCGGCCGCGAGATTGTCGAGAGGGCAGCTGAAACCGCTGTTCGAACCCTCCGGAAGATTGTTCTCGGCTATCGGGGAACACCCCTGGACGTTCTTGACGATGAGCCCGTCGAAACCGACGACCAAAAGCTGGATCTTCCCGCTGTCCTTGTTCCCCTCGTTCTTCACCGTGGCGGTGAGCGCCGTCTTTTCGGAGCCGTTGTCGACCGAGATCTTCTCGGGCAGCAGCGTGGTCAGCTTCACCCCCGCCGGCGCCTCGTTAACGACCTTTCCCCCCTTGCTGCTCGCGGGCCCTTCGTCTTCCGCTCCGGCCGTTCCGGAAAGGATCACCACGGCCGAGAAAGATGCTGCCACCAGCGATCCCGCGACCGCCGCCGTGCGACGAGAACTCATGTTCGCCCCCCTTTGCGTCCCCCTGGACTGCCCTGGCCTGCACCAGAATTCGCCAGTACTGAAAGAGCTACCACAAGATTTCCCGGCACTATCCTGGTACGGGACGAAGTGTGACCGTTGTGTTTCACTGGAGTCGGTCGCGGCGTCGCGGAGGGGGTGCAGCGGATTGCCGGGGAATGCGAACATCGGCGGTGTTCCAGGGATATTGGTGACGGGGCGCTATCGGCTGGTCGAAAGTATCGGTCAGGGGGGAATGGGGCGGGTGTGGCGAGCCGCCGACGAAATACTCGACCGGCAGGTCGCCGTCAAGGAAATGCGGATCGACGGCCTCGACGCGGAGGACAGCAGGACCCGCCGCGAACGCACCCTGCGCGAGGCCAGGGCCACGGCCCGGATCGACCACGCCAACGTCGTACGGGTCTACGACGTGGTCGACGAAGGCGAACGCCTGTGGATCGTCATGGAGTTGGTCGCGGGCCGCTCCCTCGAGCAGATCCTCGCGGAGGACGGCCCACTGAGCCCCCGCGACACGGCCCGGATCGGACTCGGCCTGGTCGCGGCGCTGCGGCAGGTCCATGCGCGGGGCGTACTGCACCGGGACATCAAGCCGGGCAACGTGCTGGTGGAGACCTGGAGCGGATCGGCCGGGCCGGGACGCGGCACCGCCTCCGGGCGGGTCGTCCTCACGGACTTCGGCATCGCCGCGATCCAGGACGCCAAGGCGCTCACCATGGTCGGCATGCTGGTCGGCTCGCCCGACTACATGGCTCCCGAGCGCATCTCCGGCCGCCCGCAGGGCCCACCGTCCGACGTCTGGTCCCTCGGCGCGACGCTCTGCGCGGCCCTGGGCGGCCGTTCCCCCTTCGCCCGCGACACCACGCTCGCGACCCTGCACGCGGTCCTGTACGAGGAACCCGAACTCCCCGCCACGTCGGGACCGCTGCGCGACATCCTGACGTCCCTGCTGGAAAAGGAACCGTCGGTCCGCCCGGGCCTGGAGGAACTGGAAGCGGCCTTGGAGCCGGTCGCGTTCCCGGCACCGACGCCTACGGTGCCGGTGGTGGCGATACGGGAACGGCTGGAGCGGACTGAGGGGTTGCCGGGGCCGGAGCCGTCGGACGGGGAGCCGGTGTCGCCTGTGGCCCCCGCTCAGCACCCCGCCGCCGCAAGGCCGGACCGACAGCCCGAGCCCGTGCCCGAGCCCGTGCCCGCCCCCGTCCCGCAACCCGACCGGCCACCCACCACTCCACCGCACGCCACCACGACCACCCCCCGCCCCAGCCCCGTCTCCCTCAGCCGGGCACAGGCGGCGACGGAGTGCCGCCCCCACCCGGCACCCACCGCGATGCCGCCGGGCGAACTCCCCGGCCCCGCCACACCGGCCGCGGCCCGCCTCCGCGCCGGACACCGCCGTACGATGCTCGCCGCCGCCGCAGCCACGGTCGCGACGGTCGGCGCCGTCGTAGGAATCGTGCTGGCGACGACATCCGGCTCACCGGGCGACGGCGCCCCCCGCGCAGGCTCCTCGGCCTCCGCAGCACCCACCACCGAGTCCACCCCCGACTCCACCCCCTCACCCACCGTCGAAGGCACCTCCAGGCCGCAGAGCCTGCCGCCGGGCGCGCACCGGGAGGCCGGCGGATTCGCCTGGGCGACACCCGACGGCTGGCGGCGGGACGTGAAGACGGGCGCGGAGGTGCACTACACCTCCCCGGACGGCACGCAGGAACTCGTCGGCAAGTCGTCCCTGGCCCGCGGCGACCTGCTGGAGACCTGGCAGACCTCGGAGCGCAACGCCCAACAGGGTGAGGACTACCAGAAGGTCCGCCTGGAGGAGACGACGTTCCGCGGCCATCCGGCGGTGGTGTGGGAGTACACGTTCACGCTGAAGGGCGTCCACTGGCACGCCCGCCTGCTCGGCTTCAACTCGGGCGGCAAGTCGTACCAGATCAACACCTGGTACGACTCCGGCATCGAACCGGAAGCCCTCCGTACGTACGAGAAGGTCAAGGACAGCTTCACGGTGCTGTAGGCGGCAACGGAAAAGCCCCCCGTTCACCACGAACGGGGGGCACCGGGAACGGTCGGTCAGCCGGCCGAAACCTCGTCCCGCCTGTCGTCCTGCGCCTGTCCTTGTTCCTGTCCCTGCGCCTGCGCGGCTGCAGCGGCGGCCCGCCGCCCCCCGAGGACCTGCTCCTTCACGAAGGCGACGACGAGGACGAGCGCCGCGACGAGCAGCGACAGCAGCATGGTCTCGCGCCCGTCGTGCTCGGTGTCGGTGAGCATGTAACCGAGGATGAACACGATCAGCGCGGCCGTCGCCCAGGTCAGGTACGGGTACAGCCACATCTTCACGACGAGCTTCTCGGGCGCCTCGGCCTGGATGATCCTCCGCATCCGCAGCTGGGAGAAGCAGATCACCAGCCACACGAAGAGGGCGACAGCGCCACTGGAGTTCACGAGGAAGAGGAAGACGGAGTCCGGGAACTTGTAGTTGAAGAACACGGCGACGAATCCGAACGCGACGGACGCGAGGATCGCCGTGCGCGGCACGCCGTTGGCGGTCGTCCGGGCGAAGCCCTTCGGCGCGTCACCGCGCTGGCCGAGCGAGAAGGCCATGCGGGAGGCGGTGTAGAGCCCGGAGTTGAGACAGGACAGCACCGACGTCAGCACGATGAAGTTCATGATCTGACCGGCGTGCGGGATGCCGAGGGAGTCGAGCGCCGCGACGTACGAGCCGTCCTTGGTGATGGACTTGCTGTCCCAGGGCAGCAGAGACACCACGACGAAGATCGAGCCGAGGTAGAACACGGCGACACGCCAGATGATGCTGTTGGTGGCCTTGGTGACGGCCTGCTGCGGATTCTCGGACTCACCGGCGGCCAGGGTGGCGATCTCGCTGCCCATGAAGGAGAAGACGACGAGCAGCACACCCGTGAGGATCGCCCCGGGACCGTGGGGCAGGAAGCCCCCGTGCTCGGTGAGGTTGCTCAGCCCGGCCTGCTCACTGTCCACACCCGGCAGCAGCCCGAACACGGCCAGCCCGCCGATGACGATGAACGCGGCGATCGCGACCACCTTGATCCCGGCGAACCAGAACTCGAACTCTCCGTACGAACCGACGGAGACGAGGTTGGTGGCGGTGAGCACCAGCATCACGATCAGGGCCCAGGCCCACTGCGGCACGGCCGGTATCCAGCCCTCCAGGATCACCGCACCGGCGGTGGCCTCGACCGCCAGCACGACCACCCAGAAGAACCAGTACAGCCAGCCGATGGAGAAACCGGCCCAGGACCCGAGGGCGCGGTCGGCGTGCGCGGAGAAGGAACCCGACGTCGGGTTGGCGGCCGACATCTCACCGAGCATCCGCATCACCAGCACGACGAGCGTGCCGACGAGGGCGTACGACAGCAGGATGCCGGGCCCGGCGGTGGCGATGCCGGAGCTGGACCCGACGAACAGGCCCGCCCCGATGACGCCACCGATGGCGATCATCGACAGATGCCGGCTCTTCAGCCCGGCCTGGAGCCCGGAGCCGTCACCGGGTTCGTTTCCTGTCGTTTTGAGAGTCGGCTGCGAGGTCATGGAACGGATTTCCTTTGCGCCGGGGAGCTGTTTGCTCGTACGAGCGGTGTACGAGCCGGTCCAGTGAATCGGAGGTGAACGAAGAGGAGAACCTTTGAATCCAGATTGTTACTTGAGGTTTTCCTGAGCTTCAGTTACCCGGCTCACACTCACGTCAAGTTTTCATGAGCGCCACCCCGCGCGCCTGCCCCGAAACACCCGTGTCACACTCGTCCCATGCGCGTGTACCTCGGCTCGGACCATGCGGGCTACGAACTCAAGAACCACCTCGTCGAGTGGCTGAAGGCGGCGGGTCACGATCCCGTCGACTGCGGCCCGCACATCTACGACGCCCAGGACGACTACCCGCCCTTCTGCCTCCGCGCCGCGGAGCGGACGGCCGCGGACCCCGACGCCCTCGGCATCGTCATCGGGGGCTCCGGCAACGGCGAGCAGATCGCCGCGAACAAGGTCAAGGGCGTCCGCGCGGCCCTCGCCTGGAGCGAGGAGACGGCGGCGCTCGGCCGCCAGCACAACAACGCGAACGTCGTCGCCGTGGGCGCGCGCATGCACTCGCAGGACGAGGCGACGGCGTTCATCGAGACGTTCCTCAGGACGCCGTTCTCCGGTGACGAACGTCACATCCGACGAATCGACATGCTCGACGACTACGAGTCAACCGGCGACCTCCCGCCCATCCCACCCCACCACCCCCAGCAGTAGGCCCCCGGGGCAGCCGGCTGCACCACCCGGGGGAGGCCCCGGCCGGCCCGCCCGGCTACGGCCCACCCGAGGCGGGGCTCTTCCACCCCCACCTCCGACCTCCGAGCCGGACCCGGGCCCCACGCGGGGCCCGAACTCCCCGCGGACGGAACACAGCGAGGGGATTGAGCGCCCGAGCCCCCCGGCCGCTCAGCGCATTCGAGCCTGTTGCGAGGGCCCGGGGCATTCAAGCCAGCCGCGCCGGTCGATCGCACTGGTCCTGCTGCGGGCGTCCAACACACGCGGGTCGACGCGGGCGTCCAACGCACGCGGGCCCCACGCGGGGATCCAGCAGACCCGGCCGATGCGGGTGCCCACCCCCCGGGGAGCCTGATGCGGCTGTCCGGCACACTCGGGCCTCATGCGGGTGGCCAGCACATCCGGGGCCCGATACGGGACGAGGGGCGCAGCCCCCTCTCGGGGTGCAGGGGCGGAGCCCCGCGAGGGGCGCGGGGGACGCAGTCCCCGCCGGGGTCCGGGGCGGAGCCCCGGGGCTTTTCGACTCCAGCCCCTTGAGGAACTGCTTCGGGTGGGCGGGTGGGAAAGCTCCCCGCCGGGGTCCGGGGCGGCGCCCCGGATCTTTTCGACCTCAGCCCCTTGAGGAACCGCTTCGGGCGGGCGGGTGGGAAAACCCGCAAGGCGACCATCACAGGAGGCACCCGTGCCAGAAGGCCACACCATCCACCGACTGGCCCACGACTACGCCACCGCCTTCCTCGGCACAACCCCCCTCATCACCAGCCCCCAGGGCAAGTTCACCGACGCCGCCACCCTCCTCACCGGCACGGAACTCACCCACACGGAAGCCCACGGCAAACACCTCTTCCTCGGCTTCCGCACCACCGACTGGATCCACATCCACCTGGGCCTCTTCGGCAAGGTCACCTTCACCCGCACCCCCACCCCCGCACCCCCACCCACCGACACGATCCGCCTCCGCCTCGCGAACGACACCACCTGCGTCGACCTCCGCGGCCCCACCACCTGCGCCCTGATCACGCCCCCGGAGAAGCAGGCGATACACGACCGCCTCGGCCCCGACCCCCTCCGCGACGACGCCGACCCGGACACCGCGTACCGCCGTATCTCCCGCAGCCGTACGACCATCGCCGCCCTGCTCATGGACCAGAAGGTCATCGCCGGCGTGGGAAACGTCTACCGCGCGGAGGTCCTCTTCCGGCACCGCATCGACCCGTACCGCCCCGGCAAGGACATCACCCCGCCGGAGTGGCACGCGATCTGGACCGACCTGGTCGAGCTCATGCACGAGGGCGTCCGCAACAACCGCATCGACACGGTCCGCCCGGAACACACCCCGGAGGCGATGGGCCGCCCGCCCCGCGTGGACGACCACGGCGGCGAGGTGTACGTCTACCGCAGGGCCAACCAGCCCTGCCACATCTGCGGCGGCGAGATCCGCACCGCCGATCTCGCCGCCCGCAACCTCTTCTGGTGCCCGACCTGCCAACGCCCCTGAAAAACCCAACGCCCCTGAAAACCCCCCGGTCTCAGAACCCGTGCGGCAACCACGGCGCCGCCACCCCGCCGCTCCCGAACGCCAGCGACGCCTCCGCCAAGGCCCCCGGCCGTACCTCCCGCACACGCCCCGCCGCCCCCAACGCCCCGAGGCTCACCCCACCGAGATACGCCGCCCCCAACTCCCGCACGGACAGCGCGACATCCGCCGCATCCGCCGTACGCTCGCAGGACGCCCCCTTCGCATCCCCGCTGAGCCGCCAACGCCCGGCGTTCCAGGGACAGAACGCGTCCTCCACCTCGAACACCACGTCCACCGGCGTCTGATACGTCCGTGCCTCCAGCGCGGCCCCGATCTCCACCGGCCGTACGTACAGCGAATCCCGCAACCGCGGCTGACACCGCCGTATGTCGGACACCAGGTACTGCCACGCGTCGTCGACCGGCCGCCCCCGCAGCACCAGCGTCGACGTCAGGTCGATACCGAACAGGAACCGCAGCAGCGCCGCGTCCGCCGCGGGATCCAGCGCGGCCGAGTTCTCCAGCGTCACCGTGCCGTTGGCGCCGGTGTACTCCCAGCCCGGCTTGACGCGGTACCGCGCGTACCCGACCGTCTCCCCGTCCCGCTCGGCGAGGACACACTGCAGCGGCGACGCCCCGCCCCGCCCGCTCTCCGGATCGAGCACCCCGAGCCGCTCCCAGCCGGGCTGCCGCGCCAGCATCCCCGGCCGCGACGGCACCAGTTGCGCGTACACGGCCTCGCACACGTCGACGACCTCGGCGGGATCGGCGTAGCGCAGACGCACGTCGTCCGTACCCGCCGGCAGCGAGGCCAGCCGCACCCGGCTCGTGTCGATCTCGGCGTTCAACTGGAAGGTGGCCGCGCCGTATCCGAACCGGCCGTAGATCGCCGGCTCGGAGGCCGTGAGCACGGCCAGCGGCTCACCCCACGCACGGACGTCGTCCAACTGCCGCCGCATCATCGACGTCAGGACACCGCGCCGGCGGTGTGTGGCGGCCACGCTCACCATCGTGACGCCCGCGGCCGGCACCGAGGCCCCGCCGGGCACGGTGAGCCGGAAGGAGAACGCCCCCGCCGTCCCCACACAGGCCTCCCCGTCCCAGACGCCGAGCGAGCGGTCGCACTCGGTCAGCGAGTTCCACAACTCCCGCTCCTCGGCGGACTCGGGCACTCCGCCGAAGGCGCGGATGAGGGTGTCGTACCACTTGTCCCAGTCGTCCCGCCGAAGCACCCGCAGGGTCGCCGCAGGGCCGGTCGTGTCAGTCACCATGGCCCATGCCTACCAGGGCACTGCGGGACGGGCGAGGGAATTTCTCCCGGCCGACGACAGGCGGCGCACCGTGAAGTTCACTGGGAAGTCGGCCCTCGGACGGGGGACAAGTAGGACCTCCCGTGCCAAGTGGCCGGTCCGATGGATAGGGTCCCGAACTAATGGCAGCAGGACGAGAGCGGCGCGCGGAAGCCGAGACGTTCACGGCCCGGTTGAAGAAGCAGTGGCACCGGGCCCGCGTCGGCGTGCGCCGAGCCGCCGTGGACTACTTCCGCGGCGACGGCTCGGACTGGATCGCCCTGGCCGGCCTGCTCCTGATGGTCCCGCTGATCGCGGCGGCGACGCTCGCGAACTCGGTGTGGTTCTCGCCGGCCGCGCTGGTCCTGCCGGTCGTCGTCGGCGGACTGGTGCTGCGCCCGGCGAGCCTGCTCGGTCTGTACGCGGCGGCGGCCACGGCGCTGATCGTGGAATCGGTGCGGCTCGGCCCCTACACGGAGGGCCCGTCCAGGGTCACCCCGGGCGTGGTGCTGGTGGTCGCGGCCTGCGGTTTCTTCGGGCTGCTGCTGGCGCAGTTCCGCAGCCGGGTCGGTGTGCCCTGGCGGCGCGGCGGCACCATGCTGTTCGACCTGCGCGAACGCATCCGGGTGCAGAGCAAGCTGCCCGGCCTGCCGGACGGCTGGCACCGGGAGATGGCGCTGCGCCCGGCGGGCGGCCAGTCCTTCTCGGGCGACTTCGTGGTGGCGGCCCGCACCAACGGCGGCCGTACGCTCGAGGTCGTCCTCACCGACGTCTCCGGCAAGGGCATGGACGCGGGCTCCCGCGCCCTGCTCCTGTCCGGCGCGTTCGGCGGCCTCCTGGGCTCGCTGCCCCCGCACGCCTTCCTGCCCGCCGCGAACGGCTACCTGCTCCGCCAGGACTGGGACGAGGGCTTCGCGACCTCCATCCACCTGGTCCTCGACCTGGACTCCGGCGACTACGAGCTCTACTCCGCCGGCCACCCGCCGGGCCTCCAGCTCAGCGCCGGCAGCGGCCGTTGGGAGGAGAAGACGGCCGAGGGCCCGCTCCTCGGCGTGTACGACGGCGCCCAGTTCGACCCGGTGAAGGGCTCGCTCCGCCCCGGTGACGTACTGATGCTGTTCACGGACGGCCTGGTGGAGACCTCCGACCGCGACATCGTCGAGGGCATCGACCGCCTCACCGGCGAGGCCGACCGGTACGTGGCGGGCGGCTTCCACGGCGCCGCCTGGCACCTCATCGAGGCGGTGGCCAAGGACGTCAACGACGACCGGGCGCTGCTGCTGATCTGCCGGGAGGGCCCGACGGCCGCCGCTCCCCGCTGACGTGCGCTTCTCCGGGTGCACACTGGAGCCGTGACCGAGACACCCCGCACCCCGCTGACCCTGGCCGAGGTCGAGGCCACCGCCCGCGCCGCGCACGCAGGCCAGACCGACAAGGCCGGACGGCCCTACGCAGAGCATCTCCAGGCCGTCGCGGAGGGCGTACGGGCGCGGGGCGGCGACGAGGAGCAGATCGCGGCGGCCTGGCTGCACGACGCCGTCGAGGACGACGCGCTCTCGCCCGAGTGGCTGCGCGAGGCCGCGCTGAGCAGCCGTACCAAGGACATTGTCCTCGCGGTCACCAAGCGGGCCGGGGAGCCGCCCGAGGCGTACGCCGCGCGCATCCTCGCCACGCCCGGCGCGCTGCTGGTGAAGGAGTCGGACCTGGCGCACAACGCGGACCCGGCACGCCTCGCGGTCCTCGACGAGGCCACCCGCACACGACTGACCGAGAAGTACACGCGGATGCGCGCACTTCTCGGTCTCGTCGGATGAACCGGGGCAGGGGCGTCAGGCGTTGACCTTCTCGCGCTCGCGCTCGCGCCGCTCGGCGCTCTGGCGCTCACGGGCGACCTCGGCCGCGTCCCGCTTGAAGGCCCACTCCATCTTCGGCTCCATCGCGAACCGGAAGACCCGCCGCACCGGCTTGGTGCACAGCACCGTCACCACGGCGGCCGCGGCGACGGTCACGGCGATCTCACCGAGCGGCCGGTGCATCCACGCCGACTCGAACCAGCCCTGGTAGTCGCCGGCCTTCACCAGGAAGCCGTGCAGGAGGTAGCCGTAGAGCGTGCCGGCGCCGAGCGCGGTGAACCACATGTGGCGGCGCGGCACCCAGGCGAAGAAGCAGGCGGTCAGCACCAGGGAGCAGCCGAACATGGCGAGCACCATGACCGGGCCGGTCCACCACGGCGCGCCCAGCTCCTGCGCGGCGTCCCGGTGGTAGAACCAGGCGGTGTTCATGCGCGGCACGGCCCACCAGCTGAAGGCCAGCGCGGCGGCGAAGACGGGCACCGAGGCGATCCGCACGGAACGGCGGCGCACCATGTGGAAGTGCTCGGGCTTCATCACCAGGCCCAGCACGAAGAACGGCAGGAACTGCAGGACCCGCTGGAGGTCGAGGTCGTCACCGATCTCCGGGGAGACGGACGCGAGCATCGCGAGGCCGAGCGCGAGCGGCAGCGGCCAGCGCGCCATCTTCCAGATGGGCGTGGTCAGCCGCCAGATGAACAGCGCGACCAGGAACCAGGTCAGGTACCAGGGGTCGAGGAGGCTGATGTCCTGGTGCGGATCGTTGTCGATGAACCGCTTGAAGAGCGGGTAGGCCGTCTCGAAGACGATGTACGGCACGGCCACACCGGTGATCAGGCGCTTGAGCCGGTCGGGCCGCATGTCGAAACTGCGCGAGAAGTAGCCGGAGATGATGATGAACGCCGGCATGTGGAACGCGTAGACGACCTGGTACGCGGCCTCGAGTATCCGGCTGTCGCCCTTGAGCGGTTCCCAGGCGTGGCCCATGGCGACCAGCACGATCGCGAGGTACTTGGCGTTGTCGAAGAAGGCGTCGCGCTGCTTGCCGTTCTGCTTCTTCTGGGTGCTCTGCGGCGAGCGCGGGCTCGGCACTCCGTCGGCAGAGGACTGTGCCGGGGGAAGTGGCGCCCTGCGGTCGCCGTTCGGTCGCAGCGAGTTCGTCACAGACCCTCCCACCAGGAGCTCGGGGAGACGATCCGGGACCTCGCTGCGCTTGCGGGGGACGAGGCAGCGTGGAACATCTGAGGCACCCTAGCGTTCCCTGCGGCTATTCGTAAAACGCCGGATGTGAATCCTGGCTATTCGCTGTGGGTACCCCGGATTTCGGGTAGTTGACGTCCTTGCGGGAGTGATGGCCAACACATCGTCGGGCGACGGGCGGTGCCCCTCACGCCCCGCCCCGCTTGTCGTGATACTTCCGGACTAAGCAGTGCATAAGACCAGCAGGCGACTCCGGTGGAATGTCCCCTTCCGTGCCTTCCGGAGCTTGCCCGCAGGGTGGTTGAGGAACTTGCGGGGGCAATTCGAATTAGCTGCGAACGCGTTGTGTGGGCATGGAAACGATTCGGTCGAATTCCCTGTGCGGGTGGTGCCTCGAATTCCCGTACGAGGCCCTGCCGTTCGGTCCCCGGCCGCAGGCGCCGCGCACCGGCTCGGACACGAGTGAGGTGGTCGATGTGTCACGATCCGCATAGCCCGGCCGGGTTGGTGGCACGATGGTTCTGGCGGGGTGCGCGTGGTCGCGTCCCGGGCCGGGAGAGCGGACCGACCGAGGGTGTGATCAGTTGTGGCCATTTCACTGTCTGTGGTGCTGCTGTTGGCGATCATCCTTGTGGTGTTGCTGAGAGGCGGCTCCATCAAGGCAGGCCCCGCGATCGTGGCGGTCCTCTTCGGCTTCTTCCTCGCCTCGACCGGCATGGCCGACGACATCCAGAGATTCCTCAACTCGATAGCGGAGACCATCAACTCCATCAGCTTCTGACCGGGCCGCTGCCGCCCGCCCCTCGCGATCAAGGTCGTGCACGGCCAGTTCGCCGACGACGAGTCCGCGCCCGCTTCCACCGCGAGGTGACCGCCGCCCGCCAGGTCGGCGGAGCCTTCACGGCCCCCGTCGCGGACGCGGTCGCGGACGCGCCGCGCCCCTGGAGGTCACGCTCTGCATCCCGGGCGCGCCGACCTCGGCACCCACGTCCGCGAGCACGGCCCGCTTCCCCTGCCCCGCCTGCGCGAACTCGCCGCCGACCTGGCCGAGGCGCCACGGCATGCACCGCGCCGGAGGCGTCCACCGCGATCTGAAGCCGGCCAACGTGATGCTCGCCGACGACGGCCCCCGCGTCATCGGCTTCGGCATCCCCCGCGCCGCCGAGTTCGCCGCCTCCGACGTCCTCACCCAGACCGGCCGGGTCATGGGGGACACCGCCCTTCATGTCCCCGGAACAATTCGCGTCCCCCCAGGACGCCGGCCCGGCGCGCCCCGGACGTGCTCGGCCAGGACGGCGACCGCCTGGTGCTCGCGGACGCGATCGCGCCGGGCAGCGGCCCCACCCCGGTCGACGTCACCACCACGCGCTCACCGCCGTACGGGTCCCGGCCGAGCAGTCCGACGCGTCCGGCGCGTACCTGGTCCGCGGAACCCTCCACTTCACCCGCACCAGCGGCGGCGTCACCGGCGAGGTCGAAGGCACCCCGTCCGCCGGATCAGGCCGAAATGGCTCGACCGGTCGAGCGCCGGCGGGATAGAACGACCGCCATGAGCTGGGTTGCCAACGTGATGATCTCGGCCGACGACGCGGATCGGGCAAACGTCGAGGCGCTGAGCGCCTGGCTGAGGGAAGAGGCTCCGCACCGCGGACAGCCGGACGCCTCCGGCGTCGGCGACCTCAACCTCCTCACCGACCAGCACCCCGGATGGGGTGGCTGGAAGTGGCCCGAGTGCCGGGTGTGGGCGGGAGCCCTCAACCACTGCGACCTCGACGCGCTCAGGAAACGGGTCGCCGAGACGCCCTGGCGGGAGCCGAACGTGGTGCAGCTCTTCGTGATGGACCAGGAGGAATCGTTCTTCCGCCTGTGGATGATCCGGGGCGGCGAACTGAGGCAGTACGCGCCCCTGACCCCGTCCGAAGAGGACGCCGGCTTCTACCTGTCCTGATCGTCGCAGGGGCGAAGGTCGGCGACCAGGCGGAAGCGCTCCAGCACCACCTGCGTCGTGTCGTCGACGGTGAAGCCGGGGTCCCCCAGGGCCGTCCGCATCTCCTCGCTGTGCCAGAACCGCTCGTGGCCTTCCCGCCACTCGGCCACGCCGGCGTGCCCTTCCCCCTCATCTGTCACGTGCGCGAGATCCACCTGCGCCAGCGGGACGACACGCACGCCGGTCACCTCGACGACCGCGACCGGACGCTGGTCCGAGTCGACGACCACCGAACGGTTCCCGACTTGCGGCAGTGGCTCTCCCTCATGCTCGTAGTCGACGACGAGTCCGGTCGTGGAGGTCTTCGAACCGCTGAGGATCGCTGCCACGAGCCGGTCGCGCAGCGGGCCGGGGAAAGCGAACTTGATCCTGGGCATCGACGCGATGTCCGCGGGCGCGAGGGAGTCGGGCGTCATGCGATCACCGTAACGAAACGCCCCCTGCAAACGATCAGGGCCGGGAAACGATCAGGGCCAGGCGGAGGATAGATCCTCTGACCTGGCCCTGAGCCGTACAGAGCGGGCGACGGGAATCGAACCCGCGTAGCTAGTTTGGAAGACTAGGGCTCTACCATTGAGCTACGCCCGCACAGCGCGCGCCGCAGGTCGGGCGACCGCGGCACTGAAGGCATCGTAGCGGGTCGGCCCCGTCCGTCGCACACCGCATGCCCGCCGTGGCCGACGCGGCACAGGGCCCTGTGGAAATGCGGCGGCCACACCGCCTGGCGGCATGTACCCTACGTGTCGCACCAGACGGGGTGTGGCGCAGCTTGGTAGCGCGTCCGCTTTGGGAGCGGAAGGCCGTGGGTTCAAATCCCGCCACCCCGACCAGCCACCCGGTCACCTCGCGTGATCGTCTCCCGATCACTGGCGTGATCGCCTTTTGGGCGGTGTAGTCGCTGCCGTTACTATGCAAGCTGCACGCCCGTGTGTCTCATCGTCTGAAGTCCTCCGGGCGGCGAAATCCGCCGGGCCGCTCTGGCACCGGCAGAACCCAAGAAGTCAGCCACAAGGAGACCGAACCGTGAAGAGCGCCGTGGAGACCCTGAACCCGACTCGGGTTCGGCTCACTGTCGAGGTGCCCTTCGAGGAGCTCAAGGACAGCCTCGACGCGGCGTACAAGAAGATCAACCAGCAGGTCACGGTGAAGGGCTTCCGTAAGGGCAAGGTCCCGGCCCGGGTCATCGACCAGCGGTTCGGCCGCGGTGCGGTACTGGAGGAGGCCGTCAACGACGCGCTGCCGAAGTTCTACACCGACGCGGTCAACGAGGCCGAGCTGAGCCCCCTGGGCCAGCCGGAGGTCGACATCACGGAGCTGAAGGACGGCGAGACGCTGAACTTCACCGCCGAGGTCGACATCCGCCCCGCGATCGAGATCCCGGACTACTCCGGCATCGAGGTCGAGGTCGACGCCGTCGAGGTCACCGAGGAGGACGTCGACAAGGCGGTCGAGGAGCTCCGTGAGCGCTTCGCCACCACCGCCCCGGTCGAGCGTGCCGCCGAGGACGGCGACGTCGTGACGATCGACCTGGAGGCCAAGGTCGAGGGCGAGGTCCTCGAGGACGGCGTCGCGAGCGGCGTCTCCTACACCATCGGCTCCGGCGAGCTGCTGGACGGCATCGACGACGCCGTGAAGGGCCTGGAGGCCGGTGGCGAGGCCACCTTCACCTCCGAGCTCAAGGGAGGTTCCGCCGCCGGCAAGGAGGCCGAGGTCACCGTCAAGGTCACCCAGGTGGCCAAGCGTGAACTGCCCGAGCTGGACGACGAGTTCGCGCAGCTCGCCTCCGAGTTCGACACCATCGAGGAGCTGCGCGCCGACAGCCGCAAGCGCCTGGAGAACATGAAGCAGTACGACCAGGCCACGCAGGCCCAGGAGCGCGTCCTGGAGAAGCTGCTCGAGCTGGTCGAGGTCCCCGTCCCCGAGAAGCTGCTCGAGGACGAGGTCAACACGCGCAAGCACAACCTCGAGCACCACCAGCTCGGCCAGATGGGTCTCGACCTCGCGAAGTACCTGGAGATCCAGGGCAAGAGCGAGGAGGAGTTCGAGACCGAGACCCGCGAGGCCGCGGTCAAGGGCATCAAGACCCAGTTCGTCCTCGACGAGCTCGTCAAGCAGGAGAAGCTCAACGTCAACCAGGAGGAGCTCACCGAGCACCTCATGCGGCGTGCCGCTTCCTCCGGCATGTCCCCCGACCAGTTCGCCCAGGCGGTCGTCGAGGGCGGCCAGGTTCCGCTCCTGGTCGGCGAGGTCGCCCGCGGCAAGGCCCTGGCCGTCGTGGTCGAGAAGGCCACGGTCAAGGACACCAACGGCGAGATCGTCGACCTCGACGACGAAGAGGACGAGACCGAGTCCGCCGAGGCCGCCGCCGAGGAGACCCCGGCCGAGTCCGCCGAGGAGAAGACCGAGGGCTGACCCCCGGTTGCCGTGAGTCCGTGAGAAGGCCCTGGGGCACGCCCCAGGGCCTTCTTGGTCTGCCGGCGGGCAGCGTCCTCAAGGGGCGCGGGGAACTGCGCGAGCAACCACGACGCACCCGCGGTCCGGCGACGGCGGGACCACCCCCGGCGAGACGGCACGGCCCCACCGGCCCAGCCCGCCGCGCTACGCCCCCGGCGAACACTCCCATCTCCGGGATTCCCCGAAGGGACCCGCGCGTTAGGGTCCATGAATACCAGGGCAGTGGAGTCTCCGATACGGCTCCCGCCCCGCAGGGAACACGTGAGACGGCCCGGCGCCGTCGTAAGACGAGCAGGTGGATACGTGACGAATCTGATGCCTTCAGCCGCCGGCGAGCCTTCCATCGGTGGTGGCCTCGGTGACCAGGTCTACAACCGGCTGCTCAACGAGCGGATCATCTTCCTCGGCCAGCCGGTCGACGACGACATCGCGAACAAGATCACCGCACAGCTGCTGCTCCTTGCCGCCGATCCGGACAAGGACATCTACCTGTACATCAACAGCCCCGGCGGTTCGATCACGGCCGGCATGGCGATCTACGACACCATGCAGTTCATCAAGAACGACGTGGTGACGATCGCCATGGGCCTCGCGGCCTCGATGGGACAGTTCCTGCTCAGCGCCGGCACCCCCGGCAAGCGCTTCGCGCTGCCGAACGCCGAGATCCTCATCCACCAGCCCTCCGCCGGCCTGGCGGGCTCGGCCTCGGACATCAAGATCCACGCCGAGCGGCTGCTGCACACCAAGAAGCGCATGGCCGAGCTCACCGCCCAGCACACCGGCCAGACGGTCGAGCAGATCACCCGCGACTCGGACCGCGACCGCTGGTTCGACGCTTTCGAGGCCAAGGAGTACGGCCTCATCGACGACGTGATCCCCACGGCAGCCGGTATGCCGGGCGGCGGCGGCACCGGGGCCTGAGAGGTCCCCACGGGGCCTGTGGCGCCCCGTGAGGCCCACGGAGCCCTCCCGGGCCCCCGAGACCCCAGACAGCCCCAGCCGACCGCCTCAGCCCCTTTCAGGAGACACCGTGAACCAGTTCCCCGGCAGCGGGATCTACGACCGTATGCACGCCGTGCAGGACATGCGCGCCGCTCAGGGCGAGTACACCGGCCCGCAGGCCGAGTCCCGCTACATCATCCCGCGCTTCGTCGAGCGCACCTCCCAGGGCATCCGCGAGTACGACCCGTACGCGAAGCTCTTCGAGGAGCGCGTGATCTTCCTCGGCGTCCAGATCGACGACGCCTCCGCCAACGACGTCATGGCACAGCTGCTGTGCCTGGAGTCGATGGACCCCGACCGTGACATCTCGGTCTACATCAACAGCCCCGGTGGCTCCTTCACGGCGCTCACGGCGATCTACGACACGATGCAGTACGTGAAGCCGGACATCCAGACGGTCTGCATGGGCCAGGCGGCCTCCGCCGCCGCCGTCCTGCTGGCCGCCGGTACGCCGGGCAAGCGCATGGCCCTGCCGAACGCGCGCGTGCTGATCCACCAGCCCTACAGCGAGACGGGCCGCGGCCAGGTGTCCGACCTGGAGATCGCCGCCAACGAGATCCTCCGGATGCGTACGCAGCTGGAGGAGATGCTGGCCAAGCACTCGACCCAGAACATCGAGAAGATCCGCGAGGACATCGAGCGCGACAAGATCCTCACGGCCGAGGACGCGCTGAGCTACGGCCTGATCGATCAGGTCATCTCCACCCGGAAGATGGACAACTCGAGCCTGCGCTGAGGCGAGAGGCTGTATCGTCTGCCGCCCCTTGGCACGGTTTCGGACGGTCCACGTCAAAGTGAACCGCGCCAAGGGGGGCCCGAACGAGGGGCCCGGCAAGGTACCGTCGGACATAAGGCAGCACCAGGAGTCCGCTTGGACGTAGGCGTCCAGGAGTCTCCCAGGCGAAGGGGAAGCACACCGTGGCACGCATCGGTGACGGCGGCGATCTGCTCAAGTGCTCGTTCTGCGGCAAGAGCCAGAAGCAGGTCAAGAAGCTCATCGCAGGGCCCGGTGTGTACATCTGCGACGAGTGCATCGACCTCTGCAACGAGATCATCGAGGAAGAGCTGGCGGAGACCAGCGAGGTCCGCTGGGAGGAGCTCCCGAAGCCCCGCGAGATCTACGAGTTCCTCGAGGGGTACGTGGTGGGCCAGGAGGCCGCCAAGAAGGCCCTCTCCGTCGCGGTCTACAACCACTACAAGCGGGTCCAGGCCGGTGAGAACGGCGGGGGGAGCGGCCGCGACGACGCCATCGAGCTGGCGAAGTCCAACATCCTCCTCCTCGGCCCCACGGGCTCCGGCAAGACCCTCCTCGCACAGACCCTCGCGCGGATGCTGAACGTCCCCTTCGCGATCGCCGACGCCACGGCCCTCACGGAGGCCGGCTACGTCGGCGAGGACGTCGAGAACATCCTGCTCAAGCTGATCCAGGCCGCCGACTACGACGTCAAGAAGGCCGAGACCGGGATCATCTACATCGACGAGATCGACAAGGTCGCGAGGAAGAGTGAAAACCCCTCGATCACGCGCGACGTGAGCGGGGAAGGCGTACAGCAGGCCCTGCTCAAGATCCTCGAGGGCACCACGGCCTCCGTCCCGCCGCAGGGCGGCCGCAAGCACCCGCACCAGGAGTTCATCCAGATCGACACGACGAACGTGCTGTTCATCGTGGGCGGTGCCTTCGCCGGCCTGGAGAAGATCATCGAGTCCCGCGCCGGCGCCAAGGGCATCGGCTTCGGCGCGCAGATCCGCTCCAAGCGCGAGACGGAGTCCAAGGACCAGTTCCAGGAGGTCATGCCGGAGGACCTGGTCAAGTTCGGCATGATCCCCGAGTTCATCGGCCGCCTGCCGGTCATCACCTCGGTCCACAACCTCGACCGCGAGGCCCTGCTCCAGATCCTCGTCGAGCCGCGCAACGCGCTCGTGAAGCAGTACCAGCGCCTCTTCGAACTCGACGGCGTGGAGCTGGACTTCGAGCGCGAAGCCCTCGAAGCGATCGCGGACCAGGCCATCCTCCGCCAGACCGGCGCGCGAGGCCTGCGCGCCATCATGGAGGAAGTCCTCCAGGGCGTGATGTACGAGGTCCCGTCCCGCAAGGACGTGGCCCGGGTCGTCATCACGGCGGACGTCGTCCAGTCGAACGTCAACCCGACGCTGATTCCGCGGGATGCGCGCGGACGCGGTCCGGGGGAGCAGAAGACGGCCTAGTCATCCACCTGCACGCGAAGGCGCCCAGCACTTCTGCTGGGCGCCTTCGTCGTTGCCGGCGTCAGGCTTTGACGCGGACTTCGCCGCGGACCTTGGTGGTGAGGTCGATCGCGACGTCCTTGGTGACGTCCTGCGCCGCGTCACCCGGCGACACGATGGCGATCGTGCTGTAGTCGGCCCATGCGCAGAACCAGTTGGTCTGCTCCTTTTGGGTCGCCCGGTTCTGCCCCTTGACCGACTGGCACTTCATGACCGCGCCGTCGAGGTCGGCCGCCTCGGGCTCGCCGATCAGTTCGGGCTTGCCGGACCCGGTGGAGGACTCCTTCGCGGCCGACTTCTTGAAGTTGGCGAAGAACAGGTCCAGAGTCGCCTCCGGGTCGGAGATCTCACCGTAGGCACCGGCCACCGACAGCGTCTTGGCCGTCGCCATCTTCGCCGCGGACGCCGGATCGTCGGGGTCGAAGTCGCTCAGGTCGACCGTGTTGTAGAGGCCCGCCGCGGACTTGGCGTTCTTGACGCCGCTCTTCTCCAGCTCCGACGTCGAGTCGTTGCCGATGGTCGACCCGTCCTTCGTGGTGCGCTTGTAGTCGCTGAGCACCGTCGCCGGCGTCGTGAGCTTGTGCGGCCCGTCGTCCTCCAGGCCGCCGCCACCCCCGCCGATCACGAAGTACGCGCCCACGGCGATCGCCGCGACCACCGCGACCGCGCCGATGATGATGCCCGTCTTCTTCTTGCCGCCGCCCGGGGCCGGGGGCTGGGGGACGCCGTACGGGGCCTGGCCGTAGGGCGGCTGCTGGCCGTACGGGGGCTGCTGGCCGTAACCCGGCTGGGGCGGGACGCCCTGCGGGGGCTGCTGCGGGTAGCCGTAACCGGGCTGGGGCGGAGGGGCCTGCTGGGGGTAGCCGTAGCCGGGCTGGGGCGCCTGCGGCTGCTGGCCGTACGGACCGGGCTGGCCGTACGGTCCGGGCTGCTGGGGCTGCCCGCCGTACGGGCCCGGCTGGTTGTAGCTCATGTTCTGGGTTCCCCTCCAGATGCTTATGTGTTCCGGACATCCTGGCGCAGACCCGTCGTGTGCATGGCATCGGGGCCCCCACCGTTACACAGCAAACGCGTTTCGGGACGGGGTGGTGACACCCCTAAACTGACCCCCGTGACCGAGAACGCTCAGCAGCAGCCACCAGCGCCCAGCACCGACCTGCCGACCCAGTACGCGCCGGCCGACGTAGAGGGGCCGCTGTACGAGCGCTGGGTAGAGCGGGGTTACTTCGAGGCGGACGAGAAGAGCGACAAGCCGCCGTACACGATCGTCATCCCGCCACCGAACGTCACGGGCAGCCTGCACCTCGGGCACGCCTTCGAGCACACGCTCATCGACGCCCTGACCCGCCGTAAGCGGATGCAGGGGTACGAGACGCTGTGGCAGCCCGGCATGGACCACGCCGGTATCGCCACGCAGAACGTCGTCGAGCGGGAGCTCGCCAAGGAGAACAAGTCCCGGCACGACCTGGGCCGTGAGGCCTTCGTCGAGCGGGTCTGGCAGTGGAAGGGCGAGTCCGGCGGGCAGATCAGCGGACAGATGCGGCGCCTGGGAGATGGCGTCGCCTGGTCGCGTGAGCGGTTCACCATGGACGAGGGTCTCTCCCAGGCCGTCCAGACCATCTTCAAGCGGCTCTACGACGACGAGCTGATCTACCGCGCCGAGCGCATCATCAACTGGTGTCCGCGCTGTCTGACCGCCATCTCGGACATCGAGGTCGAGTACCAGGACGACGACGGCGAGCTTGTCTCCATGAAGTACGGCGACGGGGACGACACCATCGTCGTCGCCACCACCCGCGCCGAGACCATGCTCGGTGACACGGCCGTCGCCGTTCACCCCGAGGACGAGCGCTACCAGCACCTGATCGGCAAGCTGGTCAAGCTGCCGCTGACCGACCGCTCCATCCCGGTCGTCGCCGACGAGCACGTCGACCCCGAGTTCGGCACGGGTGCCGTCAAGGTCACCCCGGCCCACGATCCGAACGACTTCGAGATCGGCCAGCGCCACGACCTCCCGGCCCTGACGATCATGGACGAGCACGCGGTCATCACCGCCCACGGCCCCTTCCAGGGCCAGGACCGGCTGGAGGCCCGCTCCGCCATCGTCGCCGCGCTGCGCGCCGAGGGCCGGATCGTCGCGGAGAAGCGGCCCTACGTCCACTCGGTCGGTCACTGCTCGCGCTGCAAGACGACGATCGAGCCGCGCCTGTCCATGCAGTGGTGGGTCAAGGTCGGCCCGCTCGCGAAGGCCGCCGGTGACGCGGTCCGCGACGGCCGGGTCAAGATCCATCCGCAGGAGATGGAGAAGCGCTACTTCGACTGGGTCGACAACCTCCACGACTGGTGCATCTCGCGGCAGTTGTGGTGGGGCCACCGCATCCCGGTCTGGTACGGCCCGAACGGCGAGGTCGTCTGCGTCGGTCCCGACGAGGAGCCGCCGAGCGGCGAGGGCTGGCGTCAGGACACCGACGTCCTCGACACCTGGTTCTCCTCCGGCCTCTGGCCCTTCTCGACCCTCGGCTGGCCCGAACAGACCGAGTCGCTCGCGAAGTTCTACCCGAACTCCGTCCTGGTCACCGGCTACGACATCCTCTTCTTCTGGGTCGCCCGGATGATGATGTTCGGCCTGTACGCGATGGACGGCACCCCGCCGTTCCACACCATCGCCCTGCACGGCATGGTCCGCGACCAGTTCGGCAAGAAGATGTCGAAGTCCTTCGGCAACGCGGTCAACCCGCTGGACTGGATGGACAAGTACGGCAGCGACGCCCTGCGCTTCACGCTCGCCCGTGGCGCCAACCCGGGCGTCGACGTCCCGATCGGCGAGGACTGGGTCCAGGGCTCGCGCAACTTCGCCAACAAGATCTGGAACGCGACGCGCTTCGCGCTGATGAACGGCGCGACGGTGGACGGCCCGCTGCCGGACCCGTCGAAGATGTCCTCGACGGACCGCTGGATCCTCTCCCGTCTGAACACGGTCGTCGCGGAAGTCGACGCGTACTACGACGACTACCAGTTCGCGAAGCTGTCCGACGCCCTGTTCCACTTCGCGTGGGACGAGGTCTTCGACTGGTACGTCGAGCTGTCCAAGACGACGTTCCAGGCGGGCGGCGAGGCGGCCGAGGTCAGCAAGCGCGTCCTCGGCGAGGTCCTCGACGTCACGCTGAAGCTGCTGCACCCGGTGGTCCCGTTCGTCACCGAGACCCTGTGGACCACGCTCACCGGCGGCGAGTCGGTCGTGATCGCCGACTGGCCGAAGGACAGTGGCTTCCGGGACGCCGACGCCGAGCGCGAGATCGAGAGCCTCCAGTCGGTCATCACCGAGGTCCGCCGCTTCCGCGCCGACCAGGGCCTCCAGCCCGGCCAGCGGGTCCCGGCCCGGCTGACCCTGGACGGCACGCCGTTCGCGACGCACGAGCCCGCCATCCGCCAGCTGCTCCGGCTCCAGCCGGAGGGCGACGCCTTCACGCCCACGGCGACCCTGCCGGTCGCGGGCGCGGAGGTCGCCCTCGACCTCTCCGGCACGATCGACGTGGCGGCGGAGCGCAAGCGCCTCGCGAAGGACCTCGCGGCGGCGGAGAAGGAGAAGTCCCAGGCGAACGCCAAGCTCGGCAACGAGGCGTTCCTGGCGAAGGCCCCCGACCACGTCGTGGACAAGATCCGCACCCGCCTGGCCAAGGCGGAGGAGGACATCGCCCGTATCCAGGCCCAGCTGGAGAGGCTGCCGCAGGCGTAAGGGTTCGTACGGCCGTCAAGGCCCCGGTGCTTGTCAGCGCCGGGGCCTTGATGCGCTCAGGGGCGTGGGGCTGCATCGATATGCGGCTCCGCCGCGTGGGCGCAACAAGCCCCCACAAACCCGCAGACAAGGCACGACACAAACCACCCCCACCCGATGTCACCCCCGCTCCGTAGACTGGCCCCGTGAGCGAGCTCCCCCCAGACCACAACGCCGACGACCAGCCCGACCCCCTCAACGCCTTCGACGAGATCATCGCGGAGGAGACCACCCGCGACCCCGACCTCGCGGTCATCGAGGCCGGCAGCCGAACCCTGCGCACCCAGGGCGGCCCGCCCGACGCCGACATCCCGACCCGGCCCGCCGACCCCGAGGTCGACAAGGCCCTGCGCGAGGTCGAGGCGGAGCTCGCCACCCGCTGGGGCGAGACCAAGCTGGAGCCCTCCGTCAGCCGGATCGCCGCGCTGATGGACGTGCTGGGGGAGCCGCAGCGGGCGTACCCGTCGATCCACATCACGGGGACCAACGGCAAGACCTCCACGGCCCGCATGATCGAGGCCCTGCTCGGCGCCTTCGAGCTGCGGACCGGCCGCTACACCTCGCCCCACGTGCAGTCGATCACCGAGCGCATCAGCCTCGACGGCGCCCCCATCGCGCCCGAGCGGTTCATCGAGACGTACCAGGACATCAAGCCGTACGTGGAAATGGTCGACGCGTCGCAGGAGTACCGGCTGTCCTTCTTCGAGGTGCTCACCGGCATGGCGTACGCGGCGTTCGCCGACGCGCCCGCCGACGTCGCCGTCGTCGAGGTCGGCATGGGCGGCTCCTGGGACGCGACGAACGTGATCGACGCCGATGTCGCCGTCGTCACGCCCATAGACCTCGACCACACCGACCGGCTCGGCACCACGCATGCGGAGATCGCCGCCGAGAAGGCCGGCATCGTCAAGCAGGGCGCGACGGTCATCCTGGCGCAGCAGCCGGTCGACGCGGCGCAGGTGCTGCTGAAGAGGGCCGTCGAGGTGGACGCGACGGTGGCCCGGGAGGGCCTGGAGTTCGGTGTCGTGGAGCGGCAGGTGGCCGTCGGCGGTCAGCTGCTGACCCTGCGCGGCCTGGGCGGCGAGTACCCGGAGGTGTACCTGCCGCTGCACGGCGCGCACCAGGCGCACAACGCGGCCGTCGCCCTCGCCGCCGTCGAGGCGTTCTTCGGCGTCGGCGCGCAGCGGGCCGAGCCGCTCGACTTTGACACGGTCCGCAAGGCGTTCGCCGCCGTCGCCTCGCCGGGCCGGCTGGAGGTCGTGCGGCGTTCCCCGACGGTCGTGCTCGACGCCGCCCACAATCCGGCGGGCGCCCGGGCGGCGGCCGAGGCGATCGGTGAGGCCTTCCAGTTCAGCCGGCTCATCGGTGTCGTCGGTGCGAGCGGCGACAAGAACGTGCGGGGGCTGCTGGAGGCCTTCGAGCCGGTGTTCGCCGAGATCGTGGTCACGCAGAACTCCAGTCACCGTGCGATGGACGCCGACGAGCTGGCCGGTATCGCCGTCGAGGTGTTCGGCGAGGAGCGCGTCCAGGTCGAGCCGCGGCTGCCCGACGCGCTGGAGGCCGCGATCACACTGGCCGAGGAGGAGGGCGAGTTCGCGGGCGGCGGTGTGCTCGTCACCGGTTCCGTCATCACCGTCGGCGAGGCCCGACTGCTCCTGGGGAAGGGCTGAGATCCCGTGCGTACGCTCTGTTCTTCGACCCTGATCGGCGAGTTCTTCATCATCGGTTTCGCCGGTCTGGTCGCCATGAAGGATCCCGACCTCTCCATGGCGACCGTGTGGACGGTCAGCGGTGTCGCGATGTTCCTGTGCCTGGTGCTGTGCGGCCTGGTGACGCGCCCGGGCGGGGTCGCGCTCGGCTGGGCGTTGCAGATCGCGCTCATCGCGTCGGGCTTCGCCGTGCCGATGATGTTCTTCCTGGGCGTGGTCTTCGCGGCCCTGTGGTGGGCGTCGGTGCACTACGGGCGGAAGGTGGACGAGGCCAAGGCGAGATTCGCCGCCCAGGCCGACTCCTCCACACCTGACGCTGCGTAACAGGCTCCCCGACACGCCGGGTAATCTCGTTCCACCGCACCACCTTGATACATAAGGAGCCCGTCGTGAGCCAGCGCACCCTCGTCCTCCTCAAGCCCGACGCCGTCCGTCGTGGCCTGACCGGCGAGATCATCAGCCGCATCGAGCGCAAGGCGGGCTGGGCGATCACCGCGCTGGAGCTGCGCACCCTGGACCAGGACACGCTGGAGCAGCACTACGGCGAGCACAAGGGCAAGCCCTTCTACGAGCCGCTGGTGGAGTTCATGGCCTCCGGCCCGGTCGTGGCGATGATCGTCGAGGGTGAGCGGGTCATCGAGGGGCTGCGCGCGCTCGCCGGGCCGACCGACCCGATCGCCGCGGCCCCGGGCTCCATCCGCGGCGACTACGGCGTCATCGTCCGGGAGAACCTGATCCACGCCTCCGACTCGGAGGAGTCCGCCGAGCGTGAGGTGAAGATCTTCTTCCCGGGTCGCGCCTGAAGTGAAACGGCGAGGGAAGTCTGGGAGCCACGGCTCCCGGACTTTTCTGGCATATGCGGGGCGATCGAGGGAACGATGGTCCCCGAACGCCCGTCTCCACAAGCGAACCCGTGCGGCATCTGCTGACAATGGCGGAGACCCTCCCGCAGTGTTCGCGAAGGCGCGTCTACGATGGAAGCCTTCACGTCACAGCACCCACCTTTGCCTACCTGAAAAGCCCTCAAAAGCTAGTGGGAAGGCCAGACGAATCCTGATGGGGAACTCAATGTCGTTCATCGGCCGTGACATGGCTGTCGACCTCGGGACCGCCAACACGCTGGTGTACGTCAGGGGTCGCGGGATCGTACTCAACGAGCCGTCCGTCGTCGCGATCAACACCAACACCGGTGGCATCCTCGCGGTCGGTGCCGAAGCGAAGAAGATGATCGGGCGCACGCCCGGCAACATCGTTGCCGTTCGTCCGTTGAAGGACGGTGTGATCGCCGACTTCGAGATCACCGAGCGGATGCTCCGCTACTTCATTCTGAAGATCCACAAGCGGCGGTATCTGGCTCGTCCGCGCGTCGTCGTCTGTGTGCCCTCGGGCATCACGGGCGTCGAGCGCCGTGCCGTCATCGAGGCGTCGTCCCAGGCCGGCGCCCGCCAGGTGCACATCATCGAGGAGCCCATGGCCGCTGCCATCGGCTCCGGCCTGCCGGTCCACGAGGCCACGGGCAACATGGTGGTCGACATCGGCGGCGGCACCACGGAGGTCGCGGTCATCTCCCTCGGCGGCATCGTCACCGCCCAGTCCATCCGTGTCGCGGGCGACGAACTGGACAACGCGATCATCCAGCACATCAAGAAGGAGTACTCGCTCCTGCTGGGTGAGCGCACGGCCGAGCAGATCAAGATCACGATCGGTTCTGCGTACGACCTGGACACCGACGAGCACACCGAAATCCGCGGCCGGGACCTGGTCTCCGGGCTGCCGAAGACCGTCGTGATCTCCGCCGCGGAGGTCCGCAAGGCGATCGAGGAGCCGGTCAACGCGATCGTCGACGCCGTCAAGACGACCCTCGACAAGTGCCCGCCGGAGCTGTCCGGCGACATCATGGACCGAGGAATCGTTCTGACCGGCGGCGGAGCGCTGCTGAGGGGCCTGGACGAGCGGCTGCGCAGGGAAACCGGCATGCCGATCCATATCGCCGAGGATCCTCTGGACAGCGTGGCGCTCGGTTCCGGAAAGTGCGTCGAGGAGTTCGAGGCGCTCCAGCAGGTGCTGGACGCCCAGCCGCGCAGATGACGTAACTCTTCGATTCCGCCGTACGGGACGATCTCCTCTCGTACGGCGGATCGTTGATATAGATGCATAAGCTCCCACAATGCAGCCCCTCGGGTTTCCCTGGGGCTTCCCGAATTCCTATGAGGAAGGGCACGGCCGCCGCACGTGAGGGACACACGAGAGAGCCGGCTGCTCCTGGTGCTGCTGATCGCCATCGCGTTCGCGTTGATCACGGTGGACATTCGCGGTGGGGAGGATTCCCCGGTCGACGGTGCCCGGCAGGGCGCGGCGACGGTCTTCGGCCCGATCGAGAGCGGTGTGTCGGCCGCGGTCGACCCGGTGGGCAACGCGGTCTCCGCCATCCGGGAATCCGGTGAGCGGCACGACCGGCTCGCCGCGCTGGAAGAGGAGAACGCGGCCCTGAAGGCGCGGCTCGGCAGCGACGACCGCAGCCGCAGCCGCCTCAAGCAGCTCGACAAGATGCTGAAGATCGCCGGCCAGGGCCAGTACGGCATCAAGGGCGCCGAGGTCATCGCCATCGGAGCCGCCCAGGGCTTCTCCTGGACCATCACCATCGACGTCGGCGCCAACGACGGCATCAAACGCGACATGACCGTCCTGAACGGGGACGGGCTCGTCGGCCGGGTCACCACCGTCGGACCCAACACCGCCACGGTCCTGCTCGCCAGCGACCCCGACTTCACGGTCGGCACCCGGATGGAGGCCAGTGACGAGCTGGGCTTCGCCTCCGGGCAGGGCGACCGCCCGCTGCGCGTGGAACTCCTCAACGGCAAGGCGGAGGTGAAGAAGGGCGACCGCCTGGTCACCTTCGGCTCGCAGGCCGACCGGCCGTTCGTGCCCGGCGTGCCCGTGGGTGTGGTCTCCCGCGTCGACCCGTCCGGCGGCGGTCTGACCCGCACGCTCTACGTCACTCCGTACGCCGCCTTCAGCAAGCTCGACATCGTCGGCGTCGTCGTCGAGGCCCCGAAGAAGGACCCGCGCGACACGGTGCTCCCGCCCAAGCCGAAGCCGACTCCGAGGCCGACGGTGACGGTGACCGTGACGCCGTCCGCCGAGGCCCCCGCAGACGGCCAGAACCAGCAAGAGCAGTAGGAGCTGTCACCCCATGCGCGTCAACCGGATCCTGCTCTCCTCCGCCCTGGTCGTCGTCGCCCTGGTGATCCAGGTGAGCGTCCTCGCCCGCCTGCACCTGCCGGGCGCCGTGCCCGACCTGATGCTCCTCACCGTCCTCGGCCTCGCCCTGGTGTACGGCCATGTGGGTGGCGCCCTCATCGGTTTCGGCGCGGGCCTGCTCGCCGATCTGGCCCCGCCCGCCGACCATGCCGCCGGGCGCTACGCGCTCGTACTGTGTGTCATCGGCTACCTCGCCGGTCTGGTGAAGCCGGAGACGGGCCAGCTGAAGTCCGCGACCGGCCCCATGGTCGTGGTGGCCGCCGCCGCCCTCGGCTCCACCCTGCTGTACGCCGGGGTCGGTGCCCTCGTCGGGGACACCGCCGCCCGCCATGTGGGCCTGGGCAGCCTGCTGTTCACGGCCGCCCTGTACGACCTGCTGCTCGCCCCGTTCGTGGTGCCGGGGGTGATGGCGCTGGCCAGACGCGCCGAGAACGATCCGCTCGCCGAGACCGGCTCCGGGGCCAAGGCCACGGACATCTCCTCCGGCTGGCTCTCCGGCGGCACCGGTCTGAAGATCGGCAGCCAGCGGAACGGGCTGCGGGTGAAGGCGGCCCGGGCGCGGATGGCGCGGGCCGGGCGCATCAAGGGGGTCAAGCGGCTGTGACCGCAGGAAAGTTCACCCGAACGCGCCGGTCCGGTAGGAACCCCGGCTCCTGGGCTCGTCGTTCCTCACTCGTATCCGCACACGCGTGCCCGGAGACACCTTCGTACCCGCACATCCGTACGCGCACTGAGAGGGGGAGGCAGCCGCAGTGACCAACATCCCCGAGACCGGGCGGAACCCACGGGTCCAGATCCGGCTCGTCGTCATCCAGGTCCTCGTCCTCTCCCTCCTGCTGACCCTCGGCGGACGCCTGTGGTACCTCCAGATCCGTGAGGGCGCGGCGTACGCCAAGGAGGCGTCGGGGAACCACGTCCAGCAGGTCGTCCAGCCGGCCGTCCGCGGCTCCATCCTGGACGCGCGCGGCGTGGCCCTCGCCGACAACGAGACGCGACTGGTCGTCTCCGCCTCCCGCACCGACCTGCTGAAGATGCCGGACGACGGCAAGGACGTCCTCACCAAGCTCGCCGGAGTCCTGGGCATGACGCCCAAGGAGGTCCAGGAGAAGGTCCGGCTCTGCGACGCCAAGACGCCCCAGCCCTGTTGGAACGGCTCGCCGTACCAGCCCATCCCCATCACCGACGAGGCCACCCCCAAGCAGGCCCTCCAGATCCGCGAGCGCGCCGAGGACTTCCCCGGCATCACCGCCGAGCCCCAGGCCGTGCGCCGCTACCCGAGCCCGGGCAAGGCCAACACCGCCCAGGTCCTCGGCTACCTCTCGCCGGTCACCGACGAGGAGATCAAGAAGGCGCAGAACACCAACTCGCCGTACTTGCGCTCCGATCAGGTCGGCCGCTCCGGCCTGGAGCGCCAGTACGACAAGCAGCTGCGCGGCAAGGCCGGCGTCACGCGCTACGAGGTGGACAACCTCGGCCGCGTCATCGGCCAGGCCGAAGCCGACCCGGCCCACCCCGGCGACAACCTCGTCACCAGCATCGACGCCCGCGTCCAGCGGATCGCCGAGTACGAGCTGAACGAGGCCATGAAGCAGGCCCGCAAGGAGCACGACCGCAACACGGGCACGAACTACAAGGCCGACTCCGGCGCCGTCGTCGTCATGGAGGCCAAGACCGGCCGCGTCGTCGCCATGGCCTCCAACCCGACGTACGACCCGAACGCCTGGGTGGGCGGCATCTCCGCCAAGGACTACACGCGACTCACCGGTAAGAGCTCCAACTACCCGCTGCTCAACCGCGCGATCCAGGGCCAGTCGGCGCCCGGCTCCATCTTCAAGGTGATCCCGACGGCCGCCGCCGTCAACGCGGGCTACTCCTTCAACGGCCCCTACCAGTGCTCCAGCTCGTACTCGATCGGCGGGCAGGTCTTCAAGAACTTCGAGTCCAAGGGATACGGCCCGATCAGCCTCGGCCGCGCCCTGGAGGTCTCCTGCGACACGGTCTTCTACCGGCTCTCCCACGAGGAGTGGAAGAAGGACGGCGGCACCAAGCCGAAGAAGAAGCCCAACGACTGGTTCTACAAGACCGCCCACCAGTTCGGCCTCGGCAAGGAGACCGGCATCGACCTGCCCAACGAGGTCACCGGCCGCGTCCCCGACCGCAAGTGGAAGCTGGACTACTGGAAGGCCAACAAGGACGCCTGGTGCCGCACCGGCAAGCGCAACGGCAGCTACGCCGAGAAGATCGCCTACGAGAACTGCCTCGAAGGCAACCGCATGCGCGCCGGTGACTCCGTCAACTACTCCATCGGCCAGGGCGACACGCTCGTCACGCCGATCCAGATGGCCACGATCTACGGAGCCATCTCCAACGGCGGCACGATGTACACCCCCTCGGTCGGCAAGGCCGTCATCAGCGCGGACGGCAAGACGGTCACTCCGATCAAGCCCCAGGCGCACGGCAAGCTGCCGATGACGCAGAAGACGCGCAACGAGATAGACGAAGCCCTCGCGGGAGTCGCCACCCGCGGTACGGCCGCCTGGCGGTTCGGCGGCTGGCCGCAGGACAAGATCCCGATGCACGCCAAGACAGGTACGGCGGAGGTCTACGGCAAGCAGACCACCTCCTGGTTCGCCACGTACACCAAGGACTACACGGTCGTCATGACGATCTCCCAGGGTGGTACGGGCTCCGGAGCCTCCGGCCCCGCCGTCCGCAACATCTACAACGCGCTGTACGGCGTCTCCCCGGACGGCGACATCGACCCGAAGAAGGCGCTGCTGCCCGCCCCGCAGAAGACCCTGCCGAAGGTCAAGACGGACGGCACCATCGCCTCCCCGAAGGTCCCCAAGGACCCGGCCAAGGACCAGCAGGCGAACAAGAAGGACCCGAACGCCCCGGCCGACCCGCTCCAGCCGGCGACGGCGGCCCCGCCGACGCCGGAGAACCGTGACACCCGAAGGCGCCGGCGCCGGCGGGGAAGCCGGAGGTTGCCGACATGACCGGCGGTGTGAACAGCTTCCAGGTCTCCGGCTACGGCCCCGAGCGCTCGGGCTGGACCAGACTCCTCGCCCGCGACTCGGTGGCGCGGCGGCTGGACTGGCCGATCCTGCTGTCGGCGATGGCCCTGTCCCTGCTCGGCACGCTCCTCGTCTACTCGGCGACCCGCAACCGCACGGAGCTCAACCAGGGCGACCAGTATTTCTTCCTCATCCGGCATCTGCTCAACACCGGCATCGGCCTCGCCCTGATGGCCGGCACGATCTGGCTCGGCCACCGCGGCCTGCGCACGGCCGTGCCGGTCCTGTACGGCTTCTCGGTCCTGCTGATCCTGCTGGTGCTCACCCCGCTCGGCTCCACGATCAACGGCGCCCACTCGTGGATCAAGCTCCCCGGCGGCTTCTCCCTCCAGCCCTCGGAGTTCGTGAAGGTCACGATCATCCTGGGCATGGCGATGCTGCTGGCGGCCAGAGTCGACGCCGGCGACCGCCAGTACCCCGACCACCGCACGGTGATGCAGGCGCTGGGCCTGGCCGCCGTGCCCATGGTGATCGTGATGCTCATGCCGGACCTCGGGTCGGTCATGGTGATGGTCATCATCGTGCTCGGCGTGCTGCTCGCCTCGGGCGCCACCAACCGGTGGGTGTTCGGGCTGCTCGGCGCGGGCGCCATCGGCGCGGTCACCGTCTGGCAGATCGGGGTGCTCGACGACTACCAGATCGCCCGCTTCGCCGCCTTCGCCAACCCCGAGCTCGATCCGGCCGGCGTCGGCTACAACACCAACCAGGCCCGCATCGCCATCGGCTCCGGCGGCCTGACCGGCTCCGGCCTCTTCCACGGCTCGCAGACCACCGGCCAGTTCGTGCCCGAGCAGCAGACGGACTTCGTCTTCACCGTGGCCGGGGAGGAACTGGGCTTCCTCGGCGGCGGCCTGATCATCCTGCTGCTGGGCATCGTCCTGTGGCGGGCCTGCCGTATCGCCCGGGAGACGAGCGACCTGTACGGCACGATCGTCGCCGCCGGCATCGTCGCCTGGTTCGCCTTCCAGACGTTCGAGAACATCGGCATGACGCTCGGCATCATGCCGGTCACCGGCCTGCCGCTGCCGTTCGTGTCGTACGGCGGCTCGTCGATGTTCGCCGTGTGGATAGCGGTCGGTCTGCTGCAGTCGATCCGGGTCCAGCGCCCGATGTCGGCCTAGCGGGCAGTAACGGGGGAGTGGAATGTCCGGGGAGTACGTGGCCCTGTGCCCGGTGACCGAGGACCTGGTGGGTCAGCTCCTCGCGCTGGCGGAGCTGGACCTGACCGACGACGACGCCATCGAGGCGCGGATGCGCGAGGGCGGCTGGCCCGACTGGTCGCAGGCGGTGCGGGGACCGGCGTACGAGGACACACCCGATGTCCCCGAAGCCACCCACGTCACCCCGCAGGGCCACTTCGTCACCTGCGACGGCGACGGCTCGCTCCACCTGCCGTTCGCCTACCTCTACTCGGTCGACGGCGGCCTGCTCGACGAGGACTGCTGGGGCGCCCTGCCCGGCTGGACCAGCGAGGAGGGTGCCTGGCGGCCGGAGTTCGACGCGCACTTCGCCACCGTGGTGCGGCGCTTCACCGACCGGCTGGGCCTGCCGGACCACGACATCCGGCAGCCCAGGTTCACGACCCGGTACGTCAGCTGGCGCCTGGAGCACAACGTGCTGATCGTCGGACAGGGCCCGGAGCCGCTGTCGTACCACCAGTTCGAGGACGCCCACGTGTACCTCGTCTCCCGGACGGTGAAGGACGCGCCGTTCCCGGACGGCGAGGAGATGCGGGCCTTGCTGACGGCCTGAAGGCGCCGCCCCTTGTGAGGCGCCGCCCGTTGTGAGGCGCCGACCACTGCCGTCCCGGCCGGTCTGCCACTAGATTCAGGTCATGGCGGAGACGAAGCGCGAGGTCGAGCGGAAGTACGAGTCCGAGGACAGCGGGCTTCCCGACCTGACCGGTGTCGCCGGGGTCGCGGCCGTGCTCGACAAGGGCGTCGCCCACCTCGACGCCACCTACTACGACACCGCCGACGAACGCCTCGCCGCGTCGTCCGTCACCCTGCGCCGCCGCACCGGCGGCTCGGACGCGGGCTGGCACCTGAAGTTCCCCGTCGCCCCCGGCGTCCGCGACGAAATCCGGGCCCCGCTCTCCGACACCCTCCCCGGCGACCTCGCCGGGCTCGTCCGCTCCCGCGTCCGCGGCGGCGCACTGCTGCCCGTCGTCCGGCTGCGCTCCGACCGTGACGTGCGTCACCTCGTCGACGCCGACGGCCGGCTGCTCGCCGAGGTCAGCGTCGACGCCGTCCAGGCCGACCGGCTCACGGCCGGCGGCGGTGCGGCGCAGTGGACGGAGATCGAGGTGGAACTCGCCGACGGGGGAGACCCGGCCTTCCTCGACAAGGTGGAGAAGCGGCTGCGCAAGGCGGGCGTACGGCCGTCGGCCTCGGGGTCGAAGCTGGCGCGGGCCCTGGCGGAGACGGCGCCGCACGAGCAGCGCGCGTCCGCCCCCGCAGCGGAACCGGTGACGGCCTCGGATCACGTCCTGGCGTACGTGCGGGCCCAGCGGGACGCGCTCGTCGAGCTGGACCCGGCCGTGCGGCGGGACGCCGAGGACTCCGTGCACAGCCTGCGCGTGGCCACCCGCCGACTGCGCAGCGCCTTCAAGTCCTACGGCGAGATCCTCGACCGGACCGTCACCGACCCGGTCGGCGACGAGCTGAAGTGGCTGGCCGGTGAGCTGGGCCTGGACCGGGACCGCGAGGTGCTGACCGAACGGCTCACGGCGGCCCTCGACGAGGTGCCGGCCACCCTGGTGCGCGGCCCGGTCCGCGAGCGGCTGCACACCTGGGCGAGGACCGAGCACGGCGGGACCCGAGGGCGGCTCATCGGCGTCCTGGACTCCCGCCGCTACCTCGCCCTGCTCGACACCCTGGACGCGCTGATCGCCGACCCGCCCTTGCGCAAGACGGCCGGCAAGAAGCCCCGCAAGCCGATCGCCAAGGCCGTGAGGAAGGACTTCCGCAAGGTCGCCGGGCTGGTCGAGCGGGCCGTGGAACTGGAACCCGGCACTGACCGCGATGTCGCGATCCACGAGGCCCGCAAGAAGACCAAGCGCGCCCGCTACGCCGCGGAGGCGGCCCGGCCGGCCCTCGGCAAGCCCGCCAAGGACCTGGTCAAGTCCATGAAGGCGCTCCAGACCCTGCTCGGCGAGCACCAGGACAGCGTGATGGCCCGGCAGGCCCTGCGCGAGCTGTCGGCGGTCGCCCACGCGGCCGGGGAGAGCGCCTTCACCTACGGCCTGCTCCACGAGCGCGAGGAGCAGCGGGCGGTGCGCGTGGAGACCGAGCTGCCCGGATTCTGGGACGGGATCAAGGACGGGGCGGCGGGCCTGTGATCCTCCGCTGATCTTCCGAGCGTACGAAGGTGCGTCCGGGGCGCGTTAGTCTGGATGGTCACCCTGTCCGTTCAGTCCAGCTCACGAAGGTGCGCGACATGCCTGCCGAAGTCGCTGCGTCGGTGTTCCCGCAGCTCGAAGCTCTGCTCCCGCACGTGCAGAAGCCGATCCAGTACGTCGGCGGAGAACTCAACTCCACGGTCAAGGACTGGGACTCCTGCGACGTCCGCTGGGCGCTCATGTACCCGGACGCCTACGAGGTCGGCCTGCCCAACCAGGGCGTCCAGATCCTCTACGAGGTGCTCAACGAGCAGCAGGGCGTCCTCGCCGAGCGCACGTACAGCGTGTGGCCGGACCTCGAGGAGCTGATGCGCGAGCACGGCGTCCCGCAGTTCACGGTGGACAGCCACCGGCCCGTGAAGGCCTTCGACGTGCTGGGCCTGTCCTTCTCCACGGAACTGGGCTACACCAACATGCTGGCGGCCCTGGACCTCTCCGGGATCCCCCTGGAGGCCAAGGACCGCGGCCTGGACGACCCGGTCGTCATGGCCGGCGGCCACGCCGCGTTCAACCCCGAGCCGATCGCGGACTTCATCGACTGCGCGGTGATCGGTGACGGCGAGCAGGCCGTCCTGGAGGTCACCGCGATCATCCGTGCCTGGAAGGCGGAGGGCCGCCCTGGCGGCCGCGAGGAGCTGCTGTTCCGCCTGGCGAAGACGGGCGGGGTGTACGTGCCCGGCTTCTACGACGTCGAGTACCTGCCGGACGGCCGTATCGCCCGCGTCGTGCCGAAGCGCAGCGGTGTCCCGTGGCGCGTCTCCAAGCACACGGTGATGGACCTCGACGAGTGGCCGTACCCCAAGCAGCCCCTGGTGCCGCTCGCGGAGACGGTGCACGAGCGCATGTCGGTGGAGATCTTCCGCGGCTGCACCCGGGGCTGCCGGTTCTGCCAGGCCGGCATGATCACCCGCCCGGTCCGTGAGCGCTCCATCACGGGCATCGGCGACATGGTCGAGAAGGGCCTGAAGGCGACGGGCTTCGAGGAGGTGGGCCTGCTGTCCCTCTCCTCGGCGGACCACTCGGAGATCGGCGACATCGCCAAGGGCCTCGCGGACCGCTACGAGGACGACAAGGTCGGCCTCTCCCTCCCGTCCACCCGCGTGGACGCCTTCAACATCGACCTGGCGAACGAACTCACGCGCAACGGCCGCCGCTCCGGCCTCACCTTCGCCCCCGAGGGCGGTTCGGAGCGCATCCGCAAGGTCATCAACAAGATGGTCTCGGAAGAGGACCTGATCCGCACGGTCGCCACCGCATACGGCAACGGCTGGCGCCAGGTGAAGCTGTACTTCATGTGCGGCCTGCCGACCGAGACCGACGACGACGTCCTCCAGATCGCCGACATGGCGACGAAGGTCATCGCCAAGGGCCGCGAGGTCTCGAACTCCAACGACATCCGCTGCACGGTCTCGATCGGCGGCTTCGTCCCCAAGCCCCACACCCCCTTCCAGTGGGCGCCCCAGCTGTCGGCGGAGGAGACGGACGCCCGCCTGGAGAAGCTGCGCAACAAGATCCGCGGCGACAAGAAGTACGGCCGCTCCATCGGCTTCCGCTACCACGACGGCAAGCCCGGCATCGTCGAGGGCCTGCTGTCCCGCGGCGACCGCCGGATCGGCGCCGTCATCCGCGCGGTCTACGACGACGGCGGCCGCTTCGACGGCTGGCGCGAGCACTTCTCGTACGACCGCTGGATGCGGTGCGCCGAGAAGGCCCTGGCCCCCTTCGGTGTCGACGTCGACTGGTACACGACGCGCGAGCGCACGTACGAGGAGGTCCTGCCCTGGGACCACCTGGACTCCGGCCTCGACAAGGACTGGCTCTGGGAGGACTGGCAGGACGCCCTCGACGAGACGGAGGTCGAGGACTGCCGCTGGACACCGTGCTTCGACTGCGGGGTCTGCCCGCAGATGGACACCCAGATCCAGATCGGCCCGACGGGCAAGAAGCTCCTGCCCCTGACGGTCAAGAACGAGGCACCGGCGCCGAGCGGTCACGCACACTGACGGTCGTCCGGCGGCGGCACCGTATCCGTATCGCCGCACGGGGAGCCCCCTCCGACTCGGCGGGGGCTCTTTCTCTTTCTTCCCTTCCGCTTCTCACTTCTGCCGTGTGCGTCGAAGGGCGGTGTCCCTTGCCTCATGTATCGAATTTCGATAGATTCCTATCGTAGGTCGATCGAAGGAGTGGTCATGGGGAAGCTGGCCGTGGCAGCGTTGCGTGTGGTGCTCGTGGTGCTGCTCGCCGGGTCGTTGTTCGTGCAGGGGGTGATGGTCCCGCTGCTGGCCATCGACATGAACGGGCTCAAGCCCGAATACGCCTACCTGCGCACTCCGATCCTCGTGATCTTGGTGCTGGGTGTCGTGACCGCTCAGGTCGTCGTGGTCTGCGTGTGGCGGCTGGTGACGATGGTGCGGCGCGGGACGGTGTTCTCCACGGCCGCCTTCCGGTACGTGCACATCGTGATCGGCGCGTTCGTGGCGGCCGCGCTGCTGGTCTTCGCGCTCGCGGTCGTCCTCGCCCCGGGCGAGGCCGTCGCTCCCGGGGTGGTGCTGCTGCTGTGCGGGGTCGTCGTGGCCGTGCTGGGTGTCGCGCTGGTCGTGCTCGTCCTGCGGATGCTGCTCGCCCAGGCCGTCGCACGGGACATCGAAGCGGCCCGGATGCAGGCCGAGTTGGAAGGGGTCATCTGATGCCGATCGCCGTCGACATCGACGTGATGCTGGCGAAGCGGAAGATGTCCGTGGGCGAACTCGCGGAACGCGTCGGCATCACCCCCGCCAACCTCGCGGTCCTCAAGAACGGTCGCGCCAAGGCGGTCCGCTTCTCGACCCTCGCCGCCCTCTGCGAGGTCCTCGAGTGCCAGCCGGGGGATCTGCTGCGGTGGGAGGCGGACGGGGCCACCGACCGGACAATGCACTGATGGAGAACATCAGCATCCGCCCGGCCCGGTCCGGTGAACTGGCGGCCGTGGCGGCACTTCGCTGGGAGTGGCTCGTCGAGAACGGTGGCGAGGCCCTCGGCGAACGCGAGGAATTCTTACGGCACTTCGTCGACTGGGCCCGGGACAACGCAGGTTCGCATCGCTGCACGGTGGTCGTGCGCGACGACGGCGTCGTCATCGGCATGGCCTGGCTGGCGGTGGTGCAGCGGGTGCCCACGCCGCGCTCGCCCCGGCGGGCCTCCGGCGATCTGCAGTGCGTGTATGTCGTACCCGGGGCGCGCGACGGCGGGGTGGGCGGTGCGCTGATCAGGGCCGTGCTGGACGGGGCGCGGGAACTCGGGTTGGAACGGGTGACCGTGCACTCGAGCCCGCGGGCGATTCCCGCCTACGTCCGGTGCGGCTTCCAGGAGTCGCCCCGGCTGCTGCACGCACGGACCGCGGGCGCGTGAGCCGTATGATCATGACACCGGGTGGAGGATCTGAGGAAGAACGGGGCGGGGCTGTGCGGTGGTGGATCCGGACGGGCCGCTGAGGCGTCTACGACGGTATGGATCTGGAGAAACCGGCCCGCGAGGGCTCCGAGACGCGCGTCGATCTGCGGAAACGGGTGCCTGAACCGTCCGCGCCGCCGGTGCGTGAGGCGGCGCCCGAGGGGTGTCTCGCCGTCGCGATCCGGATTCCCGTGCGGATCGTCGTGCTCGTGCTGGTCGTCCCCGTGCGGATGGTGTGGGACGCGCTCGTCGTGGCCGGGCGGTTCCTGAACGACGTGCTGCTGCGGCCACTGGGCCGGGCGCTGCTGTGGCTCGGGCGGGCGGTGTTCGTCTGGCCGTTCGTGGGGCTGTGGCGGTATGTCGTCGTGCCCGTGGCCAAGGCGCTCGGGTGGCTCGGGAACGTGCTGCTCGTCGTACCGCTGGTGTGGTTCTACCGGCAGGTGCTGACGCCGGTGGGCCACGCGATCGAGTGGGTCGTCACCTGGGTCGCCCGGGGCGTCGGTGCCGCGCTCGGCTGGGTGTACTCGTATCTGCTCGCGCCGATCGGGCGTGCCGTGATGTGGGTGCTGAAGGGGCTCGGTGCCGTGCTCGCCGCGGTCGGGGCCGGCGCGTTCGCGGTCGTGGCGTGGCTCGCCCGGTATCTCGTCGTCGTACCCGCCGTGTGGCTGTACACGTGGGTGCTCGCGCCTGTCGGGCGGGCGATCGCCTGGTGCGCCAAGGGGCTGGTGTGGCTGGCGAGCATGGTCGTCACCGGCATCGGGACGGCTCTCTATTGGATCGCCCGGATCCTGTTCGTCCTTCCCGCGCTCGCCGTGTGGCGCTGGATCCTCACGCCGGCCGGGCGGGTCCTCGCCGTCATCGGGCGGGAGGTCGGGGACGCCCTGGGGCACGCCTGGCGGATCGCCGGGCACATCTCGCTCGCCGTCGGGCGGTTCCTCGCGACACTCTTGAGGTGGATCTTCGTCGAGCCGGTGCGCTGGGTGTACCGGAGCGTGCTGACGCCCGTCGGGCACGTCGTGCGGGACGCCGTCCTGCGGCCCGCCGCCGAGGCCGCCCGCAGTGTGGGACGGGCCACGCGGCAGGCGCTGGCCTCCGCCCGGGAATCCGTACGTCAGGCGCGCGCCGACTTCCGGCGGATGCTCTTCGGGGAGCCCGCGCAGCCGCAGCCGGTCGACCTCGGGGAACCTTCGGGCCGCGAGGCACGTACTCTTGGTAGTAGTACGACCGCTCTCACGAAGGACTGAACGACACTGGGCAAGCGACAGCCCGAAGGCCCGCCGCCCGCACCCGCGGTGCAGCGCATCCGACTGCGCTACACCAAGCGCGGCCGCCTCCGGTTCACCAGCCACCGTGACTTCCAGCGCGCCTTCGAGCGTGCGTTGCGCCGTGCCGAGGTGCCGATGGCGTACTCGGCGGGCTTCACACCGCACCCGAAGGTGTCGTACGCCAATGCCGCACCCACCGGCACGGGCAGTGAGGCGGAGTACCTGGAGATCGCGCTCACGGCGCCCCGCGACCCGGAGCAGCTCAGGGCCCTTCTCGACGAGTCGATGCCCGCCGGGCTCGACATCGTCGAGGCGGTCGAGGCCCACACCTCGGGGCTGGCCGACCGGCTGACGGCTTCCGTGTGGGAGCTGCGACTGGACGGCGTGTCGCAGGAGGACGCCCGCCGGGCGGTGGACGCCTTCAACGCGGCCGAGACCGTCGAGGTCCAGCGCCTCATGAAGAACGGCGTCCGCACCTTCGACGCCCGCTCCGCCGTCGTGAGCCTGGAGATCCCCGGCCTCACGGAAACGCAGAGTTCCCAGGCTGATAGGCCGACCGACCAGCCCTGTGCGATACTGCGGCTGGTTGTTCGGCACGTGACGCCTGCCGTACGACCCGACGACGTCCTGTCCGGTCTCCGCGCCGTGGCCGACCTGGCGCCGCCGGTCCCCGCAGCGGTGACCAGGCTGGCGCAGGGGCTGTTCGATGAAGAGACCGGCACGGTGACCGACCCGCTCGCGCCCGACCGCGAGGCAGCGGAGGCCCGCTCAAAGGCCGAACCGCCTGCCGCCGCGACGGCGCCGGCGTAGGTTCCGCGAAGGGACGGACGTCGTAGCGCCGCCCTCGGACTCGGGAGCCACCTGGGTCGGGCAGCGCACCGACCAGAAGACTTTCGCCAGGCCGTACGCATTCGGCGTACGGAACCGGCGAGACAGGACACAGAGAGCTCCCGTGCGGCGCCCGCGCCCCGGACGGCGGCGACGCGCACAGCGCGAGCCGCGGACGTCACCGGCACAGCCGGACCAGGCGCGGCGCCCGGGAGCCTGACGGGAGAAAAGCCCGCATGCTCGGACCGACCGAACCCACAGAGTCCGCCACGGACTCCGAACAGAACACCCCCAGCGACACCCTGCCGCCCCGGCGGCGGCGCCGTGCCGCCTCCCGGCCGGCGGGTCCGCCCGTCGGCGCCTCCTCCGACGCTCCCGTGGAGACCGTCACGCCGGCCATACCGGCCGCGGAGCCCGACGACCTCGCGGCCGACGCCGTAGAGGCTGGCGAGGCCGAGGAGACCGCCGCCGAGGAGACCGCCGCAGCGGCGCAGGAGACTCCCGAGGCTGCCGAGAGCGCCGAGGAAGCCGCGCCCGCCGCTCCGAAGAGGCGCCGCGCGGTTCGCCGTGCCGCCGCGCCCGCAGGGGCTCCGGCGGGCGCTGAGGCCGCCGAGACCGTGGTGCCGGTGTCCGCCGGTGCTCCCGCCGCCTCCGAGGCGCCGGAGCAGCCCGAGACCGCCGCGCCCGCAGAGGTGTCCGAGGATGCCGCTCCCCGGAGGACCCGGCGTCGTGCGACGCGCACGGTGACCTCGCCCGCCGCGGCTCCGGCGGAGCCGGTGGAGACGGCGGCGCCCGCTGCCGCCGCCGCGCAGGCCGAGCCGAGCGCCCCTGAGCCGACCGGGCCCACCGACGGCGCTGAGGCCGCCGAGACCGCTGAGGCCGCCGAGGAGGCCGCGCCGCGCAGGACTCGCCGTCGTGCCACGCGCCGGGTGACCGCGCCCACCGCAGCACCCGCCGCCGCACAGGCGGCGGAAGGAACCGCCGACGCGGGCCGGTCCGGCTCCGTCACCACGACCGACGCGCCCGCCGAGGCCGCCGCCGTGTCCGGTGGGGCCGCCGAGGCCCCCGCCGGCACGCCCGCCGAGGAGGCGAAGGCACCCGTGACCGAATCCCCTGCCGCCGAGTCCGACGGAGCCGACGGGGCCGCTGCCGCCGAGGCTCCCGCCGAAGCCGCCAAGGCCCCCGCCGAAGCCGCCGCCCAGGCGTCCGAGCCCGCCGAGGATGCCGCCCCGCGCCGCCGTCGCCGGGTCGTCCGCCGGGCCGCCAGTGGTTTCGCCGAGCCCGCGCAGTCCTCCCGGTCCTCCCGGGGCTCGAAGTCCGCGCGGGGTGCCGCCGGTGCCGAGGCCTCCGGTGAGGACGAGACGTCGGCGCGGCCCGCGCGGCCCGCCGTCGCCCTGTTCCAGGCGCCCGTGTTCACCGAGCCCCAGTTCCAGACGCCGGAGCGGGCCGCCGCCGCGGCCGCCGCCGAGGCGGCCGGGGCCGAGGAGCCCGAGGAGGCGGAGGAGTCCGCGCCGGTGGAGGCGCGGGAGGAGCAGCCCAGCGGATCGCGCCGTCGGCGTCGCCGCCGGGGTGCCGCGGACGAGCCCGAGGCCCAGGCCGCCGAGGCCCCCGCCGAGAGCGCCGCCGCCGAGAGCGGTGTCGACGAGGCGGAGGAGCCCGAGGAGTCCGCCGAGGGCGACGATCAGGACGACTCCGAGGGCGGCGGCTCGCGCCGTCGCCGCCGCCGGGGCGGCCGCCGCCGTCGGCGCGGTGAGTCCGCCGAGACCGACGCCGAGACCGGCGAGGGCACGGACGCCGAACCCGAGCAGATCGCCGGCGCACAGGCCGCGCAGGACGCCGAGGACACCGCGGAGCAGACCGAGGAGGACCAGGACGAGTCCGACGAGGGTGCCGACCGCGACGAGTCGTCCGGCGGGGGCTCCAGCAGCAGCCGCCGTCGCCGGCGCCGCCGTCGCCGTGCCGGTGACAGCGCGCCCGAGGCCGAGCCGTCCGAGGACGACCCGGAGCGCACGGTCGTCAAGGTCCGTGAGCCCCGCCCCAAGGCCGAGCCGTCCGACGAGGTGCAGTCCATCAAGGGCTCGACCCGTCTGGAGGCCAAGAAGCAGCGCCGCCGGGAGGGCCGCGAGCAGGGCCGCCGGCGCGTCCCGATCATCACCGAGGCCGAGTTCCTGGCCCGGCGCGAGGCCGTCGAGCGCGTGATGGTCGTCCGCCAGCACGGTGACCGTACGCAGATCGGCGTCCTGGAGGACGGCGTGCTCGTCGAGCACTACGTCAACAAGGAGCAGGCGGTCTCGTACGTCGGCAACGTCTACCTCGGCAAGGTGCAGAACGTGCTGCCGTCGATGGAGGCCGCCTTCATCGACATCGGCAAGGGCCGCAACGCGGTGCTGTACGCCGGTGAGGTCAACTTCGAGGCGCTCGGCATGGCCAACGGGCCGCGGCGCATCGAGTCCGCCCTGAAGTCCGGGCAGTCCGTGCTCGTCCAGGTGACGAAGGACCCCATCGGGCACAAGGGTGCCCGTCTGACCAGCCAGGTCTCCCTCCCCGGGCGCTACCTCGTGTACGTGCCCGAGGGCTCCATGACCGGCATCAGCCGCAAGCTGCCCGACACCGAGCGGGCGCGGTTGAAGACGATCCTCAAGAAGATCGTCCCCGAGGACGCGGGCGTCATCGTGCGCACCGCCGCCGAGGGCGCGAGCGAGGACGAGCTGCGCCGGGACGTCGAGCGGCTCCAGGGGCAGTGGGAGGACATCCAGAAGAAGGCCAAGAACGGCGGCAACGCGCCGACGCTGCTGTACGGCGAGCCGGACATGACCGTCCGGGTCGTGCGCGACATCTTCAACGAGGACTTCTCCAAGGTCGTCGTCAGCGGCGACGAGGCGTGGCAGACCATCCACGGCTACGTCTCGCACGTCGCGCCGGACCTCGCCGACCGGCTCCAGAAGTGGACCTCCGAGGTCGACGTCTTCGCCACCTACCGGATCGACGAGCAGCTCGCCAAGGCGCTGGACCGCAAGGTCTGGCTGCCCAGCGGCGGTTCGCTGGTGATCGACCGGACCGAGGCGATGGTCGTCGTCGACGTCAACACCGGCAAGTTCACCGGCCAGGGCGGCAACCTCGAGGAGACCGTCACCAGGAACAACCTGGAGGCGGCCGAGGAGATCGTCCGCCAGCTGCGGCTGCGCGACCTCGGCGGCATCATCGTCATCGACTTCATCGACATGGTGCTGGAATCCAACCGGGACCTGGTGCTGCGGCGCCTGCTGGAGTGCCTGGGCCGGGACCGTACGAAGCACCAGGTCGCGGAAGTGACCTCGCTGGGGCTCGTGCAGATGACCCGCAAGCGGGTCGGGCAGGGGCTCCTGGAGTCCTTCTCCGAGACCTGCGTCCACTGCAACGGACGCGGTGTCATCGTGCACATGGAGCAGCCGACCGGCGCCGGCGGGGGCGGCGGCAAGCGCAAGAAGCGCGCCCGTGCCGGTGCCGCCGACCAGCCGCACGTGCACGAGGCGGCCCTGGAGACCGCCGAGCAGGAGGCGGAGACCGAGGCCGAGGTCGGCGCCGAGATCGCCGAGCCGATCGCGCTGCCCGAGCCGGTCTTCGAGCCCGACGAGGAGCTGTACAGCAGCGCCGCCGAGGCTGAGGCCGCGGCCACGCGCGGTCGGTCGCGGCGCCGGGCGAGCCGGCGGGCGTCGGCTCCGGCGGGTGCGCCGCGCGGTGAGACGGCGGAGCCGAAGGCCGAGCAGGACAGGAAGGCCGAGCCGGCCGAGGTGCCGACGGCTCAGGACGTGACCGCCGCCGAGGAGGTCGCCCGTCCGGTGCAGCCGGAACCGGCCGCCGAGGCGCACGCCGAGCCGATCGCCGTCGAGGACCCGGTCGTCGAGGCCCCGGCCGCCGAGGAGGCCGCGCCCAAGGGCCGTGGCCGCCGGCGGGCGACGCGCAAGGTGTCCGCGCCGGCCGGTTCTCCGGCGGGGGCGGAGGCGGCCGTGGTGACGGTGTCCGAGACCGCGCCCGCCGCGGCCGAGGCCGCACCGGCGCCCGAGCAGGCCGAGCAGGCTGAACAGGTCGCGGCGGCTGCCGAGGCGGCCGCACCGGCGTCCGCCGATAGCGCCGCCCCGGCCCGTCCGCGGCGCCGCGCCGTGCGCAAGCCCACCGTGTCCACCGCGCCCGAGGAGGCGGCCGTCGTGGTCGTCCCGTCGGCCGCTCCCGAGGACGCCCCTCAGGCCGCCGCGGCTGACGGCGCCGCCCCGCAGGAGCCCGCCGAGGAGCCCGCCGAGGAGGCCGTCGAGGCGGCCGCCGAGGAGTCGGCCCCGGCCAAGAAGACGGCCCGCAAGACGGCCAAGAAGGCCACGGCGAAGAAGGCCGCCACCAAGAAGACCGCGGCGAAGAAGACCGCGGCCAAGAAGACGACGGCGAAGAAGGCGGCGGCGAAGACCACCAAGACCGCCGCCAAGAAGACCACGTCGAAGAAGACCGTCGCGGCGGAGCAGTCCCGCTCCTCCGTCTCGGCCTCCACCGACGAGGACTGACCGCCTCGACGTCCGCCGGGGCGTGCGCGAACCTGCGTACGCCCCGGCGGGTGCGACCGGCGTGACCGGTCGCACAGGCGGCGGGCCCGGCTCGGTTTGACCCTCTTGGCCGCGGCCCCGTAACCTTGACCGTCGGCGTGTCGAATGACGCGTCACATCCCCGTAAACCTCATCCTCCGGGCGCCGGGCGCCCAGGAGAGGCCGCTCTTTGTGTCGGGCGGCTGGCCTGCGGGGGTGCCGTTTCCCCGAGCGAGAGAGTGAGTCCGCGTGTACGCCATCGTGCGCAGCGGTGGTCGCCAGCACAAGGTTGCTGTCGGCGACATCGTTGAGGTTGACAAGATTTCCACTGCCAAGGTTGGCGACACGGTCGAGCTCTCGACCCTGCTCGTTGTCGACGGCGACGCCGTGACCAGCGACCCGTGGGTGCTGGCCGGCATCAAGGTCCAGGCCGAGGTCGTGGACCACCACAAGGGCCAGAAGATCGACATTCTGCGCTACAAGAACAAGACCGGTTACCGCCGTCGTCAGGGCCACCGCCAGCAGTACACGGCGATCAAGGTCACTGAGATCCCCGCGGCTGCGAAGTAAGGGACTGAGGAGAGATGGCACACAAGAAGGGCGCATCGTCCACCCGTAACGGTCGTGACTCCAACGCTCAGCGCCTCGGCGTGAAGCGCTTCGGCGGTCAGGTCGTCAACGCGGGTGAGATCCTGGTCCGTCAGCGCGGCACCCACTTCCACCCGGGCGCCGGTGTCGGCCGTGGCGGCGACGACACGCTGTTCGCCCTCCAGGCCGGTTCGGTGCAGTTCGGCACCCACCGTGGCCGCAAGGTCGTGAACATCGTTCCGGTCGCCTGACCGGAAGCTTTCGCGAGGCGGACCTCACTTCCCTCACGGGAAGCGGGTCCGCCTTTCGCGTGTTACGCAGAGAACAACCCCGTACAACCCGTACACAACGGCCGTACATCACTGGAGGCACCCACCATGACCACCTTCGTGGACCGCGTCGAGCTGCATGTCGCCGCGGGTAACGGAGGCCACGGCTGTGCCTCCGTCCACCGTGAGAAGTTCAAGCCGCTGGGCGGACCCGACGGCGGCAACGGCGGCCGCGGCGGGGACGTGATCCTCACCGTCGACCAGTCCGTCACCACGCTCCTCGACTACCACCACTCCCCGCACCGCAAGGCCACCAACGGCAAGCCCGGCGAGGGCGGCAACCGCTTCGGCAAGGACGGACAGGACCTGGTCCTGCCGGTGCCGGACGGCACGGTGGTCCTCGACAAGGCGGGCAACGTCCTCGCCGACCTGGTCGGGCACGGCACGTCGTTCGTCGCCGCGCAGGGCGGCCGGGGCGGGCTCGGCAACGCGGCGCTGGCGTCCGCGCGGCGCAAGGCGCCCGGGTTCGCGCTGCTCGGCGAGCCGGGAGACGTGCGCGAAGTCGTCCTGGAGCTGAAGACGGTCGCCGACGTGGCGCTCGTCGGATACCCGAGCGCCGGCAAGTCGTCGCTGATCTCGGTGCTGAGCGCCGCCAAGCCGAAGATCGCCGACTACCCGTTCACCACGCTCGTGCCGAACCTCGGTGTCGTCACGGCCGGCTCGACGGTGTACACGATCGCCGACGTGCCCGGTCTGATCCCGGGGGCCAGCCAGGGCAAGGGCCTGGGCCTGGAGTTCCTGCGGCACGTGGAGCGGTGCAGTGTGCTCGTGCACGTCCTGGACACCGCCACGCTGGAGTCGGACCGCGACCCGGTTTCCGACCTCGACGCCATCGAGGCGGAGCTGCGCGAGTACGGCGGGCTGGACAACCGTCCGCGGCTGGTCGTCCTGAACAAGATCGACGTACCGGACGGCAAGGGCCTGGCCGAGATGGTGCGGCCCGACCTGGAGGCGCGCGGGTACCGCGTGTTCGAGGTGTCGGCCGTGGCGCACATGGGGCTGAAGGAGCTGTCGTACGCGCTCGCGGAGCTCGTGGCGAAGGCGCGGGCCGCGAAGCCGAAGGAAGAGGCCACGCGGATCGTGATCCGGCCCAAGGCCGTGGACGACACGGGCTTCACCGTGACGCGCGAGGACGACGGGCTGTTCCGGGTGCGCGGTGAGAAGCCCGAGCGCTGGGTGCGGCAGACCGACTTCAACAACGACGAGGCGGTCGGCTACCTGGCGGACCGGCTCAACCGGCTCGGGGTCGAAGAGGAACTGATGAAGGCCGGTGCCCGCGGTGGCGACGGTGTCGCCATCGGTCCCGAGGAGAACGCCGTGGTCTTCGACTGGGAGCCGTCCGTGATGGCCGGGGCCGAAATGCTCGGCCGACGCGGTGAGGACCACCGGTTGGAGGAGGCGCGACCGGCCGCGCAGCGCCGCAGGGACCGGCAGGCCGAGCGGGACGAGGCGGAGCGGGAGTTCGACGACTTCGAGCCGTTCTGATCCGTTTCGATTCCGGCGGTTGACGGACCGCGGCAAGGGAGCCTGTGTCGCGGCGGCCATCACCGTGCTGGTGGCCGCCACGGCCCCGATGCCCGCGCACGCCGCCGACGGCCGCGAGTGGGGCGACGGCTTCGGCGGGGGCGTCTCCGTCGCAGCCGTCAACGGCGAGGCTACGCCGACGTCTTCACCACCCCAGAACACCGCGAGCGTCCCGGGCACGGCGGAGCGGAACGACTTCTTCGGCGCCCGGACCAAGCTGCTCGACGTCAACGGCGACGGCCGGCCCGAGCCGTTCGTGAGCGCCACCGGGGAGAACCGCGACGGGGGAGTCTGGGCGTTCCTCAACCCGGTCGCCGCCCCCACCGCCACCGGCTCGGTCAGCTTCGGCGCGGGCACCCACGGCACCGGCCCGGACGGCTCCGCGCTCGACGCCGGCTTCTCCCCGTGATCTCTGCCTGATCATCTGTCAGACCCACCCCGGCAACGGCTTGTTCCGACGCTGGCGGTGGGTCTCCTTTTGTCTGCTTAGTTGTCATGTACGTGAACTCCGGCGTTCAGCGGGCGGACCGCCCGCGAGCGTGAAGCTTCCCAGAGTCCAAGTGGCCAGCGAGGTAAGGGAGTCAGTCGATGACCGGAGCAGTATCCCCCGACCGACGCCGATTTCTGACCGCCGGTGCCGCGGTCCTCGGCGCAGCGGCCTCCGCCCAGCTGTGGCTCCCGGCCACCGCCCAGGGGGCCGAGACGCCGCTGCCCGACGGCGTGTTCAGCCTCGGCGTCGCCTCCGGAGACCCACTGCCGGACGGCATCGTGCTGTGGACCCGGCTCGCCCCGGACCCGCTGAACGGCGGCGGTATGCCCGACCGGGTGGTGCCCGTGGAGTGGCAGCTCGCCGAGGACCACCGGTTCAGAAAGCTCGTCCGCCGGGGCACCGCCCAGGCCCGGCCCGAGTACGGGCACAGCGTTCACGTGGACGTACGCGGGCTGCGCCCGGGCCGTACCTACTGGTACCGCTTCCGCACCAGCGGGCAGCTCTCGCCCGTCGGCCGCACCCGTACCGCGCCCCACCCCTACAGCTCCGGTGGCTCCCTGCGCATGGCGCTGGCCTCCTGCCAGAACTGGCAGCACGGCTATTTCACGCCATACGCCGACATGCTGGAGCAGGACCCGGACGTCGTGGTGTTCGTCGGCGACTACATCTACGAGTCCACGCCCTCGGCGACGGGCGTACGACGCCACGAGGGGGCCGGGGAGCCGTTCAGCCTCGCCCAGTACCGCAACCGGTACGCCCAGTACCGCACCGACGCCGACCTCGCGGCGATGCACGCGAACGCCCCGTTCGTGGTGAGCTTCGACGACCACGAGGTCGACAACGACTTCGCCGGCGAGATCCCCCAGGACCCGGACAAGCAGCCGCACGACGCGTTCGTGGCCCGGCTGACCGCGGCCTACCAGGCGTTCTACGAGCACATGCCGGTCCGTGCCACCGCCGTCCCGAACGGCCCGCACATCAAGATGTACCGCCGTCTGGAGTTCGGCCGCCTGGCCCGGCTCAACGTCCTGGACACCCGGCAGTACCGCAGCGACCAGGCCAAGAGCCAGGCCGGTGCCCAGGACCCGTCCCTGACCATGCTGGGCGCACGGCAGAAGCAGTGGCTGCTGAACGGGCTGCAGGACTCGCCGGCCCGCTGGAATCTGATCGCTTCGCAGATCATGATGGCCGAGACGGACCTCCAGGTCGGCGAGGGCAAGCTCTGGTTCTACGACGCCTGGGACGGCTACCAGGCCGAACGCAACCGCTTCCTGAAGGAGTTCAAGCAGGTCCGCAACCCCGTCGTGCTCTCCGGCGACCGGCACCTGACGATGGTCAGCGACCTCAAGGAGGACTACGCCGACGCGGACTCCGAGGTCGTCGGCGCCGAGTTCGTCGGCACCTCCATCTCCAGCAACGGCGACCAGGACCAGGCGGCCTTCCGCAAGGAGTGGGACCCGCGGCGCCCGGACAACCCGCACTGGAAGCTGCTCGACGCCCACCGCGGCTACCACCTCTTCGACATCGGCCGCGCCGGCATCGACGCCCAGGTGAGGGTGGTCGACACCGTACGGCAGCCGTCGGCGACGCCGAGCACGCTGGCCAGGCTGCGGGTCGAGGCGGGCCGGCCGGGCGTCGAGGTGGTCTGACCCGGCCCCCGACGCACGCGTGAGCCCGGTACTCCTCGGAGTGCCGGGCTCTTCCTCGTACGCGGCGCGTGAGCCGTGTGAGAAGTCCGACCCGGGACGCCGGCCTATTGCTCTCGCCGAGACCGAAATGCTGCGGAATCTTAATCAGTAATTCCGCGGCAATGAACGGCCGGGCGAGCCGTATTCGCGCCCGGGGCCTATGAAGAAGGCGTGCAGCCCCTCGCCCCGGGACGTGAAGATCCGCGCACCGCGGCAGTGGCGCCCGCCGGGGCGAGCGGCGGGCCGGTACGCAGGGCACCTTCAAAGCGCGTACCGTGCACCGGACATCGTCCAAGGAACTCGTGAAGGTCCTCGGTCACCGCCGTCCCGAGCGGCTCCGACGTCGCTGAGCGCCTGTGGAGTTACTCACAGCGCATTTCCCCGGGGCCCGCGCAGCCGTCTCACCAATCACCAGGAGTGGGAGGTGAATGACAGGTTGCGCGCACATATGCGGCGGAGGTCGCTCACCTTGCACTGCGGTAACCACAAGTGGGACCATTTCCAAGTTCCCTGTCGCCCCAAGGTAGGTCACCTGTGTCCCAGCACATAGCCAAGCCCCGTACCACCGCAGTGATCCTGGCCGGTGGCACCGGTCAGCGGGTGGGTCTGTCGATCCCCAAGCAGCTGCTGAAGATCGCCGGCAAGGCAGTCATCGAGCACACGCTGACCACTTTCGAGAACGCCGACTCGATCGACGACATCATCGTGCTGATGGCGCCGGGTTATGTGCCCGACATCGAGAAGATTGTCGCGAAGGCCGGATTCAAGAAGGTCTCGAAGATCATCGAGGGCGGCGCCACGCGGAACGAGACCACCGAGCGCGCCATCTCGGCCCTGGGCGAGGGCCTGGCGGAGGGGGAGGACGCCAACGTCCTCTTCCACGACGCCGTGCGCCCCCTGCTGTCGCAGCGCGTCATCGACGACTGCGTCACCGCGCTGGAGCGCTACCAGGCCGTCGACGTGGCCATCCCCTCCGCCGACACCATCATCGTCACGCGCACGCACGGCGAGGACGGCGAGTTCATCACCGAGATCCCGGACCGCTCCCGGCTGCGCCGCGGCCAGACCCCGCAGGCCTTCAAGCTGTCCACCATCAAGCGGGCCTACGAGGTCGCCGCCGGTGACCCCAACTTCCAGGCCACCGACGACTGCTCCGTCGTGCTCAAGTACCTGCCGGACGTGCCGATCCACGTCGTCGCGGGTGACGAGTACAACATGAAGGTCACCCAGCCCGTCGACGTCTTCATCGCCGACAAGCTCTTCCAGCTGGCCTCCACGGCCGCGCCCGAGCAGGTCTCCGAGGAGGCCTACCGCGAGCTGCTGACCGGCAAGACGGTCGTCGTCTTCGGCGGCTCCTACGGCATCGGCAAGGACATCGCCGAACTCGCCGAGTCCTACGGCGCTTCGGTCTACGCGCTGGGCCGCTCCACCACCGGCACCCACGTGGAGAACCCGGAGGAGGTCGACGACGCCCTGTCCAAGGCCTACGCCGAGACCGGCCGCATCGACTACGTGGTCAACACCGCCGGCGTGCTGCGCATCGGCAAGCTCGCCGAGACCGACAACGCCACCATCGAAGAGGCGCTGAAGGTCAACTACCTGGCCCCGGTGCAGATCGCCCGTTCGTCGTACAAGTACCTGTCCGAGACCAAGGGCCAGCTGCTGCTGTACACCTCCAGCAGCTACACCCGGGGTCGCGCCGAGTACAGCCTCTACTCCTCGACCAAGGCCGCCATGGTGAACCTCACCCAGGCCCTGTCCGACGAGTGGGCCGGCGACGGCGTCCGCGTCAACTGCATCAACCCCGAGCGCACGGCCACCCCGATGCGCACCAAGGCGTTCGGCCAGGAGCCGGCCGGCTCGCTGCTGTCCTCCGAGGCCGTGGCCCGCACCTCGCTCGACGTGCTGCTGTCCGAGCTGACCGGCCACGTCATCGACGTCCGCCAGCAGGACCCGACCGCCGGTGCGGCCCGCGCCTCCGGCTTCGAGCAGGCGCTGGCCTCGGTGCTGGACCGGCAGGACGGCGTGTAATAATTGGCGCCAAATAGACTTCGGTAATTCAGGCCTCTGCGCTCTCCTGTTCACGTTTGTCGACAGGAGTGTTCGCAGGGGCCTGAATCCATACCGTCTCGCGAATATTCACAGACCAGCCGCATTCTCGAACCAAGACCGGCACACCCCTCCCAAGAGCAGGTTTCTCCGTGATATCCACCGCTATTCGCGTCGCCCGGGTGGGCAGCGCGGCCGAGCTGGCCGCGGCGGTCCTCATGGTGGCGGGCTTCCCCGCCCTCATGCTGGCCGCGCTCGTCCCGAGCGTCCCCGCCTTCGCGGCAGCGGCCGCCGTGACGTACCTGGCGGACCACTATCTGCACCGCAAGGGCAGCTATCTGATCAACCGCCTCGGCAAGGTCCGGGCCGGCCTGTCGATCCGCTTCCTGATCCGGCAGCTGCTCCTGGTCCTGCTGCTGGCCCGGCTGTCCCTCGCGGACAACCTGATCTACTACGGGGCGATCGCCTGCTTCATCGCCTTCTACGGTCTGCAGGCCCCGCACGGTGCGCTGGTCCAGCTGATCCGCAACCGCCGCCGCATGCCGGTCGCCACCCGCAACGTCGACCTGAAGTCGCGCATCCGCATCCCGGACGCCCCGCCGCGGGGGCTGCTGCACCGCTCTGCCGAGAAGATGCTGCACCTCGACCTCTTCGCGGTCGCGGGCATCCTGATCGCCGCGCAGGTGAAGTCGGCCCTCGTGGGCTTCGTCGGCATCGGCATCACGGTGGCCGTCGCCACCGTGTACGTCCTGGCGCTCATGCCGTACGTCCGGGGCCGGAAGATCCCGCCGAACGCGGAGAAGGTGCTGGCCGCCGTCGACGACTGGCTGGGCGAGTACAAGCCGGAGACGGTCCTGTACTTCTCCGGTTCGAAGGACTCCGCGTACCAGGTGAACATGTGGCTGGACACCATGGAGAAGCTGGACTCCAAGCCGCTGATCATCCTGCGCGAGCGGGCCATCCTGAACAACCTCGCGCCGACCACGGTCCCCGTCATCTGCGTGCCCGGAGGGGTGCACCTGATGAACATGGACCTGTCCACGGTGCGGGTCGCGCTCTACGCGGCGAACGTCGGCAAGAACATCCACATGCTGCGCGTGCCCACCATCAAGCACGTCTTCATCGGCCACGGCGACAGCGACAAGCTCGCCAGCGTCAACCCGTTCAGCAAGGTCTACGACGAGGTGTGGACGGCCGGCCGCGCGGGCCGCGACCGCTACGCCATCGCCGACGTCGGTGTCCGCGACGAGGACATCGTCGAGGTCGGCCGCCCGCAGCTCGCCCCGATCCAGACCTGGCAGGGCGTGCCCGAGGGACGTATCCCGACCGTGCTGTACGCCCCCACCTGGGAGGGCTGGGACGACAACCCCGGCAACACCTCGATCCTGCTGGCCGGCGAGAACATCGTGAAGAAGCTGGTCATGGCCGACCCGCCGGTGCGCGTCCTGTACAAGCCGCACCCCTTCACCGGCACACGCAGCAAGGAGGCCAAGGCCGCCCACCAGCGCATCACCGCCCTGGTCCAGAAGGCCGCCGCCGAGCGTGCCGCCGACTCGCGCTTCGTCACCGACAGCGCCGCCCAGACGCAGGCCAAGGCCGAGCTGGACCGGATCGAGGCCCGGATCGCCCAGCTGGTCGGCACCGGCGACAAGGGCCGCGACGAGGCCGAGGCCACTCGTGACGGGCAGGTCGACGTCGCCCGGCACGAGGAGGTCGCCCGGCTGCGCGGCGAGTGGAACGACGCCTACTGGCGTTCTTTCCCCACCTGGGAGCACCGGGTCATCACGGGCGCCGAGCCGCGGCTGTACGACTGCTTCAACGTCTCCGACGCGATGGTCTCCGACATCTCCAGCGTGGTGTCCGACTTCATCGCGAGCGGCAAGCCGTACGCGGTCACCGACTCCGCGGAGGTGGGTGCCGAGGAGTTCAAGCGGAACAACACGGCCGTGCGTGCCGCGGTGATCCTGTCCAACAGCGCGGACGGGCTGGGCGAGCTGCTGAGCGCCGTCCGCGACCCGGCCGCCGATCCGCTGGCCGAGGACCGCAAGGAGCTCAAGCAGTACCTGCTGGGCCCGGACGAGCCGGCCTCCATCGACCAGTTCAACACCGCCGTCGCGAACCTCGCGCTCAAGGCCGAGACGCGCAACGTCGGCCAGGAGTCACGGATCGCGGCCGCCACGGCCGAGTCGGAACTGGCGAACGCCGTGCCCGGGCAGCGGGTGTCCTCCGCCGGCGACACGGACGGTGTCGGCACGGGCTGAACCGCCGCCCCTCGCTTCAGAGTTCGGCCCCCGAGGAGTGTTCCTCGGGGGCCGAACTCTTTCGCTTTCCCGCTTCCTGACGGTTCACCATGTGAGGTGACTCACTAAAACATGTGGTCGAGGCAACCGCTTGTCCCGATCACCCGTCTACCAAGTAGCGAATGAGGCGATACGGGGGGAATATCCCATTGACTAGGGGGAAACGTGACCGTTGCGCAGCCTGATGTGAGTGTGATCATCGGTGCGTACGAAGCGATGCCTTATCTGATCGAGTGCCTCTCGTCCGTCGAGGCGCAGACCATCGATCCGGAGCGCGTCGAGGTCATCGCGGTGGACGACGGATCGACGGACGGTACAGGGGAGTACCTGGAGGAGTTCGCCGAGCGTGCTCCGATGCATGTCCTGGTGATCCGGCAGGAGAACTCCGGCGGCCCCAGCGGCCCGCGCAACGTCGGTCTGAGCAAGGCGACCGGGCGTTACGTCTTCTTCCTCGACGCCGACGACCGGCTGGGACCCGAGGCTCTGGAGCGGATGGTCGACATGGCCGACCGCGCCGGGACGGACGTCGTCCTCGGCAAGGTCGAGGGCGTCAACCGCTCGGCGCCGAAGTCCATGTGGGGCAAGACGGTGGAGCGCACGGACGTCTACTCGTCCAACATCAAGTTCACGCTCAGCGCGCAGAAGCTGTTCCGCCGCGCCCTGCTCGACCGGCACGGCATGCGGTTCGACGAGTCGCTGTTCACCGGTGAGGACGCCCTGTTCACGATGGAGGCGTACCTGCGGGCGGACGGCGTCTCCGTGGTCGCCGACCACACCTGCTACTACCTGGTCGGCCGGGACGACGGCAAGCACGTGACCAAGAGCGGCAGTTACACGCTGCGCTTCGACTCCGCGCGGGCCCTGATGAACCTCATCGCCGAGCTCGTCCCCGCGGGCGGCCGGCGCGACCAGCTGATGGTCCGGCCGTTCCTCGTCACGCTGCTGCCGCAGTTCGGGCCCAAGTACCTGACGGACAGCGAGGAGATACGCCGGCACAAGTTCGAGCTGGCCAAGCCGCTGATGGACGCGTACTGGACCGAGGGCGTCGCCCAGCGCCTCAAGGTGCACGAGCGGCTGCGGCTGCATCTGGTCGCCGAGCAGCGTCCCGAACTGCTGCTGGACGTCGTGAAGTTCGTCAAGGCCAAGAAGCAGGCGGCGGCGCTGCTGGAGAAGAAGGGGCGCCGCGTCTACCTGGTCTACCCGCACTTCCGCGACCGCGCCGCCGGCATCCCCGACTCGGTGTACCTCGCCGAGCCGCGCGAGGCCCGTGCCTTCCCGGGCTACCGCGAGGGCGGCGTCGACACCTTCGTACGCCGGGCGGTGCGCAAGGCGCGGCGGGTGCTGACGTCGCGTGAGGTGAGGCAGGCGGCGTGAACGCGGGCGCGGGGCCGGTGGGTGATCGCCCACGGCCCCGCGGTCGGTCGGTTCGTCCGCTGGTGCGTGCCGCCGTGCCGCTAGCGCGGTGCCGTCGTCGGCAGGCCTGCCCCGCCGCTCGCCGGCTGTGTGCGCTGGCCGGGCAGTTCCGCGGCCGGGCGTTCCGCCGCCAGGCGCTCCGCCAGCCGTGCCCGGTGGTCCCGGGCCTGGGCGCACAGGGCCCGTACGGCTGCGTTGAAGCGCTCCTGCGACGGCGGCTCGGCCGGGCCCAGCAGGCGCAGCTTCAGCGCGGCGCGTGCCTCGGCCAGGGTGTCCTTCTCCGGGTGCCGGACCGTCTCCAGCAGGCTCGGCACCCCGGCCGCGTCCGGTGTCAGCACGGTCGCCGCCGCCACCGTGGGGAACGCCGTACGGAAGACCTCCTCGGGCAGCCCGCTGGTGTTGGCCACCGCGTACGGCTTCTCGCTCGCCAGGAAGTCACTGATCACGCTCGACACGTCGCTGATCAGCAGGTCGGCGACGTTGAAGCAGGAGTAGAGCGTGGGGCGGGCGTCCGTGATGATCTGGTGCTCGCCCTCCGGCAGTGAGGCCCAGTACGCCGCCTCCCAGGCCGCCGTCGCCCGTGCCACCGACTGTGCCCGGCCCGGCTCCGGCGCCGACTGCACGAGCATCCGCTCCAGTGTGTCGGCCCAGGACCGGAAGTCGGCCCTGGTGAGCCGGTCCAGCTCCTCGGTGAGCCGGGCCAGCTCCGCATCGGCCGTGGGGCGACGCGCTCCCGTGCGCTCCCGGTTGGCCGCCCGGATCAGCTCCCGGATGCGCAGATCGGCCGCGCCCGCGCGCGGGTCCACCGACCCCGTCAGCGGGTGCGGCTTGTACAGCAGCCGCACGCCCGGGTCCGCGAGCAGCGCCCGCACCAGGTTCTCGCCGGCCGTGATCACCGATGTGTTGCCGGGGTTGCCGTCCCAGCCCTCCCAGGTGGGCGCGTACAGCACGGTCGTGTAGGTCCCGGCCGGCGGGTCGGCGTACGGCTGCACGGCGTCGAGTTGCGGACGGCCCGTCTCCACGACGTCCTTGTCCTCGACGCCCACCTCGGCCAGCGCGTACCGCTCGCGCGCGGCGGGCCCGGCCACCCAGACCTCGTCGTACGCCTTCGCGTACGGGTTGCACGAGGACAGCTTGTCGCTCTCGCCGTGGTTGACGAAGGTGTGCCGGATCGTGGGGATGCGCAGCACCTGGGAGGTCTTGCCGGAGTTCGAGGGATGGATGAGGACCTGGAGCGTGGAGTGCTCCAGACGCATCAGCGTGGACACCTTCGGCAGGCACACGATCGGGATGTCCGTCGCCGCGATCTTCTGCACCATGAACCGCTCGCGCAGCACGATGACCGGCTTCCCGTCGGTCTTGGCGAGCGGCTCCAGCCACATGTTCGCCTGGTAGGCCGAGGAGGCGCCGCCGGAGAAGTACAGGCCCACGGTCGGCCGGTACTCGGCCAGCCACGCGTCGAACCAGTCGAGCACCTCCTGCTCGCCGGCCGGGCGGCGCCCCGGCAGCAGCCGCAGCAGCAGTGCGCCGAGGCCGGTCAGCGCGAGCGCGAGGGAGAGCGCGATGCCCGCGGCCGCGTACACCGGCTCGTCGCCCGGCGCGGCGGCCAGCAGCCCGGCCGTCGCCGGCAGGCCGAACACCAGGAGCCGGTGGCCGGGGCGGCGCAGCAGCACGGGCGGGGCCGGGGACAGCCGCAGGGCCGAGGCGTCGATGTTCCGGGTCACCACCGGCAGGGTGCGGGTCCGGCGCACCAGGACGGAGAGCGCCTGGATCGCGCAGTGCAGCACGTAGAAGGCGAGCAGCCCGGCCACGAGCGGGGCGTACACCGTCTCCCGGTCCTGCTCGCCGAGCCGCAGCAGGCACACGACCAGCAGCAGGTCCCGCAGAACGTGCCGCACGGTGATGTCCGCGTGCGACTTGGCGAACAGCGACAGCACCCCGCGCTGCCACCGGTACAGGACGCCCTCGGTGGCCAGGGAGACGGCGGTCGCGGCGAGCAGCAGAGGGACGTGGGGGAGCAGCGCCGCGACCGCCTGAGCGGCGAACGCGGCGGCCAGGACGATGGTGACCAGCCCCTTCAGCAGGGCCGGTGGGCGGGGGAGAGGTAGGGGCACTGCGGTCACTCCAGGAGCGTCGGTTCGGCGCGGCGCAGGTCGGCCGTCCGGGTTAACGTGCGGCGACCTCCTGACGACACGCGCGTGTCGTCAAGGCGTGGGGGCGGCTGCCGTCCCGCGTGGCGTCGGACCGTAGCGGAAGATTGCATTCCTGTCGTGGGGTGGGGCGGGATCCGGGCAGGGTGACGGCGCTCCCGTGACACGAGCGGCACTGTCCGTAGCGTGGACCGGCGCCGCGCCCCGTGCGCCCGTCCCGTAGATTTCCTGGTGAGCGACCGCATCGACGCGAGGGGACGGACGGGGACGTGGCAGGGGCAAGGCAGGCCGTGGGCGAGGCCCGCAGGATCGTCGTCAAGGTCGGGTCCTCCTCGCTGACCACCGCCTCGGGCGGCCTGGACGCGGACCGCGTGGACGCGCTGGTCGACGTGCTCGCCAAAATCCGTAGCGGCGGCGAGCGCGAGATCGTCCTGGTCTCCTCCGGTGCCATCGCGGCCGGCCTCGCCCCCCTGGGCCTGCGCCGCCGCCCCAAGGACCTGGCCCGCCAGCAGGCCGCCGCCAGCGTCGGCCAGGGCCTGCTGGTCGCCCGCTACACCGCCTCCTTCGCCCGCTACGGCGTCCGCGTCGGACAGGTGCTCCTGACCTCCGACGACATGAGCCGCCGCGCCCACCACCGCAACGCCTCCCGCACCCTGGACAAGCTGCTCGCGATGGGCGCGTTCCCGATCGTCAACGAGAACGACACCGTCGCCACGGACGAGATCCGCTTCGGCGACAACGACCGCCTCGCCGCCCTGGTCGCCCACCTCGTCCGCGCCGACCTGCTGGTCCTGCTGTCCGACGTGGACGGCGTCTACGACGGCGACCCCGGCAAGCCCGGCACCTCGCGCATCGCCGAGGTGCGTGACCCGTCCGATCTCGCGGACGTCGAGATCGGCAGCGCGGGCAAGGCCGGCGTCGGCACCGGCGGCATGGTCACCAAGGTCGAGGCCGCCCGGATCGCCGCCGCCGCCGGCATCCCCGTCGTGCTCACCAGCGCCGTCCACGCGGCCGACGCCCTGACCGGCCAGGACACCGGGACTTTCTTCCACCCCACCGGCAAACGCTCCGCTGACCGGCTGCTGTGGCTGCAGCACGCCTCCACCCCGCAGGGCGCCCTCACTCTGGACGACGGCGCCGTCCAGGCCGTCGTGGAGCGCCGCAAGTCGCTGCTGCCGGCCGGCATCGCCGCCGTGGAGGGCGAGTTCAGCGCCGGCGACCCGGTCGAGCTGCGGGACGCCACGGGGCACGCCGTGGCCCGCGGGCTCGTCAACTTCGACGCCAAGGAGATCCCCCGGCTGATCGGCCGCTCCACCCGCGTGCTCGCCCGTGAACTCGGACCCGCGTACGAACGCGAGGTCGTACACAGGGACGACCTGGTGCTCCTGCACCCGTAATGGGTCGAAACATCCGCCCCCGGTGGTGGACGTTCCGCAAAACCGCCCCGCGATCTCCTGCGGCCTGCTCAACTTTGTCCCGGGGGACATATTCCGCAGCAGCGCCACAGTGCAAAGGAGGCCGTCGTGAGACGAGTGCGCCCTGGGGCCGCGGCGTCCCGTGGTGGTACCGGCTCCCGCGCGGCCGGTGAGGAGAGGGCCCTGACGAGCGTGGCAGCGGGGGACCGCTTCGAAGGCGAGGAGCCCGGTGACACCCCGCGCCTGTGGCACGTCACCCTCAGCGTCTCCGGCAAGGAGGCCCCGCTCCCCGAGGTCCGGCGGGCCCTGGAACAGCTGGCCCACGACCACCCCTTCCTTCTGACCAGCCGATACGCCGTCGACCACGCGGAGATCCGCTACTGGGAGGAGGCCCGCGACCTGCACGACGCGGCCGCCGTCGCCCTGCGCCTGTGGGGCGAGCACCGGCAGACCGCCGGGCTGCCGCCCTGGGAGATCGTCGGCCTGGAGGTCATCGACCGCGCCACCTACCACCAGCGCATCGCCGAGGGGTACGGGCCCCCGCCGGCGTCGCCGGTCGGAGTTCATCCGTTCTGACCCGCTCCGGCGGATGTCTCGGGAGGTGTCTCGGGGTGTGGAACGCGCCGTGAACGGTCCCGCCCGGCACACTACGCTTCCCTTATGACCACGCTTTCGCCGTACGACTCCATGTCCCCGGTCACCGAGGCCGCCTACCGCGCCAAGGCCGCCGCCGCGAGCCTCGCGCCGCTGCCACGGGCCGACAAGGACGACGCGCTGCTCGCCATCGCCGACGCGCTGGAGGTCCGCACGAGCGAGATCGTCGAGGCCAACGCCAAGGACGTCGCCAAGGCCCGCGAGGCCGGCATCAGCGAGGGCATGATCGACCGGCTCACGCTCACCCCCGAGCGGGTCCGCGCCATCGCCTCGGACGTCCGCGACGTCGCCGCGCTGCCCGACCCGGTCGGCGAGGTCGTGCGCGGCTCCACGCTGCCCAACGGCATCGACCTGCGCCAGGTCCGCGTGCCGCTCGGCGTCGTCGGGATCATCTACGAGGGCCGGCCGAACGTCACCGTCGACGCCGCCGCCCTCTGCCTGAAGTCCGGCAACGCCGTCCTGCTGCGCGGCTCCTCCTCGGCGTACCAGTCGAACAGCGCCCTCGTGCGCGTCCTGCGCGACGCCGTGGGCGGGGCGGGGCTGCCCGCCGACGCCGTCCAGCTCGTGCCCGGCGAGAGCCGCGACAGCGTGCGCGAGCTGATGCGCGCCCGCGGTCTGGTCGACGTGCTCATCCCGCGCGGCGGCGCCTCCCTGATCAACACGGTCGTCCAGGAGTCCGTCGTCCCGGTCATCGAGACCGGCACCGGCAACTGCCACGTCTACGTCGACGCCCAGGCCGACCTCGACATGGCCGTCGAGATCCTGATCAACTCCAAGGCCCAGCGCGTCGGCGTCTGCAACGCCGCCGAGACGCTGCTGGTCCACCAAGACATCGCTGCCGAGTTCCTGCCGCGGGCCCTGGACGCCCTCGCGGAGGCCGGGGTCACCGTGCACGCCGACGAGCGCGTGCAGGCCTACGCCAAGGACTCCAAGGCCACCGTCGTCGAGGCGACGGCCGAGGACTGGGAGACCGAGTACCTGTCGTACGACATCGCCGCGGCCGTCGTGGACTCGCTGGACAAGGCCGTCGAGCACATCCGGCTGTGGACCTCCGGCCACACCGAGGCCATCGTCACGACCTCCCAGCAGGCCGCCCGCCGCTTCACCCAGCTGGTCGACTCGACCACGGTCGCGGTCAACGCCTCCACCCGTTTCACCGACGGCGGCCAGTTCGGCTTCGGCGCCGAGATCGGCATCTCCACGCAGAAGCTGCACGCCCGCGGCCCCATGGGGCTCCCTGAGCTGACCAGCACGAAGTACATCGTCACCGGGGACGGGCACGTACGGCGCTGAGCCGCCTGCCGCGGCGTCCGCAAGGCGGCGCATGTGTGTGCGGCTGGGGTGGCCGGGCCGCGCGTGCGCCGTGCGGCACCCCGTGCACGCCGTCTCAACCGGCGGATGAATCTCCCTACCGTCTGCCCAAAATGACCCCCCAGGTCTACTCTGGAAGCGTGCCGGAGGACGTGGGGGGCACGCCGTTTCCTGACGGCCGGGAGCCCGACGACGACCACGACCGCGGGGTGTCGGACGAAGAGTTCGCCCCCGTGGTCTTCGACGAGGCCTTCGTACGCGCGGCCGTGGTGCACGAGCCGACCGCCGTGGAGCGCCTCCTGGCCGCCGCCAAGGCGAGAGCCGAAGCCTCCGAGGCGGAGGCGCGCCGCGCCCACTCCAGAGGCGAGCGGTACGACGAGGGGTATGGTCCGGACGGCCACGGCGATTTCGGCCATGATCCCGAGCTGGACGAGCTGGACGACCCCGACATCATCGAGGACCGCTACGGCGGCACGGGGCCGTACTCCAGACAGGTCCGCTGGCACCGCCCCGTCGCCTGGCTGCTCGCCCTCGTGATGGGCATCGGCATGGTCGCGCTGGCCTTCACCGCGGTCTACCGGGGCGCGTCCTCCAACCGAGAGGAACCCGTGCCGGCGCCCACCTCGACCGGGCTGGAACAGGGCAGCGCGGCGGCTCCCTCCGCTTCCGCCGACCACTCCCCGCCGGCCGTCTCGGTGATACCGCGCAACCCGTGACCGGAACCCGCCCTTCCTGGTGAGGACCTGTCAGAACTTGTGGTGCGGCCCGGCGTTTACCCGAGCTTCCGGGGACCTACCCTGAAGATATGGGCGGGCCTGGAGACCCACCTGAGGGGACACCCGAGGGCGCTCCCGGAGGTGGAGAGGACGAGTATCGATCCGTCGTCTTCGACGAGTCGTTCGTTCGCGCTGCCCGTCTCCAGGAGTTCTCCGCGCAGGAGCGCATCGCCGACCACGCGCCCGCCGTGCGACGTCGGCCGCCCCTGCGCCGGGGCCCGTCCCGGCAGGCACTGGCCCTGGTCCTGCTGATCGCCCTCGCCTTCGGCACCGCGATCTACATGGGGGTGCGCCACCCCTACCAGACCCCCGCCGCCCGGGAGGCCGCCGAGCCCCTGCGGATGACCGTCATCCCGCTCGCCCCCGAGGGCAAGGTGCCCGGCACGGCCGACACCGCGTATCTGTACGAGCGCAGTCCCGCCGCACAGTTCAAGAGCGGCGCGGAGGGCGTGCCGCTGCCCGCCTCGCGGCGCACCGCGCACTTCTCGGACAGCCAGGTCGTCAGCGCCCTGACCACCGCCAAGGACTACGTCGTCCGCTCCGCACTCGACCCGGACGTGCTCATGGGCGGTGAGGTCCGCGCCGTCCGCGTCCTGCTGGATTCCGACCAGCTGGACCAGTTCGACCAGAGCTTCGCCCGTCCCACCGCCGACGGACGCCACGCGCCCACCGGCTGGCTCGTCCGCTTCGACCCCTCCCGCGCGGAGCTGGCCGACCGCAAGGTGCGGGTCCAGGGCACGCTCCAGGCCGCCGAGGTCAACTCGTCCACGCTGGAGGTCACCGCCGACCACACGCTCGTGTACGCGCTGCGGCCGGCCGGGGCCGGTGGCAAGGCCGAGGTGTCCCTGTTCACCGTCCGGCGCGAGCTGCACTTCCGCTTCGACCGCGACGACCTGCGCCTGCACCAGGGCCAGCTGGTCGTCTCCTACGTCCAAGCGGGCCCGCTCTCCTGCGCCGAGGACTCCACGAACCACCTGCGCCCCCTCTTGGCCGGCCAGACGGCCAAGGAAGGCGGCCCCGCGGGCACGGACCCCTACGCCACGGGCAGCGCCACGGCCCTGTGCGGCACCCTGGCGACGAGCGCGCAGCCGAGGGTGTGAGGCGGCTTCCGGAGCGTGCCTTCAAGGCGTGCTCCCCAGGCGCGTGTGCGGGCGCCTCAGCTGCCGTCGCGCGGCGGCCGGCCGTCCTCAGGGGCATCCGAGGGGCCGTCCGGCGGGGAGTCCGACGGGCCCGGCGTCTCAGGCCCCCGGGGCGGCTTCTGAGCCGGGTTCGCGAAACCGCCGAAGCCCCGGCGGACACGGTCGCCCAGGTCGCCGGCGCCGCCGGCGAGGTCCGTGACCAGCTTCATCAGCGGGTCCTTGGAGTTCTTCACATGGGTCGTGTAGTGGTTCGCCGAGTCCCGCCAGGAGTCCCGCACCGAGGTGTCCTGGTCCTCGTCGCGCCGCGGGTAGTGGCCGTCCATGATCCGCTGGTAGTCCCGCGACTCCGCCCACTTCTTCAGCTCGGCGGCCCGCACGGTGGTGAAGGGGTGGGAGCGGGGCAGCACGTTCAGGATCTTCAGCACCGAGTCGCGCAGGTCGCCCCCGGCCTCGTACTCCTCGGCCTGGGCGAGGAACGCGTCCACGTTCATCTCGTGCAGGTGGTTGCCGCCCGCGATCTTCATCAGACCCCGCATGGACGCCTGGAGGTCCTGGCCGACCAGCAGCCCCGCCCGGTCCGCGGACAGCTCCGACTTGCGGAACCACTCCCTCAGCCCGGTCACGATCGCCATGATCGCGAGGTTGCCCAGCGGGATCCAGGCGACCCGGACGGCGAGGCTGGTCAGGAACAGCAGGATGGTCCGGTAGACCGAGTGCCCGGACAGCGCGTGCCCCACCTCGTGCCCGATGACCGCCCGCATCTCCTCCTCGTCGAGCAGCTCGACGAGCCCCGTCGTGACGACGATGATCGGCTCGTCCAGGCCGATGCACATCGCGTTCGGCTGCGGGTCCTGGTTCACGTACATCGGCGGGACCTTCTCCAGGTCCAGGATGTAGCAGGCGTCCCGCAGCATCACGTTCAGATGCGAGAACTGCTGGTCCGAGACCCGCACCGAGTCGGACAGGAACAGCAGCCTCAGACTGCGCTCGGGCAGCAGGCCGCTGAGCGCCTTGAACACCGTGTCGAAACCGCTCAGCTTGCGCAGGGCCACCAGGGCGGAGCGGTCGGCCGGGTGCTCGTACGTACGCGAGGAGATTCCGGGGAAGCGCCTGCGCTGCCTGCTCGGCACGTGCTCGTGCCCGTTGTGCTCGTGGCCGTCGGACATGTCTTCCCCCAGTGCGTCTGTATGACCTTTGCGGCCCCTTGTGCGGCCTTTTGCTTCCCCGAGGCAGAGCCCAGCCTAGGCGGAGTTACGGTGGTCGGGCAGTACAGCGAAGGAGACCACCGCCATGGAGCACCACCCCGCAGCCGCCTGGCTCGCCGAGGCCGCGACCGCCGCCGAGCGGCAAGGGGGGCCGGGGATGCTGCGGTACGTCCTGCTCGTGATGATCGTGGGCTGTGTGCTGACCGCGTGGTTCCTGCTGCGTGGCTACAGACGGAAGGACGACTGAGGCACCGGGAAGGTTCCCCGCCGGGCCCCGGGACCGGGCCGGGCGGGACCGCACACCGGCTCCGTGTCACAACAGGCGGAGTCGGGGTGATCGCGGTCGGGGCGCCCGCTTACGATGAGCCGACGTCTTTAACCCGCCCACACGCGATAGGTCCTGCCGAAGATGAGCTTCCACAGCACCGCTGCCCAGTTGGTCACCCTCGCCGCCGCGGGCGAGGAGCACGGCGGTAACCACGAAAGCCTCAGCCCCTACCTCACCGGTGGCGGCGCCCTCTTCGCCCTGCTGCTCCTGCTGTGGATCACCACCCGCTTCAACCGCGACCGCTGAGCCCGGCCGGGCGCCCCGCGCGGGGCGCCCCGGGGACCACAGGGGCGGCCGGACGCCTCAGTCAGGGCCGGTAGGGTCTGCACGCATGGGAGAGCAGGACATGCCTACCGGTCCGGCGAACGAGACGCCGTACGACCCGGCACAGGACACGGCGAGCGGCACCGGGCGACACTCGGAGCCCCGGCGTGCCGCCACGGAGCACCGCCAGATCGACGGTCCCGGAAACGGCCGGCCCCAGCCGGGCAAGCGCCGCCTCGGCGTCATGGGCGGCACCTTCGACCCGATCCACCACGGGCACCTGGTGGCGGCCAGCGAGGTCGCCGCGGCGTTCCACCTCGACGAGGTGGTCTTCGTCCCGACCGGCCAGCCCTGGCAGAAGAGCCACCGCAAGGTCTCCCCGGCCGAGGACCGCTACCTGATGACGGTCATCGCGACCGCGGAGAACCCCCAGTTCTCCGTGAGCCGCATCGACATCGACCGCGGCGGCCCCACCTACACCGTGGACACGCTGCGCGACCTGCGCGCGCTGAACCCCGACACGGACCTGTTCTTCATCACCGGCGCCGACGCGCTCTCCCAGATCCTCACCTGGCGGGACAGCGAGGAACTGATCTCCCTCGCGCACTTCATCGGGGTCACCCGGCCGGGGCACCACCTGAACGACCCAGGACTCCCGGAGGGAGGTGTCTCGCTCGTCGAGGTGCCCGCCCTCGCCATCTCCTCCACGGACTGCCGTGCGAGAGTCGCCAAGGGCGACCCCATCTGGTACCTGGTGCCGGACGGAGTCGTGCGCTATATCGACAAGCGCGAGCTGTACCGCGGCGAGTGAGCCGAGAGGGGCACCGGTGAACGACCGATACGACCCGGGGTACGGGGGCGACCAGTACGAACTCGTCGGCTACGACGAGTACGGCCAGCCTGTCTACCGGCAGGTCCAGGCCCAGCAGACCCAGCAGCAGACGTACGACCCGTACGCCCAGCAGCAACAGCAGGGCTACGGCTACGACCCGTACGCCCGGGGCGGGCAGCAGCCCCCGCCCGCGTACGACTACGGCACGGGCGCTCAGCAGCCCGGCTACGGCTCGTACGACCCCTACGCCTCCGGGCAGCAGCAGGGCGGCACCGCCGCTCACGACCCCTACGGCCAGGCCGCGGCCGGCGCCGGTACGGCCCAGCAGCCCCGCGTCGCCGAACAGACCGCCCACATCCCCCAGCAGGCGGGCCCGGCCGACGACGAGGACGTCCGGGGCGGCCCCCAGCGGGACTACCACACCGAGCAGTTCGCCTTCGTCGAGGAGCCCGACGACAACTCCGAAGACGTCATCGACTGGCTGAAGTTCACCGAGAACCGCACCGAGCGCCGCGAGGAGGCCCGGCGCCGCGCCCGCAGCCGGATCGTCGCCCTGGTCGTCGTCCTCGCGCTCGCCGCGGTCGGAGGCGTCGGTTACCTCTGGTACGCGGGGAAGCTGCCCGGCCTGTCCTCCGACGGCCCCGCGACGGGCACGGCGACGGCCGCGGGCGCCCAGAAGCGCGACGTGATCGTCGTCCACCTGCACGACATCAAGGGCGGCGGCACCGCCACGGCCCTCCTCGTCGACAACACCACCGCCAAGCGGGGCACCACCGTCCTGCTGCCCAACTCCCTCGCCCTGACCAGCGACGACGGCACCACGACGACGCTCGCCAAGTCGGTCGAGGACGACGGCTCCGACGGCACCCGCAACGCGCTCGACACGGTCCTCGGCACCGACATCCAGGGCACCTGGCGCCTGGACACCCCCTACCTGCAGAACCTCGTCGACCTCGTCGGCAACATCGACGTCGACACCGACACGGCCGTACCCGACCCCGACGCCAAGAAGAAGGGCGAGGCCCCCCTGGTCGACAAGGGCAAGGCCCAGACCCTCAGCGGCAAGATGGCCGTCGCCTACGCCACCTACCGCGCCCCGGGCGAGGCCCAGAACGCCCAGCTGGAGCGCTTCGGGCAGGTTCTGCAGGGCGTCCTGCGCAAGCTGTCCTCCGACCCGCAGGCCGCGACGACCACGATCCAGACGTTGCAGCAGATCCTCGACCCGTCCCTGACCGACAAGGACCTCGGCACCTTCCTCGCCGGGCTCTCCGACCTGGCCAAGGGCGGCGACTACCGGACGGACCTGCTGCCCGTCCAGGGCGACGGCACGCTCAGCGCCCAGGCCAGTGCGAGCGTGGTCAAGAACGTCCTCGGCGGAACCGCCAAGAGCCCCGACAAGGGCGCCGCCGTCAGCGTCGCCGTCCAGAACGCCAGCGGTGTGAAGGACAACACGGAGAAGGCCCGCGTCGTGCTCCTCAACGGCGGCTTCACCTTCCTGGAGGGCGGCACGCCCGGCTCCGCCCAGGCCACGTCCAAGGTCACCTACGCCGACGCCGCCGACAAGGCCGACGCGGCCGAGGTCGCCAAGACCCTGGGCCTGCCCCCGGGCTCCGTCACCAAGGGCAAGATCTCCGCGAGCGCCGACGTCGCCGTCGTCCTCGGGCAGGACTACAAGCCGTCCTCCGACTAGCCGGCGGGAGTGCGCCCCCACCCGGTCCCCGTAATCGCGTGGGGGGCGCACGGCGGTCCGTGAGACCCTGGTGGCAAGTGACCGCCGACGGAAAGCCTTGTAGTGACCGTGACCGACCGCTCTCACGAGCTGATCAACACCGCCGCCCAGGCGGCCGCCGACAAGCTGGCACACGACATCGTCGCCTACGACGTCAGTGACGTGCTGTCCATCACGGACGCCTTCCTGCTGGCCTCCGCGCCCAACGACCGTCAGGTCAAGTCGATCGTCGACGAGATCGAGGAGCGCCTCAACAAGGAGCTCGGCGCCAAGCCGGTGCGCCGCGAGGGCGACCGCGAGGCCCGCTGGGTGCTGCTCGACTACGTCGACATCGTCGTCCACGTCCAGCACAGCGAGGAGCGCGTCTTCTACGCGCTGGAGCGGCTGTGGAAGGACTGCCCCGAGCTGGAGCTGCCCGAGGACGCCAAGGCCACCCGCGGCAAGGCCGAGGAGCACGCCAAGCTGCGAGCGGCCGAGGAGGCGGCGGAGCTGGACGGTGACTGGCGGTGACGTCCTTCACTGAGGCGTCCGCCGGCACGGGCCGGGGCCGCCGCATCATCCTCTGGCGGCACGGCCAGACCGCGTGGAACGTGGAGCGCCGCTTCCAGGGCACCACGGACGTCGAACTCACCGAGACCGGCGTCGCCCAGGCCCGGCGCGCGGCCCGGCTGCTGGTCGCCCTGAAGCCGGACGCGATCGTCGCCTCCGACCTGAAGCGGGCCGCGAACACGGCCGCCGAACTCGCCGCGCTCACCGACCTCGAGGTGACCCACGACGAGGCGCTGCGCGAGACGTACGCGGGCGCCTGGCAGGGCCTGACGCACGAGGAGATCATCGCCCGGTACGGCGACGAGTACGCCGCGTGGAAGCGCGGCGAGCCCGTGCGCCGAGGCGGCGGCGAGCTGGAGACCGAGGTCGCCGACCGCGCCGCCCCCGTGGTGCTGCGGCACGCCGAGAAGCTCCCCCAGGACGGCACGCTCGTCGTGGTCAGCCACGGCGGCACCATCCGCACCACCATCGGCCGTCTCCTCGCCCTGGACTCCCACAACTGGGAGAGCCTCGGCGGACTCTCCAACTGCTGCTGGTCCGTCCTCGGTGAAGGCGCCCGCGGCTGGCGCCTGCTGGAGCACAACGCCGGCACCCTGCCGGAACCGGTGCTCGGCGACGACGACTGACCCCGGATTTCACTTTCCGGCAGGTCGCAGGCTAAAGTTCTTCTTGTTCGCCCCGCCGAGCGGGGAAGAACACGAGGGGCTATAGCTCAGTTGGTAGAGCGCCTGCATGGCATGCAGGAGGTCAGGAGTTCAATTCTCCTTAGCTCCACGCTTCAAGATCCCGTTCCCGTCAGGGGGCGGGATTTTTCATGCTCCCTCTTGAGTCATCGGGGCACTCTGAGGCGTATACCTCTACGGCCCCGCCGGGTTGCCGTGTCCGGACTGGTACTGAGGCGTCGCTGACCGTATTGGTCCGGTCGTGGCAGAATCAAACGGCCGGAAGGGGGCGCGGCCCGACGGGAGGGAGTAGCGATGCCTGCGAGCATCCTCGAGGAGGTCGACCACCTCCTCGGAGCAGCGTTGACCTGGGAGATGTCCACCCGCCTCAGCTGCCCTTCCTGCGGATCCGCGCACGTGGCCCAGATGCTCGGCGACAACGGCGGGATCTCCTACGTGTGCACGGCCTGCGGCCACAGCTGGAGCTGATCGATGGGTGCACACAGGCGGAAATGCGACTGGTGTGGCAGCGGGACTCCGATCGTCCGCGACATGGAGCCGATCAATCCCGACTACCAGTACTGGTGCGAGGAGTGCGCGCGGGCGCTGATCATAAAGGGCGACCCGATCGAGACGTACCGCGAGCTGGAGGGCGAGCCGATCTACGGCCGGCTTCTGGAGGAGCACTGCACGCTCAAGCGGTTCTATTCGTTCGTCACGGCTTAGCTCCGTACAGTCGGTGTAAATACGACATAACGGGCATCTCCGTGCGAGGCGAAATCGATTTGGTGTTGGGCCCGGAGGACCAGTAATGTTGGCGTCGCCGCCGGGGAAACCCGGAGGGGCGCAGCAAGGGGCTATAGCTCAGTTGGTAGAGCGCCTGCATGGCATGCAGGAGGTCAGGAGTTCAATTCTCCTTAGCTCCACAGCAGATGAGAAGGCGGGCCATCCGATCGGATGGCCCGCCTTCTTCGTGTGCGGCTTCCGGGTGCGCCGGCCCTGGTACGCCTACGGCGGGCTCCCCTGGGGGGAAGCCCGCCGTACGACGTCTGCTCAGCGGCCGAGAGCGCGGCGGCCGCGGCCCTGGGACAGGACAGGGAGGTTGCGGGACGGCGCGCCGCCCTGAGCGCGCGTGTCCTCCTCGATGCGCAGGGCCAGCGCCGGACAGCGGCGCACCGCGCGTAGAGCCTTGTCCTCGGCGTACCGCGGCACCTTCGCCTGCGCCACGGTCGGGAAGCCGTCGGCGCCGAGCTGGAACACCTCGGGGAGGATGTCGGCGCACAGGCCGTGGCCCCGGCACAGCGTCCAGTCGACGAAGATCTTCTGGCGGCTGGGGCCGTTCTCCTCGGACTCGCCGCCGCCCGGGATGCCGGTCGGGGCCCTGCCCCCCTCGAAGAGCGGCAGAACGCCCTCCACGGGCCGTCCGCAGCCGTTTCCGAGGACATGGGCGGCCAGGTCGTCCGTGAACGCCTTGATGGTCGACTCCAGGAACATCGCGGAGCCGTCCGGGTGCGAGCACGCGCCGCGCCGCTTCACGTTCTTGGCGACCTGCTTGAGCGCCTCCAGGGCGGCCGGTCCGCCGCCGTTGAGGATGTCCTCCATGCCGCGCGCGGCGGCCGGCAGACCGAGGTAGCAGGGGCCGCACTGGCCCGCGCTCTCCTCCGCCAGCCACTGGGCGACGCGCAGTGACTCGCCCAGGGGACAGGTCTCCTGAGTGATCGGCAGGATCGCGCCGGCACCGAGCGCACCGCCCACGGCGTCCAGGGAATTGCGCGAGACGATCGCCTCGTTGACCGTCGCCGCGTCGATCCATTTGCCGTGGTAGCCACCGGTGAGCACGCCCTGGGGCACCGGCGGGGCGCCGGCGAGCTGGAGGACGTACCGCAGCGGCACGCCCGTCGGGACCTCGATCACCATGGGGCGGGCGACCGCCCCGGAGACGGTGAGCATGACGGTGCCCGGCTCGTCGTACAGACCGGTGTTGCCGTAGCGCTCCGGGCCGATGCGGGCGGCGATGGCCAGTTGGGCGAAGGTCTCGGCGTTGGACAGCAGCGTGGGCGCGCCGCCGACGCCGTTCTGCGAGGCGCTGACCTTGCGGCCCGGCGGGATGGCCGGGCCGCCGTCGATGGAGCGGATCAGCGACGCGGCGGCGCCGGTGACCATACGGACCGGGTTGCGCTGCACACGCGCGCGGAGTGCCGATCTGCGGCCGTTGCTGAGGCCGCGTTCGGCCAGCGCGGCCTCCATGGAGCGCTGTGTGGACTCACGGGTGACCCCCACCACGAGCGTGCGGGCACCGAGTGCTTCGGCGCACAGCAGCGCGCCGTCCAGGATCAGGTGCGGGGCACGGTTGATGAGCACCGTGTCCTTGCGGCAGGCCGGCTCGTCCTCGCTGCCGTTCACGACGACGACCGGCCGGACGCCGCGTTTGATCGCCGCCTCGGCGACCGAGCGCAGCTTCTTGTGGAAGGGGAAGCCCGCGCCGCCGCGGCCCTTGAGGTTGATGCGTTCGGCGAGTTGCGCGAGCTGCTCGCCGCCCATCGGCTCGAGTGGCCCATGCACCTTCAGGTGCATGGGCAGATCGAGCCGATCGACAAGGTCGAAGCCAGACGTGAGCTGGGGAAGGCCGACCACGCGGACTTCGGGTACGTCAGGCAAAGCCTCGTTCACTTAAAGCCTCCGGAAGGCGTGTTCCAAGGTTCGCCCGATCCCGGTGCGTCGAAGTCGTAGGACGCACCGGGCAGTGTTTCAGTGGCGGGACCGCTGTTGTACGTGTCGTTCGGGTAGTACGTGTCGTAGACGGCGTTCGTCTCACCCGTGTCGTACACGTCACTCGATCCATAGCCGGCGGCGCCTGGATTGCCATAGGCCGGGATGCTTTGTCCGGTGTCCTGGAGGGGGTCGTAGGGCGGGATGTTGAAGCCCGTGTCCTGGAGCGGGTCGTAGGCCGACGGCGGGGCCTCGCCGACCGGCGGCGGGGACGGGATCGGCCAGTTGCCCGAGGTGCTGGAGGGGCCGTCCACGGTCGGGATGGTCTGAGTGGGCTGCATGTCCAGCGGCAGTTCCGCGCGGTCGGTCGGCCCCGGTGCGAACGCCTGCTGGCCCAGGGGCGGGCTCGAGACGGCCCGGTAGGCGGCGGCGAAGCCGTTCGTGGACTCCTGCGGCGCGGGGCGCTCCGCCTTCTCGTACAGCGGGCCCGACGGGGAGGCCATGGCTCCCACGGGCTTGCTCCGGTTCTCGTAGCCGGGCAGCGCGGAGCCCGTGCCCGCCCGGGCCCGGCTCTCCTCCAGGTCCCTGCGGCCCAGGCCGTCCCCGGGCCCGATGAGCTGGGCGAACTTGTCGGCGACCTTGCGCTTGACCGGGCGCGGAGCGGCCCGCAGGGCGAGGGCTGCGGCCACACCGGCCAGGGACAGGCAGTACAGGACGACGAAGATCGGCTTGGCCTGGCGACCCGCGTAGAGGCCGTGGACCAGGGCGGCGCACCAGGCCGGGTAGGCCAGCATGTGCATGGCCCGCCAGCGGGCCGCGACGGGCGCCGGGGACGCGAAACGGTTGCGCAGCACGCCCGTGACGCCCACGAAGATCATGAGCATGCTGGCCAGGGTGCCGAGGCCGACGAGGAACGACCGGCCCATGATCTCGTCGTTGTCGCTGGCGATGAGACCGAAGGGGATGAACACCGCGACCCACGTGGTGTGGGCGAGTGCCAGCTTGACCCCGATGTGCACCAGGAGGAAGACGATCGAGGCGACCGCGGTGGTCCGGTGCACGGCCTGCGCCAGGATGCGCCTGCGCGTGTCCAGCAGGACCCGGTCCTGGGCGACCAGCCCCCAGATCACCGAGCAGGACAGGCACACGAGGGACAGCACGCCGGCGCCGAAGTTGAGGAAGTCGGCGAACGTGTCGTCTGCCGTGGAGTCGTAGTTCGTCACGACCGGCCTCCCCACATCCCGGTGGCCGGGTGTAGCGAGGTGTTACTGCGATGAGGGTTCATGGGGGCAACTCCGAGCGGTTCGGGAAAGCGGTCCCGCTGCCGCACTCTAAGCGGCGCCATACCGATGAGTACGAGGTTTGAGTTATTGCGTTGTTATCAAAGGACAATGTGGCTGTTGTGATGTCCCATAGCGGCTGTTACGCGAAGTAACTTTTGACCGATGTTCAGGTTTTTGGGTGCCGAGACAGCCCCTCGGAAGCGCGTCGCGGTGCGATGAGGGGCTGCGGTACCCTAACGCCATGCGTGCCGTACGCCTTCTGCTTAGCGGGCCGCGCTGATCAGTCCCGGCCACCGGACGAGTCGAGTGGCCGGAATCGGCGCGGCGTCCCCTCCTGTGTGAGGGGATTTTTCGTTTCTCGAACGACACAGCCGCAGGCAGAGACGATCGATGGAGCTTTGAGGATCATGAGCGAGACGAACCCCGCTGCCGCCTCCGAGGTGGCAGCGCCGCACCGCTACACGGCCGCGACGGCTGCCGAGATCGAAGCACGCTGGCAGGACTTCTGGGACGCCGACGGCACCTACGGCGCGCCCAACCCCAAGGGCGACCTGGCGGGCGACCAGGAGATCGTCGCCAAGCCCAAGAAGTTCATCATGGACATGTTCCCGTATCCCTCGGGTGCGGGCCTGCACGTCGGCCACCCGCTGGGCTACATCGCCACGGACGTCTACGCCCGCTTCCAGCGCATGACCGGCCACAACGTCCTGCACACCCTGGGCTTCGACGCCTTCGGCCTGCCCGCCGAGCAGTACGCGGTGCAGACCGGCACGCACCCGCGCGCGTCCACCGAAGCCAACATGGAGAACATGAAGTCCCAGCTGCGCCGGCTGGGCCTGGGCCACGACAACCGCCGGTCGTTCGCCACGATCGACCCGGAGTACTACAAGTGGACCCAGTGGATCTTCCTGCAGATCTTCAACTCCTGGTACGACCACGAGGTGAAGAAGGCCCGTCCGATCTCCGAGCTGATCGACCAGTTCGAGTCGGGTGAGCGGCCCGTACCGGGCCACACGCGCGCGTGGAGCGAGCTGAGCGCCGCCGAGAAGGCCGACGTCCTGGGCGAGTTCCGGCTGGCCTACGCCTCCGACGCGCCGGTCAACTGGTGCCCCGGGCTGGGCACGGTGCTGGCCAACGAGGAGGTCACCGCCGAGGGCCGCTCCGAGCGCGGCAACTTCCCGGTCTTCAAGGCCAAGCTGCGCCAGTGGAACATGCGCATCACGGCCTACGCCGACCGGCTGCTGGAGGACCTGGAGGAGCTGGACTGGCCCGAGGCCATCAAGCTGCAGCAGCGCAACTGGATCGGCCGCTCCGAGGGCGCCCGCGTCGACTTCCCCATCGACGGCGAGCGCATCACGGTCTTCACCACCCGCCCGGACACCCTGTTCGGCGCCACCTACATGGTGCTGGCGCCCGAGCACCCGCTGGTCGAGAAGTTCACACCGGCCGCCTGGCCGGAGGGCACCCACGAGGTGTGGACCGGCGGCCACGCGACCCCCGGGGATGCCGTCGCCGCCTACCGCGCGCAGGCCGCGTCCAAGTCCGACGTGGAGCGGCAGGCCGAGGCCAAGGACAAGACAGGCGTCTTCATCGGCGCGTACGCGACCAACCCGGTCAACGGCGAGCGGATCCCGGTCTTCATCGCCGACTACGTGCTGATGGGCTACGGCACCGGCGCGATCATGGCGGTCCCGGCACACGACACGCGCGACTTCGAGTTCGCGCGCGCCTTCGAGCTGCCGATCACCTGCGTCGTCGAGCCGACCGACGGCCGCGGCACCGACACCTCGACGTGGGACGCCGCCTTCGTGTCGTACGACGCGAAGATCGTCAACTCCACGGGCGAGGGTGTCTCCCTGGACGGCCTGGGGGTCGTCGACGCCAAGGCGCGCATCACCGAGTGGCTGGAGCGGTCCGGCATCGGCGAGGGCACCGTCAACTTCCGGCTGCGCGACTGGCTGTTCAGCCGCCAGCGCTACTGGGGCGAGCCCTTCCCGATCGTCTACGACGAGGACGGCATCGCCCACGCGCTGCCCGAGTCGATGCTGCCGCTGGAGCTGCCCGAGGTCGAGGACTACTCGCCGCGCACCTTCGACCCGGACGACGCCGACACCCAGCCCGAGACGCCGCTGTCGCGCAACGAGGACTGGGTCAACGTCACGCTGGACCTGGGCGACGGCCGTGGCCCGCGCTCGTTCCGGCGTGAGACCAACACCATGCCGAACTGGGCCGGTTCCTGCTGGTACGAGCTGCGCTACCTGGACCCGCACAACAGCGAGCAGCTGGTGGACCCGGAGATCGAGCGGTACTGGATGGGCCCGCGCGAGGGGCAGCCGCACGGCGGTGTCGACCTGTACGTCGGCGGCGCCGAGCACGCCGTGCTGCACCTGCTGTACGCGCGCTTCTGGTCCAAGGTGCTGTACGACCTGGGGCACATCTCCTCGGCCGAGCCGTTCCACAAGCTGTTCAACCAGGGCATGATCCAGGCCTACGTCTACCGCGACAGCCGTGGCATCGCGGTGCCGGCCGCCGAGGTGGAGGAGCGCGACGGCGCCTACTACTACCAGGGTGAGAAGGTCTCCCGGCTGCTGGGCAAGATGGGCAAGTCCCTGAAGAACGCGGTCACTCCGGACGAGATCTGTGACGAGTACGGCGCCGACACGCTGCGGCTGTACGAGATGGCGATGGGCCCGCTGGACGTCTCCCGGCCCTGGGACACGCGCGCGGTCGTGGGCCAGTTCCGGCTGCTGCAGCGGCTGTGGCGCAACATCGTCGACGAGGCGACCGGCGAGGTGACCGTCGTCGACGCCGAGCCGGACGAGGAGACGCTGCGCGCCCTGCACAAGGCGATCGACGGCGTGCGCGGGGACCTGGAGGGCATGCGGTTCAACACCGCCATCGCCAAGGTCACCGAGCTGAACAACCACCTGACCAAGACGGGCGGGCCGGTGTCGCGGTCCGTAGCCGAGCCGCTGGTGCTGATGGTCGCGCCGCTGGCCCCGCACATCGCCGAGGAACTGTGGCGCAAGCTGGGACACGAGGAATCGGTGGTCCACCAGGACTTCCCGGTGGCCGACCCGGCGTACGTGGTCGACGAGACCGTGACCTGCGTCGTCCAGATCAAGGGCAAGGTCAAGGCGCGGCTGGAGGTCTCGCCGTCGATCGCCGAGGACGAGCTGGAGAAGGTCGCCCTGGCCGACGAGAAGGTCGTCGCCGCGCTGGGCGGGGCCGGGATCCGGAAGGTGATCGTGCGGGCGCCGAAGCTGGTGAACATCGTTCCCGCATAGGCGCCGGGCACCGCGGAACCCTCTCGGGGTGATCCCCTACGGGCAGGTTCGGGGTTTTTCTGGAACTCCGGGCCTGCCTGTTGCGTTTACCGTTGAGGAGTGGCGTGAGATGTCCCGAGACGCCCTGAGGAGGAGCCGGTGGAAGCAGTGATCGCAGTATTCGCCCTGCTCTTCGTGCTCTTTCTCGGGCTCGGTGTGTACGCCACGGTGAAGGTGGTCGGCGCCGCCAAGCGCGGCGTGGACCGCGGCCTCACCCAGGCCCGCCGCACGGTCGAGGACCACACCCTGCGCGCCAAGTCCTTCGCCCAGCCGGGCGCCGCGGGGGAGCTCGCCCAACTCCGGCTGAAACTGCGTACGTCGATGCGTGCCACCCAGGAGGCGCTGCGCGCGGCCGTCGCCGAGGACGAGTCCCTGAAGGAATCCGTCGGCCTCTTCGAGCGGCTCAGTGCGCACGGCCACGAGCTGGACGACGAGCTGAAACGCCTGGAGTCCGAGCCCGACCGCGCCACGCTCGGCAAGCGGCTCCCCGAGCTGCGCGAGCGCACCGAACGCATCACACAATCGGCGGATGCCCTGCGCTGGGCGGCCCGCGACCGCGCCCACCGCTTCGCGGGGGACGACCTGGACACGCTCAGCGCCCAGATCAACATGGAGGCCGGGGCGCTGCGGCACTGGACGACGGAGCCGGAGCCCCGGCCCGCCGCCTCGCCAAAGCAGAAGCAGGATCCGGATCCGGAGCCGCAGCCGGCCGCGAGGTCGTGGCCCGAGGCGCCCACCGCCGATGCCGCCACGGCCGGACAGACCTGGCCGGAGACCCCGCAGTCCAGCCCGGAGCACGAGCCGGCACGGCCCGCCATCAGCCCGCCGGGACCGCGCCCGACCTACCCCTGGCAGAAGAAGCCCCGCCCCGAGAGCACCACTTGATCCGGCCACTCGCGTCACAGGGCGCGGGGGCCGGGCTGCCACACGGGCACTACGGCAGGTAACCTCCAGCTCATGTCCCGCCATGTCGCGATCGTCACCGATTCAACGGCCTACCTGCCGGCCCGGACGATGGAGCGTCATGGCATTACAGCGGTACCTCTGACGGTCGTCCTCGGCGACCGGGCGCTGGAAGAGGGCACCGAGATCTCGACCCGCGCCCTCGCCCAGGCTTTGCAGAAGCGGCGCCCGGTGACGACCTCGCGGCCCAGCCCCGCCCTCTTCGAGGAGACGTACCGCAGGGTCGCCGAGTCCGGCGCCACCGACATCGTCTCCCTCCATCTCTCCGCCGAGCTCTCCGGCACGTACGACGCGGCCGTCGTCGCCGCGCGGCAGGCGCCGGTGCCCGTGCGAGTGGTGGACACCGGCATGATCGCGATGGCGCTCGGCTTCTGCGCGCTCGCCGCGGCGGAGACCGCGGAGTCGGGCGGCACCATGGACGAGGCCGTCACGGCCGCGGAGAAGCGGGCCGCGGGCACGTCCGCCTACTTCTACGTCGACACCCTCGACTACCTGCGACGCGGCGGCCGTATCGGTGCCGCGCAGGCCCTGCTGGGCTCGGCGCTCGCGGTGAAGCCGCTGCTGCAACTGGCGGACGGCCGTATCGAACCGCTGGAGAAGGTGCGGACCGCGTCGAAGGCGATCGCCCGCCTGGAGGAGATCGCGGCCGAGCGTGCGGGCAGCGCCCGGGTCGACGTCGCCGTCCACCATCTCGCCGCCTCGGACCGGGCGTCGGCCCTCGCCGACCGGCTGCGGGCACGGGTGCCAGGGCTCGCCGATCTGCATGTCAGCGAGGTCGGGGCGGTGATCGGGGCGCACACGGGGCCCGGGTTGCTGGGGGTCGTGGTTTCGCCGCAGTGAACGGTCGTGGCGGGGCACGGCGGCCGCTGATCACCCGTGTGGGTGGCCGCGTTGTCCACAAGCCGTCCGTTGTCCCCGGGAATTGACCAAGATCATCGCGAGTGTGCCGAGGTGGCCGATCCTCGTCGCATGGCACTTCGATCACGTTCACGCACAGCGACTGCGACCAGCGGGCCGGGCCGTGGACCGGCGTCCGACGGCCGCGTCCGCCACCGCCGCCATCGGCCTGTCGCGCGCGGCCGGGCACGGCATCGTCAGGCCTCGGCGGAGGAACTCCGCCGACGCGCGGAGGTGCTCTTCGGCGAGCATGCCGAACGGGCCGGGGAGCGGCGGGAGTCGAGGCATGGTCCGCCTACGCCCGAGCAGACGGGTGCCTTAGGCAGTGTGGGGCGCGGGCTGGATCGGCCGGGGGCCATCGCGGAGGCCGGTGTGGAAACTGATGCTGAGTCCGTCCGTGTCCCCGTCGGTGACGGTGCCGGTGCCGGTGGCCACGGTGGGGCGGGCGCCGGGACGGTCGGTGGGGACGGCCGGCTTGGGGAAGGGACCTGGCGGGAGCGGGCCGGGCTCGCGGTGCGGGAGCGGATGCCCGTGTGGTTGCAGGCGAGGTGTGGCCTGGAGCCGCGCAGCGTGCTCGCGTTGACCGTGGTGCTCGTCGTCGCCGCGGCGTTCGCGGTGCAGCACTTCTGGGCGGGCCGGACCCAGTCCGTGCGGCCGCCCGAGGTGGTGCGCGCGGCGGCACCCTACGAGCAGCAGGGACACGGCGGACAGGCCGAGGCGGAACGAGGAGGGGGAGCGCCCGCGGGAGCGGTGAAGGCGACAGGCGGGGCGGGTGCGGCAGGGACGGCCGAGATCGTCGTGGACGTCGGCGGCAAGGTCCGTGAACCCGGGATCCACCGGCTGCCGGCCGGCTCGCGTGTCGCGGACGCGCTGCGCGCGGCGGGCGGGGTGAAGCCCGGCGTGAAGACCGAGGGTCTCAATCGCGCCCGGTTCCTCGTGGACGGAGAGCAGGTGATCGTCGGGGCACCGGTTCCCGCTGCGGGCACTGGGGTGGGGACCGGAGGGGGCGGTACGGCTGCCGGGGGAACGGGCGGCGTGGCGGCGGGCGGTGTGATGACGGGGGCTCCCGTCTCGCTCAACACGGCCACCGCCGACCAGCTCGACACCTTGCCGGGGGTCGGTCCGGTGCTGGCGCAGCACATCATCGACTACCGCACGCAGCACGGCGGCTTCCGATCGGTGGACGAGCTGCGCGAGGTGAACGGCATCGGCGACCGGCGCTTCGCCGATTTGCGGAACCTCGTACGGCCATGAGGAGGGCCCATGAGCCGCCGACGCGGCAGGACGAGGCGGCGCCTGAGGCCTTCACCGCCGGGTCGGTCCTTCCCGCCGGGGCCACCTCTCCCGCCCGTTCCGGGTCCGCCTCTCCCGCCCGTTCGTCCGTGCACGCCGCTTCCGGCAAGCGGCTGGGCAGCTCCCGTCCGCGGCAGGAAGGACCCACGGACCTGCGGCTCGTCCCACCCGCCCTCGCGACCTGGGGCACGGCGGCGCTGGTGCTGGACGCGCCGCCGAGGTGGGTCCTCGGCGTCGTGGCCGGCTGTCTGGCCGCCGTCGGCCTGCTGCCGCTCGCCCGGCGGGCGGGGTGGGCCTCCTGGCCGCGCGCGTCGGCCGCAGCCGTGCTGCTGTGCGTGGCCGCGGCTGCCGCCTCGGCCGGGCTGCACGGGGCCGATCTGCGCCGGGGGCCTGTGCCCGGCTTGGCGCGGGAGTACGCGACGGCGACCGCCGAGGTGGAGCTGACGTCCGACCCCCGGCTCACCCGGCCGAAGGTCCGGGGCGATCACGTGGCTCCGACCGCCGTGCTGATCGAGGCCGAGGTGCGGCGCGTCCAGGAGGCGGGCGGCGTGACGGTGGGGACGCGGACGCCGGTGCTGATGATCATCGACTTGGGGCGGGCCGGCCGGACGGCCGAGGAGGGGCGGTCGGCCTCCGCGGGTGAGGCTACGGCGGGCGCGGGGGATGGGCGGTCGGCCCCCGCGACAGGGGCCGTCGAAGGCGGGCGGTCTGCCGCCGGTGGGCCGGTGAGGTCGCCGTGGACGGGGCTGCTGCCGTCGACGCGGCTGCGGGTCAGCGGGCGGCTGGCTCCCGCGATGACGGGCGGTGACCGGGTCGCGGCGGTGCTGCGGGTCCGGGGCCGGGCGGAACCGGACGTGGTCGGGGGGCCCTCGGCCGCTCAGCGGTTCGCCGGGCGGTTGCGGGCCGGGCTGCGGAAGGCGACCGACGGGCTGCCGGCGGATGCCCGGGCGCTGTTGCCGGGGCTGGTCGTGGGGGACACCTCGCGGATCACCCCGAAGCTGGAGGAGGCCTTCAAGGAGACCGACCTCACCCACACTCTGGCCGTGTCGGGGGCCAACTTCACGATCCTGCTCGCGCTGCTGCTCGGCCCGCCGGGTCTGGCGCAGCACGTCGAGCGGCGGGGGCTCGCGCCTCGCCTCGGTGTCTCCCTGCGGGCGACCGCCGTGCTCGGGGGTGTGCTCTCCCTCGGGTTCGTCGTGGTGTGCAGACCGGACCCGAGCGTGCTGCGGGCCGCCGCCTGCGGAGCCGTCGCGCTGCTCGCGCTCGCGACCGGCCGTCGCAGGTCACTCATCCCGGCGCTGGCGACGGCGGTCCTGTTGCTGGTGCTGTACGACCCGTGGCTGGCGCGGAGTTACGGGTTCCTGCTCTCCGTCGCGGCCACCGGCGCCCTGCTCACGCTCGCGCCGCGCTGGAGCGCCGGGCTGCGGCGGCGCGGGGTGCCGCCGCGGCTCGCCGAGGCACTGGCGGCCGCTGCCGCCGCGCAGGCCCTGTGCGCGCCCGTCGTCGCCGTGCTGTCGGCGCGGGTGAGCCTGGTGGCGGTGCCGTGCAACCTGATCGCGGAGTTCGCGATCGCTCCGGCCACGATCCTGGGCTTCGCCTCGCTGGCCACGGCACCGATGGCGATGCCCGTGGCCAAGGCCCTGGCGTGGTGCGCGCAGTGGCCCGCCGAGTGGATCGCCGAGGTCGCCCGCACGGGGGCCGCGCTGCCGGGATCGGGAGTGGACTGGCCGGGCAGTTGGGCGGGTGCGGCGCTGCTCGCGGCCGTGACGCTGGTCGTGCTGCTCGTGGGGCGGCGGCTGCTCGGGCATCCCTGGTGGTGCGGGGTCTGCGGCCTGGTGCTGGTGCTCGTGTTGGTGCAGCCCCCACCGGTGACCCGGGTGATCACGGGCTGGCCGCCGCCCGGCTGGCGGCTGGTGATGTGCGACGTGGGGCAGGGCGACGCCATGGTGCTCGCGGCGGGCGGGGGCGCCGGTGTGGTGGTGGACGCGGGACCCGATCCGCAGCTCGTCGACCACTGTCTGCGCTCACTCGGCATCACGAGGATTCCGCTGGTCGTGCTCACCCACTTCCACGCCGATCACGTGGCGGGCCTGCCCGGTGTGCTGCGCGGGAGGGCGGTGGCCGCGATCGAGACGACCGGCTTCGAAGAGCCCGCGGACCAGGCCGCATTCGTACGCAGACACGCGGCGGCCCGGCGGATTCCCGTGACGCGGGCCGCCGCCGGGGAACAGCGCCGCGCGGGGGAGCTGTCCTGGCAGGTGGTGTGGCCGCCCCCTGGCCCGCCCCCGAGCCCGCCGCCGGGCCAGCTCCCGGCTGCTCCACCGGGCCCCCATCCGCAGGTGCTCCCTGCCCACCCGGCTCACTCGGTTCCTGAGGGGCCGAACGACGCCAGTGTGGCCATGCTGGTCCGGTCGGCCGGACTGCGCCTGCTGCTCCTCGGGGACCTCGAACCCCCGGCCCAGCGGGCACTGGCGAGATCACCGGCGGCCGAGGCCCTGGAGAGCGTGGACGTGCTGAAGGTCGCCCATCATGGATCGGCGTACCAGGACCCGGGCCTGATGGGCCGGGCAGCCCCGCGGCTGGCTCTGATCAGTTGCGGTGACGGCAACAGCTACGGGCATCCGGCGCCCGGCACGGTCGCGGCGCTGCGCGCCGGGGGTGCGGTGGTGCTGCGGACGGACCGGGACGGCGCACTGGCGGTCGTAGGAGAGGGCGGGAGGCTGAGGGTCGCGCGAGACTGAGGGCATGAACTCAGCACAGGTTGACGCCTATCTCCGCCGTCTGGGAGCCGAGCACCCGGCGTGGCCCACCGTCGACGTGCTCCGCGAACTGCATCTGCGCCACCTGAGGGCGGTGCCGTTCGAAAACCTGTCGATCCATCTCGGCGAGGAGATCGTGCTGGAGGAGAAGCGGCTGCTGGACAAGGTGGTGGGCGCCCGGCGGGGCGGGTTCTGTTACGAACTCAACGGCGCCTTCGGGGCGTTGCTCGCCGCGCTGGGGTACGACGTGGCGCTGCTCGCGGGGCGGGTGTACGGGGACGGGGAGCGGCTCGGGATCCCGTACGACCATCTCGCGCTGCGGGTGCGGACGGTGGACGGGGGCGACTGGCTGGCCGACGTCGGGTTCGGGGCGCACAGCCACCTGCCGCTGGCGTTCGGGGAGAGGGGAGAACAGGAGGATCCCGGGGGCACGTTCCGGATCGTCGAGGCGCAGCCGGACGCGGCCGGGGTGCGCGGTGGGCACGACACGGTGGAGGCGGCGGACCTGGACGTGATCCGCGACGGCCGAGCGCAGTACCGCCTGGAGGTACGGCCGCGGGTGCTCGGGGACTTCGTGGCAGGGGCGTGGTGGCACAGCACATCGCCGGTGTCGCACTTCACGCGGTCGCTGGTCTGCTCACGGGTCACGGAGGACGGAGGGAGGATCACGCTCAGCGGCCGCAGATTCACGGTGACCGGAGCCGACGGCACCCGGGAGGAGCGGGAGCTGGGGACGGACGAGGAGGTGCTCGGGGTGTACCGGGAGCGGTTCGGGATCGAGCTCGGCTCGGTGCCGACGGTCCGGGGCACCGGCCAGGACGGCTGATCCGGGCCGCAGGGACGGGCCGGGAACGGCGGGACCAGAAGGGGCACAGGGACCAGACACCCCAGTTGGCCCACATGGGTGCTACTCGTGCGTAGTCCCAGCACAAGTGCTGGATTCCCGTGATGTGGTCCCGTGTTGCCTCGAAAGCCTCATCGGTGGTCGAATGCCTCTTCGGTGAACAGTGATCAAACCGCTGACTTCGAGTCGGACGAGGTGTCCAGATGATCGGCCGCTGGCTGGGAAACAGAACCAACCGGGTGCAACGGACGGGCCCCTTGGCGGCGGTGCTGACGCCGCCCAGCGCCGGCGTGTTGGCCTGCCGAGTGCTCGACCCGGTCAACGAGCCGGTGCGGCATGCCGAGTTCACGGTCACCGACACCATGGGGCGTCCGGTGGTCAGCGGGGGAGCGGACCCCTATGGGTCGTTCCTGACGACGGTGCCCGCCGGGGAGTACCGGCTCGCGGTGTCGGCGGAGGGATACACGCCGTACCGGGCGACCACGCAGGTCGCTGAGAACTCGCTCGCCTCGCTCGGTGACGTGACGCTCCAGGTGGCCAGGCCGCCGGAGCTGCCCGAGGCCGGCGACTGGGAGATCGAGTCGGCGCACTCCTCGATCGGGTTCACCGCGCGGCACATCGGCATGGCCCGGATCCACGGACAGTTCAAGTCCTTCGCGGGCGTCATACGCCTCGGCGAGCCGCTGGAACGGTCGGCGATGCACGTGGTGATCGACGCGGCGTCCATCGACACGAACATGAAGATGCGCGACGACCATCTGCGGTCGGCGGACTTCCTGGACGTCGCGAAGTTCCCGACCCTCGAGTTCTACAGCGAACGGTTCGTGCACAAGGGCGGGAACCGGTGGGCGGTGACGGGGGCGCTGTCGCTGCACGGCGTGACGCGCACGGTCACGCTGGACACGGAGTACCTGGGGCTGGGCAACGGCATGGAGGGTGAGGTGCGGGCGGCCTGCCGGGCCACGACCGAGCTGCACAGGGACGACTTCACGGTGAGCTGGCAGACGATGCTGGCCCGCGGCATCGCGGTGGTGGGGCCGAGCATCAAGGTCAACCTCGACGTGCAGGTCGTCCGCAAGGGCTGAGCGGCCGGTCCGCGAGCCGGTGTCGGACAATGGCCGGCGTGAGTGATGTGCGACATGTGCTGGTGCTGCCCGACAGGGACGCGGCGGAAGAAGTGGTGCAGGCGCTTGCCGAGCGTTTCGGCGTCGTCGAGGAGCCGCAGCTGGTGCGGGACGCGCTGGCCGGTGAGGACGACGCCGAGGACGCGCAGTGGCTGGTCGTCCTGAGGGACGAGGAAGAGCGGCTGGATCCCGGTGAGCTGGACCGGTTCGCCGGTGAGTGGGAGGGCTGGCGGGAGGAACCGTAGGCCCGGTCGGGAACCAGTAGGCCCGGTCAAGAACCGTAGGCCTGGTTGTCAGTGCCGCGTGGGATGCTTGTCGCGATGGCCAGGAAGACTGCGAATGACGACCCTCTCGCCCCCGTGACGCTCGCCGTGGGCCAGGAGGAGCTGCTGCTCGACCGCGCCGTGCAGGAGGTGGTGGCCGCCGCGAAGGCCTCCGACGCCGACACGGACGTGCGGGACCTGACCCCGGACCAGTTGCAGCCCGGCACGCTCGCCGAGCTGACGAGCCCGTCGCTGTTCGCGGAGCGCAAGGTCGTCGTCGTACGCAATGCGCAGGACCTGTCGGCCGACACGATCAAGGACGTGAAGGCCTACCTCGGGGCGCCCGCCGAGGAGATCACCCTGGTGCTGCTGCACGCCGGCGGAGCCAAGGGCAAGGGGCTGCTCGACGCGGCCCGCAAGGCCGGGGCGCGCGAGGTGGCCTGCCCGAAGATGACGAAGCCGGCGGACCGGCTGGCGTTCGTGCGGAGCGAGTTCCGGGCGGTGGGCAGGTCCGCCACGCCGGAGGCGTGCCAGGCCCTCGTCGACGCGATCGGGAGTGATCTGCGGGAGCTGGCGTCGGCGGTCTCCCAGCTGGTCGCCGACGTCGAGGGGACGATCGACGAGGCGATCGTCGGGCGGTACTACACGGGCCGGGCGGAGGCGTCGAGCTTCACGGTCGCCGACCGGGCGGTCGAGGGGCGTGCGGCGGAGGCGCTGGAGGCGTTGCGCTGGTCGCTGTCGACCGGAGTGGCGCCGGTGCTGATCACGAGTGCGCTGGCGCAGGGCGTCCGGGCGATCGGGAAGCTGTCGTCGGCGCGTGGCGGACGTCCGGCCGATCTCGCGCGCGAGCTGGGCATGCCGCCGTGGAAGATCGACCGGGTGCGGCAGCAGATGCGGGGTTGGACCCCGGACGGGGTGGCGGTGGCGCTGCGGGCGGTGGCCGAGGCGGACGCGGGCGTGAAGGGCGGCGGGGACGATCCCGAGTACGCCTTGGAGAAAGCGGTGGTCACGATCGCGCGGGCGGCCCGCTCCCGGGGCCGGGGCTGAGGGCCGCGGGGCTCAGTACAGGGGCTGACCGATCCCCAGCAGGTTCCCCTCGCTGTCACGGAACCAGCCGCCGCGTTCACCTCGTGCGCCCTTGCTCGGGTAGTGCCCCTCGACCTCGGCGATCCCGCCCTCCGTGCGGAGGCCGGGTACGTCGACCTCCTCGAAGACCACGCCGCGCCGCTTGAGCTCCACCACGACGGCCTCGATGTCGTCGACCTCCAGCGCCATCTGCGTGAAGGTGCCGGGAGAGACCCCCGCCGACCGGAACAGCGCGAACTCCGCACCTCCACAGCGGTACAGCAGCCCACCGGGCCGTTCGTCGACGGGTTCCAGGCCGAGTTTCTCGGCGTAGAAGCGCCGCGCCCGGTCCAGGTCCTGGGCGGGAAGCCTGGTCGCCGCACGGGCCCCGGCCAGTACGTTCCTGTCGTCTGCGTCCATGTCTCCACTGTGCCGCCAGAACCGTCCGGAGGGAGAATCGGGAGTGTCAGCCGTACTCGCCAAGACACGGAGAGGTGGCGAAGGACATGGCTGAACACCCGCACGCAGCGCTGGTCCGCAAGGGATTCGAGGCCTTCTCGCGCGGTGACATGGACACCCTGCGCGGGCTGATCGCCGGGGACGCCACACACCACGTGCCCGGAAATCACCCGTTGTCGGGTGACTTCAAAGGCGTGGACTCGATCATCGAGATGTACGAGCGGCTCGGCGCGGAGACCAACGGGACGATGCACGCCGAACTGATCGGCATCGCTGTCGACGGCCGCGGTCACGCGGTCGGCATGACCCGCTTCACGGCCGAGCGGGGCGGCAAGCACCTGGACGACACCGGATGCATCATCTTCCGGATCGTCGGAGACAAGGTCACCGACCTCGACGAGTGTGTCGAGGACATCGACAAGAACAACGAATTCTGGTCCTGAACAGGCCGAAGGCCGGGCGCCCTCCCATGGGGAACAGGAGGACACCCGGCCTTCGCTTCAAGCTGTTGGATCCGCGCCCGCGTGGCGAACGCAGGCCGCGCGCGGACCCGAAGGGTGCCGGACGGGAGCGGATGAGAGAGGGCCCGCTCGATTCCCTCCGGCGTCACATCAGACGTCAGCCCTTGAGCGCGGCGACCTTCTGAGCCAGCGCCGACTTCTTGTTGGCAGCCTGGTTCTTGTGGATGACGCCCTTCGAGACGGCCTTGTCGAGCTGACGCGCGGCAGCGCGCTGGTACTCGGTGGCCTTCTCGACGTCACCCGCGGCAGCAGCCTCACGGGCCTTGCGGATCGCGGTCTTGAGGGAGGACTTGACGGCCTTGTTGCGCAGCCGCGCCTTCTCGTTGGTCTTGATCCGCTTGATCTGGGACTTGATGTTCGCCACGAATGAGCCTTCTCAGGTTCTGGCACGGGGCCGCACGGATGCCGCACGGTCCTGCACCGGGTGATTTCTTGAGGAGTGCCTCCTGCGAGAGGGCATGAGGCACAGCCCCCCACGGTACCAGCGGGCTCATTCATGGCCCAAACCCGTCCGTGGTCCCCACCCGTGGGACCATGGAGGCTACGTATCGATCCGATCCGACCCGAGACCGCAGACACTGCGGACGCCTCAAGAATCAGGACCCTGCGTGCCCGCGATCCCTAGCCATGTGCCCGAGCCGAGCCGTACCGACCCGGCTCTGATCCGCAACTTCTGCATCATCGCGCACATCGACCACGGCAAGTCCACGCTCGCCGACCGGATGCTCCAGCTGACCGGAGTGGTCGAGCAGCGGCAGATGCGTGCTCAGTACCTCGACCGCATGGACATCGAGCGTGAGCGCGGCATCACGATCAAGTCTCAGGCGGTGCGACTTCCGTGGGCCCCCTCCCACGACAAGAGCAAGACGCACATCCTGAACATGATCGACACCCCGGGGCACGTCGACTTCACCTACGAGGTCTCGCGGTCACTCGCCGCATGCGAGGGCACCATCCTCCTGGTCGACGCCGCCCAGGGCATCGAGGCGCAGACCCTCGCCAACCTCTACCTGGCGATGGAGAACGACCTCACGATCATCCCCGTGCTGAACAAGATCGACCTGCCGGCCGCGCAGCCCGAGAAGTTCGCCGAGGAGCTCGCCCACCTCATCGGGTGCGAGCCCGACGACGTGCTCAAGGTCTCCGCCAAGACCGGGCTCGGTGTCGAGGCGCTGCTGGACAAGGTCGTCGAACAGGTCCCGGCCCCGGTCGGCGTGAAGGACGCCCCCGCGCGCGCCATGATCTTCGACTCCGTCTACGACTCCTACCGGGGCGTGGTGACGTACGTCCGTGTCATCGACGGGCAGCTCAACAAGCGTGAGCGCATCAAGATGATGTCCACCGGTGCCACGCACGAGCTGCTGGAGATCGGCACCAACTCGCCGGAGATGCTGGCGTCCGACGGTCTCGGCGTCGGCGAGGTGGGCTATCTCATCACCGGCGTGAAGGACGTCCGCCAGTCCAAGGTCGGTGACACCGTCACCAGCCAGCACAAGGGGGCCCAGGAGGCGCTCGGCGGGTACAAGGACCCCAAGCCCATGGTCTTCTCGGGCCTGTATCCCCTGGACGGCTCGGACTACCCGGAGCTGCGCGAGGCCCTCGACAAGCTCCAGCTCAACGACGCCGCGCTGGTCTACGAGCCGGAGACCTCCGCCGCCCTCGGCTTCGGCTTCCGCGTCGGTTTCCTCGGCCTGCTCCACCTGGACGTGATCCGCGAGCGGCTGGAGCGCGAGTTCGGGCTCGACCTGATCGCGACCGCCCCGAACGTGGTCTACCGCGTCGTCATGGAGGACGGCAGCGAGCACACGGTCACCAACCCGAGCGAGTTCCCCGAGGGCAAGATCTCGGAGGTCTACGAGCCGGTCGTGCGGGCCACCATCCTGGCGCCCAGTGAGTTCATCGGCTCGATCATGGAGCTGTGCCAGACCCGGCGCGGCACCCTGCTCGGCATGGACTACCTCTCCGAGGAGCGGGTCGAGGTCCGCTACACCCTGCCCCTCGCCGAGATCGTCTTCGACTTCTTCGACCAGCTGAAGTCGAAGACGCGTGGGTACGCGTCCCTGGACTACGAGCCCACCGGTGAGCAGACGTCCAGCCTGGTCAAGGTCGACATCCTGCTGCACGGCGACAAGGTCGACGCGTTCTCGGCGATCACCCACAAGGACCAGGCGTACGCCTATGGGGTGCGGCTCGTCGCGAAGCTCAAGGAGCTCATCCCGCGCCAGGCCTTCGAGGTGCCGGTCCAGGCCGCCATCGGCTCCCGGGTCATCGCCCGCGAGACCATCCGCGCCATCCGCAAGGACGTCCTCGCCAAGTGCTACGGCGGTGACATCTCCCGTAAGCGGAAGCTGCTGGAGAAGCAGAAGGAGGGCAAGAAGCGGATGAAGATGGTGGGTTCCGTGGAAGTTCCGCAGGAGGCGTTCATCGCCGTCCTGTCGAGCGATGACAGCGCGGGGTCGGGCAAGGGCAAGAAGTAATCACGGATTACCGCGGGTTACACGGCAAACCGGGTAGAACAGGGGCCCGTCGTGCGAAAGTGCGGCGGGCCCTGTGCGTACGCGGGGTAGCTCTCTGTTGGAAGTGACAGGCCGCGGCCCCTTACGCAGGGGCCGGTCGGCCTTTACTCTGATCCCTGCTCGATAGTTACTCGTGAGTTAAACAATGGCTCGCGAACAGCAGCTCGTGAGTGAAAACCAGCCGCACTTGAGCCAGCCGCGCCGTCGCGGGCCCCGGAGGATGTCGTGAGCGACACACAGACACTGATCGAGAACCGTCCGCCGTCCGTGGCGGGCCTCTTCCTGGACCGCGTGGCCGCCACGCCGGACGCCGAGGCCTACCGCTATCCGGTGCCCGCGTCCTCGGGGCAGGGGCCGGACGACTGGAAGTCGCTGAGCTGGGTGCAGGCCGCCGAGCGGGTCTATGCCATCGCGGCCGGGCTCATCGAGCTCGGCGTGCAGTCCGAGCAGCGCGTCGCCCTCGCGTCCAGCACCCGCATCGAGTGGATCCTCGCCGACCTCGGCATCATGTGCGCCGGCGCCGCCACGACCACGGTCTACCCGCAGACCAACGCCGAGGAGTCGGCCTACATCCTGTCGGACTCCGAGAGCCGGGTGCTGATCGCGGAGAACGTCGAGCAGCTGGCCAAGGCGCAGGAGAAGCGCGCAGAGCTGACCGATCTCACGCACGTCGTGGTCATCGACCCGGCCGGCGTCGAGACCGCCGACTGGATCCTCACCCTGGACGAGCTGGAAAAGCGCGGCGCGGCCCGGCTGGAGAAGGACCCCAACCTGATCAGGGAGCGGGTCGGCGCGATCACCAAGGACCAGCTGGCCACCCTCATCTACACCTCCGGCACCACAGGCCGCCCCAAGGGCGTGCGCCTCCCGCACGACAACTGGTCGTACATGGCGAAGGCGATCGCCGCGACCGGGCTGATCAGCGGCGAGGACGTGCAGTACCTGTGGCTGCCCCTGGCGCACGTCTTCGGCAAGGTCCTCACCTCGGGCCAGATCGAGGTCGGGCACGTCACCGCCGTGGACGGCCGCGTCGACAAGATCATCGAGAATCTGCCGGTGGTCCAGCCGACGTACATGGCGGCCGTGCCGCGCATCTTCGAGAAGGTCTACAACGGCGTCGCCGCGAAGGCCCGGGCGGGCGGTGGCGCCAAGTACAAGATCTTCCAGTGGGCCGCCGAGGTCGCCCGCGAGTACGCCAAGGTCTCCCAGGACAACTTCCGGCGGACCGGGACCGCGTCCGTGCCGTTCGGGCTGGGCGCCAAGCACAAGGTCGCCGACGCGCTGGTGTACGCCAAGATCCGGGAGGCCTTCGGCGGGAACCTGCGGGCCTGCGTCTCGGGGTCGGCGGCACTGGCACCCGAGATCGGGTACTTCTTCTCCGGCGCCGGCATCCACATCCTGGAGGGCTACGGCCTGACCGAGTCCTCGGCGGCGTCGTTCGTGAACCCGGGTGAGGCGTACCGCACCGGCACGGTCGGCAAGCCGCTGCCCGGCACGGAGGTGCGGATCGCCGACGACGGGGAGATCCTGCTGCGCGGCCCGGGCATCATGGAGGGCTACCACAAGCTGCCCGAGAAGACCGCCGAGGTGCTGGAGGCGGACGGCTGGTTCCACACCGGGGACATCGGGGAGCTGTCGCCCGACGGGTACCTGCGGATCACCGACCGCAAGAAGGACCTCATCAAGACGTCGGGCGGCAAGTACATCGCGCCGGCCGAGGTCGAGGGGCAGTTCAAGGCGGTGTGCCCGTACGTGTCCAACATCCTCGTGCACGGGGCCGACCGGAACTTCTGCACGGCGCTGATCGCGCTCGACGAGGTCGCGATCACTCAGTGGGCGGAGGAGAACGGGCTGGCCGGGAAGTCGTACGAGGAGATCGTGTCCTCGCCGGTCACGGTGGAGATGGTCGACGGGTATGTGAAGCAGCTCAACGAGGGGCTTCAGCGGTGGCAGACGATCAAGAAGTTCCGGTTGCTGCCGCGGGATCTTGACGTGGAGCACGGTGAGATCACGCCGAGTCTGAAGCTGAAGCGGCCGGTTGTGGAGCGGGAGTACAAGCATCTGATCGAGGAGATGTACGAGGGGTCGCGCGAGGCGTGACGGGTGGTGCGGGGATTCGTCGGCGGCTGCGGGTCGTTCGTGGTTGCTCGCGCAGTTCTCCGCGCCCCTAAGGTTCCTGTTCCACCCGGCGTTTTAGGTCCTGGACCTCTGCGCGTAGGCGTTCCACTTCTCTGCCTTTGCGGTAGAGGTCCAGGAAGACGCCGACCTTTGCCCTGAGGACCCAGGGGTCGAAGGGCTTGGTCACGTAGTCGGCGGCGCCCGTCGCGTAGCCGCGGAAGGCGTAGCCCGAGTCGTCGTCCGCGCCCGTCAGGAAGATGATCGGGACGTCGCGTGTCTGGTCCAGGCGTTTGATGTGGGCGGCCGTCTCGAAGCCGTCCATGCCGGGCATGCGGATGTCGAGCAGGACGAGGGCGATGGGCTGCCGCAGTACGGCCTTCATCGCCTCCTCGCCTGAACGGGCGCGTATCAGAGGCTCGTTGAGGGAGGCCAGGACGGCCTCCAGGGCGGTCAGGTTGTCCTCCATGTCGTCGACCAGGAGGATTCCGGCGCGTTCGGTGCTCATGACGGTCGGGCCTCCTCCGTGGCCTCCGGTTCCGGTGGGTCGTCCGGGTCCAGCCGTTCGCACACGACCGTCAGCAGCCGCTCGATGTCCACCGGCTTGGGCACGTAGTCGTTGGCGCCGCGGGCGATGGACTTCTCCCGGTCGCCGGGCATCGCCTTCGCGGTCAGGGCCACGATGGGCAGGTCCGCCCAGCGCGGGGTGCGGCGGATGGCGGAGATGGTCTCGTAGCCGTCCATCTCCGGCATCATGATGTCCATCAGGACCAGTTCGACGCCCTCGCTGCGCTCCAGCATCTCGATGCCCTCACGGCCGTTCTCCGCGTACAGCACGGTCATGCCGACGCGGCCCAGGACATGGGTGAGGGCGAAGACGTTGCGGATGTCGTCGTCGACGATCAGCACCCGCCGCCCGGCCAGGATCCGGCCCGGCCTGCCGGACGTCCACGTCTCCAGCCTGGCCGGCGAGGGCCAGGCGTCGTCCGTGTCGTACGCGGCCGGGAAGGGGCCGGCGATGGCGGGCTCGAGGGTCGGGGACGGTCCGGGGGGATCCTCGGGGGCCGGTGCGGGCGCCGTGTGACCGGGGCTCACGACCGGCACGTACAGGGTGAACGTGGAGCCCTTGCCGGGTTCGCTCTCGGCGACGATCCGGCCGCCGAGCAGGCCCGCGATCTCCCGGCTGATGGACAGGCCGAGGCCGGTGCCGCCGTACTTGCGGTTGGTGGTGCCGTCGGCCTGCTGGAACGCCTCGAAGATGACCGGGAGTTTCTCCGGCGCGATGCCGATGCCCGTGTCGGAGACGGTGAAGGCGATGACGTCGTCGGTGTCCCGCACGTAGTGGTGCTCGGCGTCCTTCACCCGGTCGACCCGCAGCTCGACCTTGCCCGACGCGGTGAACTTGATCGCGTTGGAGAGGAGGTTGCGCAGGATCTGCTGGAGGCGCTGCTCGTCCGAGTACATCTCGCGCGGTACGTCCTCGCCGACCGCCAGTTCGAAGGCGAGCCCCCGGTCGATGGTGAGGGGGCGGAACGTGGCGTGGACGTAGTCCAGCAGCTTGATGAGGGGGAGCCGCTTGGGGCGTACGTCCATCCGGCCGGCCTCGATCTTCGACAGGTCCAGGATGTCGTTGATCAGCTGGAGCAGGTCCGAGCCCGAGCGGTGGATCGTCGTCGCGAACTGCACCTCCTGGTCGGAGAGATGACCGTCCGGGTTGTCGGAGAGCAGCCGGGCCAGGATGAGCAGGGAGTTGAGCGGCGTGCGCAGCTCGTGCGACATGTTCGCCAGGAACTCCGACTTGTACTGCGAGGACGTGGCCAGCAGGGCGGCCTTCTCCTCCAGTTCGGCATTGGAACGCTGGAGTTCGCCCTGCTGCTTCTGGAGTTCGTCCGAGCGTTCCTGGAGCTGCATGGCCAGGCGCTGGGACTCGCCGAGCAGGGACTCCGTGCGGGAGTTGGCGATGATCGTGTTGATGGCGACGCCGATGGTGTTGACGAACTGGTCGAAGAAGGCCAGGTGCACGTCGGAGAAGCGGGAGAAGGAGGCGAGTTCGATGACGCCGAGGAGCTTGGCCTCGAACAGGATCGGGATGATGACGATCGTCGTGGGAGCCGCCTCGCCGAGACCGCTGTTGATCTTGATGTAGTCGGTCGGGGCGCCCTCGACCAGGATCCGCTTCTTCTCCCGGGCCGCCTGCGCGACCAGGCCGTGCACCGGGAGGGCGCCGGTCTCGACGGTCGCGTCCTGGGCGGCGCCGTAGCCGGCGATGAAGGCGAGCCCCTTGGTGGGAACCGTCGCTCCGTCCTGCTCCGGATCGGCCAGGTAGAACGCGCCGTACTGGGCGTTCACCAGCGGCGTCAGCTCCCGGAGTATCAGGTCGGCGACCTCCATCAGGTCGCGGTGGCCCTGCATCAGGGCGGCCAGGCGCGCCAGGTTGGACTCCAGCCAGTCCTTCGCGCGGGTCGTCTCGCGCAGGTTGGCCACCATCAGGTTGATGTTGTCCTTGAGCTCGGTGACCTCGCCGCGGGTCTCGACCGTGATCGAGCGGGACATGTCGCCCTGGGCCACGGCGGAGGCGACCTCGGCGATCGCGCGGACCTGGGTGGTGAGGTTCGACGCCAGCTCGTTGACGTTCGTCGTCAGGCGCTTCCAGGTGCCGTAGACGCCCTCGACGCGGGCCTGGCCGCCGAGCTGCCCCTCGGAGCCGACCTCGCGGGCCACGCGTGTGACCTCCGATGCGAAGGAGGACAGCGTGTCGACCATCGTGTTGATCGTGGTCTTCAGCTCCAGGATCTCGCCGCGCGCGTCCACGTCGATCTTCCGGGACAGGTCCCCCTGCGCCACGGCCGTCGCGACCTGGGCGATGTTGCGCACCTGGGAGGTGAGGTTGTCGGCCATGGAGTTGACGTTGTCCGTCAGGTCCCGCCAGACGCCGGAGACGCCCAGCACCTGGGCCCGGCCGCCGAGCCGGCCGTCGGTGCCGACCTCGCGGGCGACGCGGGTGACCTCGTCGGCGAAGGCGCGGAGCTGCTCCACCATCGTGTTGACGGTGTCCTTCAGTTCGAGGATCTCGCCGCGGGCGTCGACCGTGATCTTCTTCGACAGGTCGCCGTTGGCCACGGCGGTCGTCACCTGGGCGATGTTGCGGACCTGTGAGGTGAGGTTCAGCGCCATGAAGTTGACGTTGTCGGTGAGGTCCTTCCAGACGCCGGAGACGCCCCGGACCTGGGCCTGACCGCCGAGGTTGCCCTCGGTGCCGACCTCGCGGGCGACCCGGGTCACTTCGTCGGCGAAGGCGGAGAGCTGGTCGACCATCGTGTTGATCGTGGACTTGAGCTCCAGGATCTCGCCCTTGGCCTCCACCGTGATCTTCTTGCCGAGGTCGCCCTGGGCGACGGCGGTGGAGACGAGGGCGATGTTCCGCACCTGGGAGGTGAGGTTGTCGGCCATGAAGTTGACGTTGTCGGTGAGGTCCTTCCAGACGCCGGAGACGCCCCGGACCTGCGCCCGGCCTCCGAGGTTGCCCTCGGTGCCGACCTCGCGGGCGACGCGGGTGACCTCGTCGGCGAAGGCGGAGAGCTGGTCGACCATCGTGTTGATGGTCGACTTGAGCTCCAGGATCTCGCCCTGCGCGTCCACCGTGATCTTCTGGGACAGGTCGCCGTTGGCCACGGCGGTCGTCACCTGGGCGATGTTGCGGACCTGCGAGGTCAGGTTCGACGCCATGAAGTTGACGTTGTCGGTGAGGTCCTTCCAGACCCCGGACACGCCCCGGACCTGCGCCCGGCCGCCCAACTGCCCCTCGGTGCCGACCTCGCGGGCGACCCGCGTCACCTCGTCGGCGAAGGCGGAGAGCTGGTCGACCATCGTGTTGACGGTCAGCTTCAGCTCCAGCAGCTCGCCGGTCGCCTCCACCGTGACCGTGCGGGTCAGATCGCCGCGTGCCACCGCCGTCGTGACCGCCGCGATGTCCCGCACCTGGGCCGTCAGCCGGGACGCCATCGTGTTGACGGCCTCGGTCACGTCCCGCCAACTGCCCGACAGTCCCTGCACCTTGGCCCGTCCGCCGAGCCGGCCCTCGGTGCCGACCTCGCGCGCGACCCGCGTCACCTCACCGGTGAACAGGGAGAGCTGGTCCACCATCTTGTTCACGGCCCGGCCGAGGCGTCGCAGGTCGCCGCGTAACTCCCGCGTCCCGTCGTGCAGATCGACCCGCTGGGTCAGATCGCCGCCGGCGACCGCGTCCAGTACGCGCGTGGCGTTCGCGGCCGGGGCGACGAGGGCGTCGAGCAGCTGGTTCACGTCGTTGACGCGGGACGTCCACAGGCCCTGCCCCGGACTGGCCGACAGCCGCTCGTCGAGCCGGCCGTACCGCACCAGTTCACGTCTGACCCGCTGCACCTCGGTGGTGAAGTGGATGCTGCGGTCCATGACCTGGTTGAAGACCGCGGTGAGTTCGGCCACCATCCCGTGGCCGGTTTCCGGCACCTTGCTGAAGTCGCCGTCGCGTGCGGCCGTCATGGCCGCGAGCAGGGGACGCAGATCGGATGCACGAATCTGACCGTCTTCGTACCGGTCTTCGACCACAGGAGTAGCACTGTTCTCACTCATGACGGCCCACTTCGGTAACTCGGCGCTTATGGGCGTGGCCAGTCTGTCACCCTGTCGGCATCGACTGTGGCGTATTCGTACGAACTGCCCGGGGAGCTGTCCATGGGGGCCATTCCGACGCAACGGGAGACCGCTTCCCGTGCCTCAGAGGCGCCTGCGCACGCTTCGGAGGTGCCTGGGCCCCCGCACGAGGGGGCCGTCTCCGAGGGGTGTGCGCTGCCTTCCGAGGCACCGGCGCTCGGGGCCGAGGCACCGGCGCTCGGGGCCGAGGCACCGGCGCTCGGGGCTGAGGCGTCGGGGCTCGGGGCTGAGGTGCAGGCGCTCGGGGCGGAGGTGCCCGTGTTCGCATCCGAGAGGGCCGGGGTCGCTTCCGAGGCGCCCGTCGTGGTGTCCGAGGCGCCCGCCAAGGAGCGTGCGCGGGCGTACGCGACCCTGTCCGGCAGCTCTCTCGCGCCGGGCTCCGCTCGCGCTCTGCTGCGCGCGGCGATCGCCGAGTGGACCGGACTCGGCCTGCCCGCCGCCGGGCATCTCACCGACCGTCTCGCCGACGACGCCCTGCTCGTCGTCAGCGAACTCGTCACCAACGCCGTCGTGCACGCCGGCACCGACGTCCAGCTGGAATGCCGGCTGGAAGGCGACGACAAGGACACCGCCGCGCTCCTCGTCGAGGTCTCCGACCACCACCCCTCACGCGCCCCGCGCGGCGGCGAGCCGGAAACGCCGCACGACACCCCGGAGTACGGGCGCGGCCTGCGGCTCGTCGGCGCGCTCTCCGAGGCCTGGGGCATCACGTACCGCACGGGCCGGAAGACCGTGTGGGCGCGGCTGCCCGCCGGGGGATGTGACGCCGGCGATCAGATCGAGGCGTACGCCGGGGAGCACGCGCTGGCGCACGGGCTGCGCGTGGCGGAGATCCTGGCGCCGGAGCCGCCCCCCGGGCAGGAAACCCCGGAGAGGGGACCGAGGGACGCACGCCACCCGCATGACCCTGGCGGCGGCTCGGGCGACCTGCGCGACTGGCAGGACCTGCGCGACTGGCGGGAGCGGTACGAGGACTGCGACGGCCGTGACGGACGCGACGGCTCCTGGCTGGGCCGCGGGGCCCTGTCCTTCCTCGCCGAGGCGTCCGACCTCCTCGCCGGACAGCTCGACGAGGACCTGGTCGCCGCGCTCGCCGGGCAGCTGATCGTGCCCCGGCTGGCCGACTGGTGCGCGGTGTGGCTGGAGGACGAGGCCACCGCCGGCGGCTGGAGCGGCGGGGCCGGAGCGGGTGGGCCCCGGCTGGCGCGGGTCTGGCACGGCAGCGAGAACCGCATCGAGGAGCTGCGCCGGGCCCTGGAGAAGGACACACCGCACCCGTCCGACCCGTCAGGGTCCGGGCCGTCCGACTACCCCTGGCCCGGCGAGGCGCTCGGTGACGCCCCCGGCGAGCCGGGCTCGGCCCTGGCGTACCGGCTCGTCGCCGGCGGGCGCCCGCTGGGCACCCTCGTCATCGGACGGTCCGGGTCCGCCGGTTTCCCCGACGAGATCACCGGCCTGGTCGAGGACCTCAGCCGCCGGGTCGCGCTCGCCATCGGCGCCGCCCGCCAGTACGCCCGCCAGGCCACCATCAGCGCCGTACTCCAGCGCGGACTGCTGCCCGGCGCCGTGGCCGAGATCCCCGGGGTGCGCAGCGCCCTCGTGTACGAGCCGTGCGACAAGGGCGGGCCCAGCGGCGACTTCTACGACCTGTTCCCAGCGGGCGACGGCCGCTGGTGCTTCGCCGTCGGGGACGTCCAGGGCAAGGGCCCCGAGGCCGCCGTCGTGATCGGCCTGGCCCGGCCCTGGCTGCGGCTGCTGGCCCGTGAGGGCTACCGCGTCGCCGACGTCCTCGACCGCCTCAACCAGCTCCTGCTCGACGACGCGACGGAGGCCGCGGACGCGGCGGCCCGGGCGCTGGTCGCGGCGGGCGCGCGGCCGACCCCGCCCGGCGACGGCCCCCAGACGCGCTTCCTGTCCCTGCTGTACGGCGAACTCGTCCCCTTCGACGGCGGCGTCCGCTGCACCGTCGCCTCCGCCGGGCACCCGCTGCCCCTGCTGCTCGGAGCGGGCGGCGAGGTCCACACGGCCGCGCAGCCCCAGACGCTCCTGGGCGTCGTCGAGGACGCCACGTACGCCAGTGAGACCTTCGAGCTGCGGTCCGGCGACACGCTGCTGTGCGTGACCGACGGCGTCACCGAGCGCCGCTCCGGCTCGCGCCAGTTCGACGACGGGGACGGGCTGGCGGCGGCGCTGGCCGGGTGCGCGGGGCTGGACGCGGAGCTGATAGCCGAAAGGATCAAGCGGCTGGTGCACGAGTTCGGGGCGCGGCCCCCGGCGGACGATCTGGCGCTGCTGGTGCTCCAGGCGGAGTGACCGCCCGGGTGCTGGACAATGGAGGACATGCCTTCCGCACTCCCCGACGGTGAGCCCGTCCCCGACGACGGCGCGCTGCCCGCGTCCGCGCTCGCCGGTGCCGCCGACCGTCCGCTCGGGTTCTACCTGCACGTTCCGTACTGCGCGACCCGCTGCGGCTACTGCGACTTCAACACCTACACGGCGACCGAGCTGCGCGGCACCGGTGGCGTGCTGGCCTCGCGCGACAACTACGCCGAGACGCTGGTCGACGAGGTCCGGCTGGCGCGGAAGGTGCTCGGGGACGACCCGCGGCCCGTTCGCACGGTGTTCGTGGGCGGGGGGACGCCCACCCTGCTGGACGCCGGTGACCTGGTGCGGATGCTCGCGGCCGTCCGTGACGAGTTCGGGCTGGCCGAGGACGCCGAGGTCACGACCGAGGCGAACCCGGAGTCGGTGGATCCGGCGTATCTGGAGGCCCTGCGCGAGGGGGGCTTCAACCGGATCTCCTTCGGGATGCAGAGTGCGCGGCAGCATGTGCTGAAGGTGCTGGACCGGACGCATACGCCGGGGCGGCCCGAGGCGTGTGTCGCGGAGGCCCGGGCGGCCGGGTTCGAGCATGTCAATCTCGACCTGATCTACGGCACGCCGGGGGAGTCCGACGACGACTGGCGGGCGTCGCTGGACGCGGTGCTGGGAGCCGGGCCGGACCATGTCAGCGCGTACGCCCTGATCGTCGAGGAGGGGACGCAGCTGGCGCGTCGGATCCGCCGGGGCGAGGTGCCGATGACCGACGACGATGTGCATGCCGACCGGTACCTGATCGCGGACGAGGTTCTCTCGGGCGCGGGCTTCGAGTGGTACGAGGTGTCGAACTGGGCGGTCTCGGAGGCCGGGCGGTGCCTGCACAACGAGTTGTACTGGCGGGGGGCCGACTGGTGGGGGGCCGGGCCGGGCGCGCACAGTCATGTGGGCGGGGTGCGGTGGTGGAACGTGAAGCATCCCGGGGCGTATGCGGGGGCGCTGGCGGCGGGGCGGTCGCCCGGGGCCGGGCGTGAGGTGCTGTCGGGGGAGGACCGGCGGGTCGAGCGGATTCTGCTGGAGTTGCGGTTGCGGGACGGTGTGCCGTTGTCGTTGCTGCGGGAGGAGGGGCTTGCGGCGTCGCGGCGGGCGTTGTCGGACGGGCTTCTGGAGGAGGGACCGTACGAGTCAGGGCGGGCTGTGCTCACTCTGCGGGGGCGGTTGCTGGCGGACGGCGTGGTGCGCGACCTGGTGGACTGAGGTGCTGCCGCGTTGGGGCTGGGGTGCGGGGCGTTGCGCAGCCCGGCGGAGCGGGGTGCCGCTGCGCCCACCCGTGCCGCCCGGGGACACCTCCCAGGCCTTTAAGGCACTGGGGGAGGCACGATTGCCCGCAGCTAGGGAGCCGTTACGAAGTCGATCAGTTCTTCCACTCGGCCCAGGAGTTCCGGTTCCAGGTCCTTGTACGACCGTACGGCCGACAGGATGCGCTGCCAGGCCGCTCCCGTGTTGTCCGGCCAGCCCAGCGCCCTGCACACGCCCGTCTTCCAGTCCTGGCCGCGCGGGACCCGGGGCCACGCCTCGATGCCCAGGGACGACGGTTTCACCGCCTCCCAGATGTCGATGTAGGGGTGGCCGACGACCAGGGCGTGGTCGCTCGTCACCGACTGCGCGATGCGCCACTCCTTCGAGCCCGGCACCAGGTGGTCCACCAGCACGCCCAGCCGCGCGTCCGGGCCGGGGGCGAAGTCGGCGACGATCGACGGCAGGTCGTCGACGCCCTCCAGGTACTCCACGACCACGCCCTCGATGCGCAGGTCGTCGCCCCAGACCCGCTCGACCAGCTCGGCGTCGTGCCGGCCCTCGACGTAGATGCGCCCGGCGCGGGCCACGCGTGCGCGGGCACCGGGGACGGCGACCGAACCGGAGGCCGTGCGGGTGGGGCGTGCGGGGCCGGCGGGCGCGGGGCGGACCAGGGTCACGACCCTGCCCTCCAGGAGGAAGCCGCGCGGCTCCATGGGGAACACCCGGTGCTTGCCGAAGCGGTCCTCCAGTGTCACCGTGCCCGCCTCGCAGCGGATCACCGCACCGCAGAAGCCGGTCCCGGCCTCCTCGACGACCAGACCCGGCTCCGCCGGAACCTCGGGCACCGGCTGCTGCGGCTTCTTCCACGGCGGAGTCAGATCGGGCGAGTACTGGCGCATTCTGATGACGATAGGAGAAGCCGGTGGGTGGTCACGGAGACACGCCGAAACCGGCGGCCAGCGCGTCACGCTGGGCACGGACGAACGCCGCGTCCACCACCGCTCCGTGACCGGGCACGTACAGCGCGTCCTCGCCGCCCAGGTCGAGCAGCCGGTCCAGGGCGGCCGGCCAGTGCGACGGCACGGCGTCGGGGCCCGCCTGCGGCTCGCCGGACTCCTCGACCAGGTCGCCGCAGAACACCACCTCCGGATCCCCCGGCACCAGCACCGCCAGGTCGTGTGCGGTGTGCCCGGGGCCCACGTTGGCCAGCAGCACCTGGCGTCCGCCGCCCAGGTCGAGGGTCCACTCGCCGGAGACCAGGTGGGGGGGCGCGACCAGCCGGTCCGCCGCCTCCCGCGCGGTGGTCTGCGCCAGGCCGTGACGCACCGCGTCCGCGCGCAGCTCCTCGCGGTCCCGCAGGCGCGTCAGCACCGCGTCCACGCCCACCGCGCCGAACACCTCCGCGTCCGTGAACTCCGCCACCCCGAAGACATGGTCGAAGTGGGGGTGGGTCAGCGCGAGATGCGTCACACGGTGACCGGTGAGCGACCGCGCCTGCTCGCGCAACCGCGCGCCCTCGGCCGGGCTCGACCCCGCGTCGATCATGAGGACCGCGCCCTCACCGGCGACCAGCCCCACCGTGCAGTCCCACACCGGGAGCCGGCACCGCCCCACCCCCGCGGCCACGCGCTCCCATCCGAGCTCTTCCCAAGTCACCGTCATACGGCGACGCTAGCGGTGACCGCCGCCCCGGGCACGACAGCACGCGACCAGCCTTGCCGGGGGTGTACCCCACAGCCGTACACTTGGCGGGGAATGCTGGCACTCGCACGCGCAGAGTGCCAGGCCCACAGGCAGGACACGAGGCGGACGACTTCTGGAGGTGCGCGCGAATGCTCAGTGAACGCAGGCTTCAGGTGCTGCGCGCCATCGTCCAGGACTACGTCGGCACCGAGGAGCCGGTCGGCTCCAAGGCCCTCACCGAGCGGCACAACCTCGGCGTCTCGCCGGCCACGGTCCGCAACGACATGGCGGCCCTGGAGGACGAGGGGTACATCGCCCAGCCGCACACCAGCGCCGGGCGCATCCCCACCGACAAGGGCTACCGGCTGTTCGTGGACAAGCTGGCCGGCGTCAAGCCGATGACCGCGCCCGAGCGGCGCGCGATCCAGAACTTCCTCGAGGGCGCCGTCGACCTCGACGACGTCGTGGCGCGTACGGTACGGCTGCTGGCCCAGCTCACACGCCAGGTCGCCGTCGTGCAGTACCCGTCGCTGACCCGCTCGACCGTGCGGCACGTGGAGCTGCTCGCTCTCGCGCCCGCGCGGCTGATGCTCGTGCTGATCACGGACACCGGGCGGGTCGAGCAGCGCGTGGTCGACTGCCCGGCGCCCTTCGGCGAGGCCTCGCTCGCGGATCTGCGGGCGCGGCTCAACAGCCGGGTGGCGAACCGCCGTTTCACGGATGTGCCGAGTCTGGTGGAGGATCTGCCGGAGGCGTTCGAGCACGAGGACCGGGGTACGGTCTCCACGGTGCTCTCCACACTTCTGGAGACGCTCGTCGAGGAGAACGAGGAGCGGCTGATGATCGGCGGCACCGCCAACCTGACCCGCTTCGGGCATGACTTTCCCCTCACGATCCGGCCGGTGCTGGAGGCGCTGGAGGAGCAGGTGGTGCTCCTCAAGCTGCTCGGCGAGGCGCAGGATCCGGGCGTGACCGTACGGATCGGTCATGAGAACGCCCACGAAGGACTCAACTCCACGTCCGTCGTGTCGGTCGGCTACGGTTCGGGCGGCGAGGCTGTCGCCAAGCTCGGCGTGGTCGGACCGACCCGCATGGACTACCCGGGAACGATGGGAGCGGTACGCGCAGTGGCACGGTACGTCGGACAGATCCTGGCGGAGTCGTAGTGGCCACGGACTACTACGCCGTACTCGGCGTGCGCCGCGACGCGTCGCAGGAAGAGATCAAGAAGGCCTTCCGGCGGCTCGCGCGCGAGCTGCACCCGGACGTCAACCCCGATCCGAAGACCCAGGAGCGGTTCAAGGAGATCAACGCCGCCTACGAGGTGCTGTCGGACCCGCAGAAGAAGCAGGTCTACGACCTCGGCGGCGACCCGCTCTCGCAGGCCGGAGGCGGCGGCGCGGGCGGCTTCGGGGCCGGCGGCTTCGGGAACTTCTCCGACATCATGGACGCGTTCTTCGGCACGGCGTCGCAGCGCGGACCGCGCTCGCGCACCCGCCGCGGCCAGGACGCCATGATCCGCATCGAGATCGAGCTCGACGAGGCTGCCTTCGGCACGACGAAGGACATCCAGGTCGACACGGCGGTCGTCTGCAACACCTGCAGTGGTGAGGGCGCGGCGCCGGGGACCTCCGCCCAGACGTGTGACATGTGCCGCGGTCGCGGTGAGGTGTCCCAGGTCACGCGGTCCTTCCTCGGCCAGGTCATGACCTCGCGGCCCTGCCCGCAGTGCCAGGGCTTCGGCACGGTCGTCCCGACCCCCTGCCCGGAGTGCGCCGGCGACGGCCGCGTCCGCTCCCGTCGCACGCTGACGGTGAAGATCCCCGCCGGTGTCGACAACGGCACGCGCATCCAGCTCGCCGGTGAGGGCGAGGTCGGGCCCGGCGGCGGTCCCGCGGGCGACCTGTACGTCGAGATCCACGAACTGCCGCACTCGCAGTTCCAGCGGCGCGGCGACGACCTGCACTGCACGGTCACGCTCCCGATGACGGCGGCCGCCCTCGGCACGAAGGTGCCGCTGGAGACGCTGGACGGCCTGGAGGAGGTCGACATCCGCCCGGGCACCCAGTCCGGCCAGTCGATCCCGCTGCACGGCCGCGGTGTCACGCACCTGCGCGGCGGCGGACGCGGCGACCTCATCGTCCACGTCGAGGTCCAGACCCCGAGCAAGCTGGACGTCGAGCAGGAGCGCCTGCTCCGCGAGCTGGCCAAGCTGCGCGGCGAGGAACGGCCTCAGGGGCAGTTCCAGCCGGGGCAGCAGGGGTTGTTCTCGCGGTTGAAGGATGCGTTCAACGGCCGGTGACGCCGGCGGTCCGGCCTCTGCTGGGGGTCCGGGGGTCGGGCCCCGGGCAGGCACAGTCAGCCGGGGCAGCAGGGGGTGTTCTCTCGGCTGAAGGACGCGTTCAACGGGCGGTGACAGGGGCTTCCCCGAGGGTCGGCAGGTGGCTTTTCCTCTGGTCTATGCCACACGGCAGGCCGGTTTCGGAGCAGTCCGGAGGACGTGACAACATGCGGTCATGTCCTCCGCGCTGACCGATCTCTTCCCCCACCCGATCGTGCAGGCCCCCATGGCGGGCGGCGTCTCCGTGCCGAAGCTCGCCGCCGCCGTGTGCGAGGCGGGCGGGCTCGGGTTCCTCGCCGCCGGGTACAAGACCGCAGACGGGATGTACGAGGAGATCAAGCAGCTGAGGAGCCTCACCGGCAGGCCCTTCGGCGTGAACCTCTTCATGCCGCAGCCGGAGTACGCCGACCCGGCCGCTATCGACGTCTACGCCCACCAGCTGGCCGGCGAGGCCTCCTGGTACGAGGCCGAGCTCGGCGACCCCGAGAGCGGCCGCGACGACGGCTACGAGACCAAGCTCGCGGTCCTGCGCGACAACCCCGTGCCGGTGGTGTCGTTCCACTTCGGCGCCCCGAGCCGGGAGGTCGTCGACGCCCTGCACCGCGTCGGCACCTTCGTCCTGGTCACCGCCACCACGCCGGACGAGGCCCGGGCCGTGGAGCGGTCCGGCGCGGACGCGGTCATCGCGCAGGGCGTCGAGGCCGGCGGCCACCAGGGCACGCACCGGGACATCCCCGAGACGGACGGTTCCGGCATCGGGCTGCTGTCGCTGGTCGCCCAGATCCGGGAGACCGTGAACATCCCGATCATCGCCGCCGGCGGCATCATGCGCGGCGGCCAGATCGCCGCGGTCCTCGCGGCGGGCGCGAGCGCGGCCCAGCTCGGCACCGCGTTCCTCGCCACCGCCGAGTCGGGCGCGAACGCCCTGCACAAGCAGGCGCTGACCAACCCCCTGTTCGTCCGAACGGAGTTGACCCGGGCCTTCTCCGGGCGCCCGGCGCGCGGTCTGGTCAACCGCTTCCTGCGCGAGCACGGCCCGTACGCGCCCGCCGCCTACCCCGAGATCCACCACCTCACCGCGCCGCTGCGCAAGGCCGCCGCCAAGGCGGGGGACGCGCAGGGCATGGCGCTGTGGGCCGGGCAGGGCCACCGGATGGCGCGGGAGCTGCCCGCCGGACAGCTCGTGGAGGTGCTGGCCGGTGAACTCGCCTCCGCGCGGACAGCGTTGTCGGGCGGAGGCGGGATCCGATGACGGCTCCGGTGTTCGTGGTCGAGCACTTCGACGCGGCCGGCGGCGGCCGTCACGTCCTCGACGGCCCGGAGGGGCGGCACGCCGTCTCCGTGAAGCGGCTGCGGCCCGGTGAGGACGTCGTCCTCACGGACGGGGCCGGGCGCTGGGCGGACGGTGTCGTGCTCGACACCGAGGGCAAGGACCGGCTGATCGTCCGGCTGGACCCGGTGACGGAGGAACCGCCGGAGCAGCCCCGCCTCACCGTCGTCCAGGCGCTGCCCAAGGGCGACCGCGGAGAGCTGGCCGTCGAGACGATGACGGAGGTCGGCGTCGACGCGATCGTGCCGTGGGCGGCGGCGCGCTGCATCACGCAGTGGAAGGGCGACCGCGGGCTGAAGGCGCTGGGCAAGTGGCGGGCCACGGCCCGGGAGGCGGGCAAGCAGTCCCGCCGGGTGCGCTTCCCGCAGGTCGCGGAGGCGGCTACGACCAAGCAGGTCGCCGCACTGCTGGCCGCCGCCGACTTCGCCGCCGTGCTGCACGAGAGCGGGGACGAGGCGCTGGCGACGGCCGAACTGCCGTCGTCCGGGGAGATCGTGCTCGTCGTGGGGCCCGAAGGGGGCGTGGCGCCGGAGGAGTTGGCGCTGTTCGCACAAGCGGGGGGCAAGGCGTATCGCCTCGGGCGCAGCGTGCTGCGCACATCGACTGCCGGGACGGCGGCCGCGGCCGTGCTCCTGGCTCGCACCGGCCGCTGGACCTGAACCCCTCTCGGAGGCACCGTGGAACTCGCCCAGGTACGACTGCTCGTGACCGACTTCGCCGCCTGCTACCACTTCTACGGCGAGGTCCTCGGCCTCAAGCCGCAGTCGGGAGCGGTGGACGGGCCGTACGAGAAGTTCAGCCCCGCGGTGGGCTCCGCGGGCATCGCCTTGCAGGATCGCTCGATGATGGCCGAGGTCCTGGACGAGCTGGGCGACACGGCGAACGGCCACCGCTCCCTGGTCGTCCTGCGCGTCGACGCCCTGGAAGGGTACTGCGAGGAGATCACGATGCGCGGCGCCACGATCCTCCACGGCCCGGCCCACCTGACCGACCGCCTGCGCGTCGCCCACCTCAAGGACCCCGAGGGCAACTTGGTCGAGCTGCAGGAGTGGTTGCTGCTGCGCGGCTGACGCCTTTGCGCCCTACCGCGCGGCCCGCGACGGTGGCAGGCTCCCCTCCATGGGGGCACTGAGGAGGATTTGGCGAGGGCCGCGCAACCGTACGGTGGCGGTCGCGGTGACCTGCGCGGTGGCTGCCGTCGGCGGCGTGGTGGCGTGTGAACCCGGTGGCGGGATCAGTTCCGCGACCGTCGCGTACACCACCGACGAAGCCGTCACCAAGGAGCTCAACCGGCAGAAAGCGGCCGTGCGTTGGCTGACGTGCACCGGCTCCTACGGGGATTCCGGCCAGGGCGGGAAGCCGTCGCCGTCGGCGAGTGAGAGGACCGTCGTCACCGTCGACTGCGAGGGGGAGACGGAGGACGGGAAGGACATCACCGTCGACGGCAAGGTCACCCACGCGGTGGACGGCGCCTGTGTGCGCGGGAACATCACCGCCAAGGTGGACGGCAAGGTGTGGTTCGAGGTCGACGGGCTCGGCGACTGCAACTCCACCAGCCCGCCGCCCGTCGGAGGCGGGCCCTCGAACGGGCAGCCCGGTCCCACCGTCACCGTGACCGTCACGCAGACCATCTGGTGCGACCGGTACCCGGACTGCCGCCCTGTCGAGGGCAAGTGATCCGAACCCTGTCCGTACGACGGCCTCCCTGCATAGGGTGATCGGGTGACACAGTCCGCATCGCCTGCTTACCTCCGCTTCCCGCACGTGCACGGTGACCTGGTCGCCTTCACCGCCGAGGACGACGTGTGGCTCGCTCCTCTCGACGGCGGACGGGCCTGGCGGGTCAGCGCCGAGAACGTGCCGGTGACCCTGCCCCGTATCTCGCCCGACGGCACCACGGTCGCCTGGACCTCCACCCGCGACGGCGCCCCCGAGGTGCACATCGCCCCGGTCGACGGCGGCCCCGCCAAGCGCCTGACGTACTGGGGCAGTCTCAAGACCCAGGTGCGCGGCTGGACCCCGGACGGCGACGTGCTCGCGATCAGCACCCAGGGCCAGGCGAGCCTGCGCCGCACCTGGGCGCGTGCCGTCCCGCTCGACGGCGGTCCGGCCACCACCCTGCCGTACGGGCCGGTCGGGGACATCGCCTACGGGCCGGGCGTCGTCCTGCTGTCCGCCCCGATGGGGCGCGAGGCCGCCTGGTGGAAGCGGTACCGGGGCGGTACGGCGGGCAAGTTGTGGATCGACCGGGACGGCGACGGGGAGTTCGTCCGGCTGCACGAGGAACTCGACGGCAACATCGAGTACCCGCTGTGGGTGGGCGAGCGGGTGGCCTTCCTCTCCGACCACGAGGGCACCGGCGCGCTGTACTCCTCCCTCGCCGACGGGTCCGACCTGCGCCGGCACACGCCACTCGACGGCTTCTACGCCCGGCACGCCGCGACCGACGGCACCCGTGTCGTCTACTCCAGCGCCGGTGAGCTGTGGGTGCTGGACGACCTGGACGGGGCCGAGCCGCGGCGGCTGGAGGTGAGGCTGGGAGGGCAGCGCGTCGACCTCCAGCCGTTCCCGGTCAACGCCTCCCGGTGGTTCGGCTCGGCGGCCCCGGACCACACCGCACGCGGCAGCGCCGTGTCCGTACGGGGTTCCGTCCACTGGGTCACCCACCGCTCCGGCCCGGCCCGCGCCCTGGCCGCGACGCCCGGCGTCCGGGCCCGGCTGCCGCGGACGTTCCGCGCGGACGGCGAGGAGTGGGTGGTGTGGGTCACGGACGCCGAAGGCGACGACGCCCTGGAGTTCGCGCCCGCCACCGGCCTCGCCCCGGGGGCGACACCGCGCCGGCTCGCCGCCGGGCAGCTCGGCAGGGTGCTGGACCTCGCCATGGCACCGGACGGCAGCCGCGCGGCCGTGGCCTCCCACGACGGTCGTCTGCTGCTCGTCGAGCGGGAGACGGGCGAGGTGCGGGAGGTGGACCGCAGCGACGACGGTGATGTGTCCGGGCTCGTCTTCTCGCCCGACTCCTCCTGGCTCGCCTGGTCCCACCCCGGCCCGCGCCCCCTGTCGCAGCTGAAGCTCGCCAACACCACCGACCTGTCGGTCACCGAGGCGACCCCGCTGCGCTTCCAGGACTACGCGCCGGCGTTCACGACGGACGGCAAGCACCTCGCGTTCCTGTCGACCCGCTCCTTCGACCCGGTCTACGACGAGCACGTCTTCGACCTGGCCTTCGTGGAGGGCGCCCGGCCGCATCTGATCACGCTCGCGGCCACCACGCCCTCCCCGTTCGGACCGCAGCGGCACGGCCGGTCCTTCGAGACGCCCGACCGGGAGGAGACCCCCGACAGCGAGGGCACCCCCACCACCCGTATCGACCTCGAAGGCCTCGCCGACCGCATCGTGCCCTTCCCGGTCGAGGCCGCCCGCTACTCCAACCTGCGCGCCGCCAAGGACGGGGTCCTGTGGCTGCGCCACCCGGTCGCCGGTGTGCTCGGCGCGTCCCGGGCCACTCCGGACGACCCCGACCCCAAGTCCGAGCTGGAGCGCTACGACCTCGCCCAGCAGCGGGTCGAGCATCTCGCCGTCGACGCCGACCACTTCGAGGTCAGCGGCGACGGCAAGCGGGTGCTGCTGTGGACCGACGGGCGGCTGAAGGTCGTCCCCAGCGACCGGCGCGCCTCCAGCGACGACGACAGCGACACCAACATCACCGTCGACCTGGGCCGCGTACGCCAGTTCGTCGACCCGGCCGCCGAGTGGCGGCAGATGTTCGACGAGAACGGCCGCATCATGCGCGACCACTTCTGGCGTCCCGACATGAGCGGCGTCGACTGGGCCGGCGTCCTCGACCGCTACCGGCCGGTCCTGGACCGGCTCGCCACCCACGACGACCTGGTCGACCTGCTGTGGGAGGTACAGGGCGAACTCGGCACCTCGCACGCCTACGTCACCCCGCGCGGCGGCTTCGGCGGAGGCCCCCGCCAGGGCCTGCTCGGCGCGGACATCTCCCGCCACGAGGACGGCAGCTGGCGCGTCGACCGCATCCTGCCCTCCGAGACCTCCGACCCGGACGCCCGCAGCCCGCTGGCCGCGCCCGGCGTCGCCGTACGCCCCGGGGACGCGATCCTCGCCATCGCCGGCCAGCCGGTCGACCCGGTGACCGGCCCCGGCCCGCTGCTGATCGGCACGGCGGGCAAGCCGGTCGAGCTGACCATCTCCCCGTCCGGCGGCGGCGATCCGCGGCACGCCGTCGTCGTCCCGGTCGCCGACGAGGAGCCGCTGCGCTACCACGCCTGGGTCGCCGACCGGCGCGCCTACGTCCACGAGAAGTCCGGCGGCCGCCTCGGCTACCTCCACGTCCCGGACATGCAGGCCCCCGGCTGGGCCCAGATCCACCGCGACCTGCGCATCGAGGTCGCCCGCGAGGGCCTGGTCGTCGACGTCCGCGAGAACCGCGGCGGCCACACCTCCCAGCTGGTCGTCGAGAAACTCGCCCGCCGCATCGTCGGCTGGGCCGTCCCGCGCGGCATGCGCCCCTACAGCTACCCCGAGGACGCCCCGCGCGGCCCGGTCGTGGCCGTCGCCAACGAGTTCTCCGGCTCCGACGGCGACATCGTCAACGCCGCGATCAAGGCCCTGGGCCTCGGCCCGGTGGTCGGCACCCGCACCTGGGGCGGCGTCATCGGCATCGACAGCCGCTACCGCCTGGTCGACGGCACCCTGGTCACCCAACCCAAGTACGCCTTCTGGCTGGAGGGTTACGAGTGGAGGGTGGAGAACCACGGCGTCGATCCGGACGTGGAAGTGGTGCAGCGCCCCCAGGACCACGTGGCGGGCAGGGATGCCCAACTGGACGAGGCCATCCGACTGGCACTGGAAAGCCTGGAGACAGTACCGGCGAAAACGCCCCCAGGCTTGCCTACCTAAGGGGCGCGGGGAACTGCGCGACCAGCCACAAGGCACCCGCACCCGACGACGATACGATGCCCGGCAAGACCGAAATTCGGCCAACCCCCGGAGGGAACATGGCAGGGGAACCCCAGGACGACTGCCTCTTCTGCAAGATCGTCGCGGGAACCATCCCGGCGACGATCGTCCGCCAGACGGACACCACCGTCGCGTTCCGCGACATCAACCCCCAGGCCCCCACCCACGTCCTGATCATCCCCAAGGCGCACTACGAGAACGCCGCCGCCCTCGCCGCCGCCGACCCGGCCCTCACCGCGGACGTCCTCCGCGAGGCCCAGGCCGTCGCCGACGAGGAAAAGCTGGACAGCTACCGCCTCGTCTTCAACACCGGCAGCGGCGCCGGCCAGACGGTCTGGCACGTGCACGGCCACGTGCTCGGAGGCCGCGGCCTCGAATGGCCCCCCGGATAACGGGACAACGCCTTGTCCGTACGTGAACTCGTGGTGCTCGGCACGGCCAGCCAGGTCCCGACCCGCCACCGTAACCACAACGGCTACCTGCTCCGCTGGGACGGCGAGGGCATCCTGTTCGACCCCGGCGAGGGCACCCAGCGCCAAATGGTGCGGGCCGGGGTCGCCGCGCACGACCTGAACCGGATCTGCGTCACGCACTTCCACGGCGACCACGCCCTCGGTCTGCCCGGGGTCATCCAGCGCATCAACCTCGACCAGGTGCCGCACGAGATCACCGCCCACTACCCGAAGTCCGGGCAGCGCTTCTACGAGCGGCTCCAGTACGCCACGCCCTACCGCGCGACCGTCTTCCTCACCGAGGCCCCGGCCGACGGGGACGGCGTGCTCGCGGTCACGCCGTCGTACACGCTGGACACCCGCAGGCTGTCGCACTCGATCGAGTCGTACGGCTACCGGATCACCGAGCACGAGGGCCGCCGCATGCTGCCCGAGCGGCTCGCCGCGCACGGCATCAAGGGGCCGGACGTCGGCCGGATCCAGCGCGAGGGCTCGCTCGGCGGGGTCTTGCTGGAGGACGTCAGCGAGGTGCGGCGCGGGCAGCGGTTCGCGTTCGTCATGGACACCCGGCTGTGCGAGGGAGTGTACGCGCTCGCCGAGGGCTGCGACATGCTCGTCATCGAGTCGACTTTCCTCGACGAGGACGAGCAACTCGCGGTGGAGCACGGGCACCTGACGGCCGGTCAGGCCGCCCGGGTGGCCCGGGACGCGGGGGTGCGACACCTCGTGCTCACCCACTTCAGCCAGCGCTACACGGACCCGGACGAGTTCGAGCGGCAGGCGCGGGCCGCCGGGTACGACGGGGAGCTGACCGTGGCGCACGACCTTCTGCGGGTGCCGGTTCCGAAGCGTCGGTGAAACGCCCGTACGATGAATTGATGTCCCTCCCCAAAGCCGAACTGCACCTTCATATCGAAGGCACCCTGGAGCCGGAACTCGCCTTCGAGCTCGCCGCGCGCAGCGGCGTCACGCTGCCGTACGCGGACACGGACGAGCTGCGCGAGGCGTACCGGTTCGAGGACCTCCAGTCGTTCCTGAACCTGTACTACGAGCTCATGGCCGTCCTGCGCACCGAGCGGGACTTCGAGGACCTCGCGAACGCCTACCTCGCACGCGCCGCCGCCCAGGGCGTGCGGCACGCGGAGATCTTCTTCGACCCGCAGGCCCACACCAGCCGCGGGCTGGAGCTCGGCACGGTCGTCGAGGGCCTGTGGCGGGCGCTGGGCGACAGCGAAGCGAACCACGGTGTCTCGACCCGGCTGATCCTGTGCTTCCTGCGCGACGAGTCCGCCGAGTCGGCGCTGGCGACCCTGGACGCGGCCAAGCCGTACCTGGACCGGATCACCGGCGTCGGACTCGACTCGGCCGAGGTCGGGCATCCGCCGGCGAAGTTCCGCGAGGTGTACGAGGCGGCCGCCGCGCTCGGGCTGCGGCGGGTCGCGCACGCCGGTGAGGAGGGGCCGCCGGAGTACATCACCGAGGCCCTGGACGTCCTCGGCGTCGAGCGGGTCGACCACGGGCTGCGCTGCGTGGAGGACCCGGCGCTGGTGGAGCGGCTGGTGCGGGAGCGGGTGCCGCTGACGCTGTGCCCCCTGTCGAACGTCCGGCTGCGGACCGTCGACACCCTCGCCGACCATCCGCTGCCCGCCATGCTGGACGCCGGGCTGGTGTGCACGGTCAACTCGGACGACCCGGCGTACTTCGGCGGGTACGCCGGTGACAACTTCGACGCCGTGCGCGACACCCTAGGCCTGGGCGAGGAGCGGCTGCGCGAGCTCGCCCGCAACTCCTTCCTCGCCTCGTTCCTGGAGGACGACGAGGAGTTGCGGGCGCGGTATCTCGCCGAGGTGGAGGCCTACGAGTTCCGCTGAGGAACCACCCGTAGGCGTCAGAAGACCTCCGACCCCGCCTGGCCGTAGGCGCGCCGGGCCGGGACGGCCGGGGCGTCCACGGGGATCTCCACCACCTGCTGTTCCCGGGCGCCGATCTCGGGGACCGCGCCGGTGGGGGTGCCCGTGGTGGCGGCGACCAGGGCGGCCGGGTGGCCGCCGCGGCGGCGGATCGCCCCGGCGAGCAGCGGGCGCCCGCTCGTGTGCAGGGCGACGGCGGTCATCGGCAGGGCGATCACCAGCAGACCGGCGGCCAGGATCGCGCCCATGACCGGGAACCCGGCCTGCGCCGACAGCACGCTGCCGGCCAGCGGCCCGGCGGCCGTGCCCAGCGAGGACGCCGAGCCGACGAGCACCGCCCAGCGGCCGCGCGGGTCGAGCGAGGCGGCGAGCCCGATCAGGTACGACAGCACCACCGGGTACAGGGTGTTCCAGGCGATCTCGCCGGTGGCGAAGCTCGTCAGGTCGGTCGCGGAGGCGCTGAGCACGATGCAGCCGGCGATCAGGACCGTGCCCGCCCCGATCGGCACCGCACGTCCCAACCGCGCCCCGATCGCGCCCGCCGCGAGGACGCCGGTCAGTCCGGCGCCCAGCGCCACGGCGAAGACCGCTCCGACGGTGGCCTCGCCGAGGCGGGCCTGGGTCAGCCCGATCTGTCCGCTGACGCCCCACAGGGAGTTCTGGGCGAGCGACCAGCACAGCATGGCAGCGGCCAGCACCAGGCCCGAACGGGCATGGGGCAGCCGGGCGTTGTGGTGCCGCGCGGGCGCGGCGGGCGTACCGGCGGGCAGGCGGCCGGTCAACGGCCATACGGCCAGGGCCGTGAGGGCGATCGCGGCCAGGGGCAGGCCGTGTCCCGGGCCGAGGTGCGGGACCGTCAGATACACGGCGCCCGCGAGGGCGGAGACGGTGAGCAGCCCGGCTGTGGAGGCCCGGTGCGGATCCCGCTGGGCGGCTATCAGGGTGGCGGCGACGGTGGTGGCCGTGCCGGATCCGAATCCGCCGACCATCGCGCCGGCGACGACCGCCGGGACCGTGGTGGTCAGGGCGGCGCTGCCGTAGCCGAGCAGGGCCAGCGCGAGTCCGAGCCGGGCGAGGCTGCGGGCCCCGACACGTTCGACCCGTGAGGCCAGGGCGAATCCGGCGGCAGCCGAACTCAGCAGCAGCGCACTGCCGACGGCGCCGGCCTGGGTGGCGGAGAGCGGAAGGCCCGAGTCGAGTCTGCCGACGGTGGTCGGCAGCAGGTACGGGGCGAGGTACCCGGCCGTGAAAAGGGCGACGAGGGGCCAGGGGGTGGTGCGGGGGGCGAGCACGGGCGTTCCCAGGGCATGCGAAAGGAGCGGTGGAGGTGGGGGAGGGCGACGACCGTCGACGGACAGGAACGCGCGGGCAATTTGTATCAAGCAAGTAGTCGTACGAGTTAACCCGCGGGGTGTGATGTGGCGCACGTTGCGTTTGGTGCGGTGAAGGCCGGGTAGACGAGGGCCTTTCGCCAGGTGGCGTGGGGGTTTCCGCTAACGCCAGTGCACCGATCCGGCCCCCGGAACCGTCGCCTCCACCTTGGCCCGGATCTCCCGCATCACGGCGACGATCCGCTCCTCGTGCTCCGGCGTGAGCCGGGCCACCGGCACCGAGCAGCTGATCGCGTCCAGCGCCGGGGTGTCGTAGCGCAGCGCGAACCCGAAGCCGACGATGCCCATCACGCCCTCCTCGCGGTCCACGGACCAGCCGCGGGCCCGGACCCGTGCGAGGTCGGCCGCCAGGGACTCCCTGCTGGTGTGCGTGTTCGGGGTCAGCGCCTCGTACGGCCCCTCGGGCAGGTCCGCGTCCGGGCGCTGTGCCAGCAGGGCCTTGCCCAGGGCCCCGGCGTGCGCGGGCAGGCGCCGCCCCACCCGGCTGATCGTGCGCAGGTACTCGTGCGACTCCCGCGTCGCCAGATAGGCCACGTCCCGGCCGTCCAGCCGGCCCATGTGGATCGTCTCGCCGAGCGCCTCGGACGCCTCGTCGAGATACGGCCGCACGACCCTGACCCGCGGATCGGAGTCGAGGTAACTGGTGCCGGTGAGCAGGGCGTGGATGCCGATGCCGTACAGGGATCCGGTGACGTCCGTGCGGACCCAGCCGCGCGAGACCAGGGTCTGGAGCAGCGCGTACATCGAGCTGCGCGGCACGCCGAGTGCGTCGGCCAGCTCCTGGAGCCGGGCCGGGCGGTCGCCGCGCGCCGCGAGGAGTTCCAGCAACTCGACCGTGCGGGCCGCGGACTTCACTTCGCGGACGCCACCTGTGTCTGACATGTGCCGATCGTAATCGGGCCGCCCCGTGCGGTTGACGTTCGCCTACCCAGCCCTCATTCTCATACATAAATGACGTCTACATAAGGAGATGGCGGGGGATGACCGAGGAGACGACCGTGAGCGCCGGCCCGGGTGCGGTCGCACACCGGCTGCGGAAGGGCATGGCCGGGGGCGTGCTGTCCTTCCCGCTCACCAGCTTCCGCGACGACGGCGGCCTCGACCCGGACGGCTTCCGCGCCTACGTCGCGGACCGGCTCGCCGCCTCGCCCGGAGCCGTCTTCCCCGCCTGCGGGACCGGCGAGTTCTTCTCGCTCGACGAGGACGAGTACCGGCAGGTCGTCACCATCACGGTCGAGGAGGCGGCGGGCCGCGTCCCCGTCGTCGCGGGGATCGGCTACGGCTGGGCGCAGGCCGTCAGGTTCGCGCGCATCGCCGAGGACGCCGGCGCCGACGCGCTCCTCGTGCTGCCGCACTACCTCGTCGCCGCCCCGCAGGACGGACTCGTCGCCCAGCTGGAACAGATCGCCGCCCGCACCCGGCTGCCCCTGATCGCCTACCAGCGCGGCCAGGTCACGTTCACCGCCGAGTCGCTCCGGCGCATCGCGGCCCTGCCGGGCGTCATCGGCCTCAAGGACGGCCACAGCGACCTCGACCGGCTCCAGCGCCTCACCCTCGCCGCGCCCGAGGACTTCCTGTTCTTCAACGGCGCCGCCACCGCCGAGGTCCAGGCCCGCGCCTACGCCGCCGTCGGCGTACCCGCCTACTCCTCCGCCGTCCACGCCTTCGCCCCCGAGATCGCCGGCGCCTTCTTCACCGCCCTGCGCGACGGCGACCACGGCACCGTCGACAAACTGCTGCGCGGCTTCTACGTCCCGCTCGTCGAACTGCGCGACCGCGTCCCCGGGTACGCCGTGTCCCTGGTGAAGGCGGCGGCCCGGCTGCGCGGCCACCCCGTGGGTCCCGTCCGCGCCCCGCTCACCGACCCCTCGCCCGCCGACCTGGCCGCCCTCACCGCCCTCCTCACCGCGGGACTCGACCTCGTAGGAGCCGCCCTGTGAACCTCGCCATCACCGACGTACGGCTGACGCCGATCCTGGTCGCGGACCCGCCGCTGCTCAACACGCAGGGCGTGCACCAGCCCTACACGCCCCGGCTGATCGTCGAAGTCGTCACGGCGGACGGGGTCACGGGCCTGGGGGAGACCTACGGCGACACCAAGTACCTGGAGCTGGCCCGGCCCTTCGCCGAGCGGCTGAAGGGGCGGCAGGTCAGCGACCTCAACGGGCTGTTCACGGTCGCGGACCAGGTCGCCGTCGACCGGTCCCGGGTCGACAACGCCGTCGACGTCGGCGGGCTGCGCGGCGTCCAGACCGCCGACAAGCTGCGTCTTTCCGTCGTCTCCGCCTTCGAGGTCGCCTGCCTCGACGCCCTCGGCAAGACCCTCGGACTGCCCGTGCACGCGCTGCTCGGCGGCAAGGTGCGCGACGCCGTCGAGTACAGCGCCTACCTGTTCTACAAGTGGGCCGGCCACCCGGAGGGTGTCGCCTGCGAGAAGGACGGCTGGGGAGCCGCCGTCGACCCGGCCGGGGTGGTGGCACAGGCCCGCCGGTTCACCGAGCGGTACGGCTTCACCTCCTTCAAGCTCAAGGGCGGTGTCTTCCCGCCCGACGAGGAGATCGCGGCCGTCCGGGCGCTCGCCGAGGCGTTCCCCGGGCACCCGCTGCGGCTCGACCCCAACGGCGCCTGGTCCCTTCAGACCTCGCTGAAGGTGGCGCGGGAGCTCGGGGACGTCCTGGAGTACCTGGAGGATCCGACCCTCGGTACCCCCGCCATGGCCGAGGTCGCCGAGCGGACCGGGGTGCCGCTCGCGACCAACATGTGTGTGACGACCTTCGCCGAGATCAAGGAAGCGTTCACCAGGGGCGCCGTCCAGGTGGTGCTCTCCGACCACCACTACTGGGGCGGACTGCGCAACACCCAGCAACTGGCGGCCATCTGCCGCACTTTCGGAGTCGGCGTGTCGATGCACTCCAACACCCACCTGGGCATCTCGCTCGCCGCGATGACCCACGTCGCGGCCACCGTCCCGAACCTCCACCACGCCTGCGACTCCCACTACCCCTGGCAGTCGGAGGACGTGCTCACCGAGCGGCTCACCTTCGAGGGCGGCACGGTGACCGTGTCCGACGCCCCCGGGCTCGGCGTGGAGCTCGACCGTGAGCGGCTGGCCGTGCTGCACCGACGGTGGCTGGATGACGACGGTGCGCTGCGCGACCGCGACGACGCGGCGGCCATGCGGGTCGCCGACCCGGAGTGGGTGGCGCCCTCGATGCCCCGCTGGTAGCCCCGGCTCTCCGGTCGCTCAGGGGGCGCGCGGGCGGCCGGTGCGAGCTGACGGAACGGGTGGGTCCGGCGTGATCGGCGTCACGTTGTCAGTGATGTGGTGCAGACTGGCCTGATCCGCACCACGTCAGGGAGCGCATCGTGATCGCGTCCACCGCCCCGGCAGGAAAGGGCCCGGCCGGAAAGGGATCGCACCGCCAGAGCCAGGTCGATCCCCTCGCCCCGCTGCGCGCGCCGGACGACCCGCCCTGGGACGTCTACCTCACCGGCACCGTCTTCCTCGACATCATCTTCACCGGCCTCGACTCCGCCCCGGTGCGCGGGACGGAGTCCTGGGCGCGCGGGATGGGGTCGAGCCCCGGCGGCGTCGCCAACATGGCCACCGCCCTGGCCCGCCTCGGCCTGCGCACGTCACTCGCGGCGGCCTTCGGCGACGACCACTACGGCGACTACTGCTGGGACGCCCTGGAGCACGGCGAGGGCATCGACCTCTCCCCGTCGCGCACGGTGCCCGGCTGGCACTCCCCGGTGACGGTCTCCATGGCCTACGAGGGGGAGCGCACGATGGTCTCGCACGGCCACGAGCCGCCCCCGGAGGAGCCCGCCCCCGAGTGCCCGCCCCGCGCGCGTGCCGCCGTCGCCTCCCTCGCCCCCGGTGTGAGCGCGCCCTGGATCGCCCAGGCCGCGGGCAAGGGCACCCGGGTCTTCGGCGACGTCGGCTGGGACGACACCGGCGCGTGGGACCTGGCGGCGCTGCCCGACCTGCGCTACTGCGAGGCGTTCCTGCCGAACGCGGAGGAGGCCATGCGGTACACGGGCGCGGACTGCCCCAGGGCGGCGGCGCACGCGCTGACCGACTACGTGCCGCTCGCGGTGGTCACGCTCGGGGCGGACGGGGCGTACGCGGTGGACCGGCGCACGGGGGAGACCGCGGAGGTGCCGGCGATCGAGGTCGAGGCGCTCGATCCGACGGGGGCGGGGGACGTGTTCGTCGCCGGGTTCCTGACCGGGACGCTGGCGGACTGGCCGCTGGCGGACCGGCTGGCCTTCGCCGGGCTGACGGCGGCGCTGTCGGTGCAGGAATTCGGGGGGTCGTTGTCGGCGCCGGGGTGGTCGGAGATCGCGGCGTGGTGGCGGCGGGTGCAGTCGGTGGAGGGGCAGGATCCGGAGGCCTTGCGGCGGTACGGGTTCCTGGCGGGGCTGGTGTCGGAGGAGTTGGTCAGGCCCTGGCCGTTGCGGCGTGCCGTGCCGACGATCGGGTTCCGGCGCTCGGCGTGACCGTCCTGGCCGTCCAGGGGGCTCCGCTCCTGGACCCCCGGACCTATGTCCACCCACCGCCCGAATCGGTCGGCCAAGAAGTGCCCTCGCCTCCGAAACCGTCGCTCCAGATCCCCTGGTGGGAAACCCCGCCCCCAAAACCCCTACGGCGTTGTCAGTCCCCCGTCGTACCCTGGGAATCGCGAGGCCGCCCTCAGCTACGCGGCCGTGAAGAGGAGGAACCGCAGGCCTTCAGCGCCGGCCCATGACTCAGACACCCACAGCTCACACCCCCGCGCAGGAGCAGGCGAGAGCGCAGTTCACCGTCCCCGCCCAGCACCCCATGGTGACCGTGCTGGGTTCCGGCGACGCCCTCCTGCGCGTGATCGAGAAGGCCTTCCCGGCGGCCGACATCCACGTCCGGGGCAACGAGATCAGCGCGGCCGGCGACCCCGTGGACGTCGCCCTCATCGCCCGCGTGTTCGACGAGATGATGCTGGTGCTCCGCACCGGACAGCCGATGACGGAGGACGCAGTGGAACGCTCGATCGCCATGCTCAAGGCGAGCGAGAACGGGGAGAGCGACGGCCAGGAGACCCCGGCCCAGGTGCTCACGCAGAACATCCTGTCCTCGCGAGGCCGCACGATCCGCCCCAAGACGCTCAACCAGAAGCGCTACGTGGACGCGATCGACAAGCACACGATCGTCTTCGGCATCGGCCCGGCGGGCACCGGCAAGACGTACCTGGCGATGGCCAAGGCGGTGCAGGCCCTGCAGTCCAAGCAGGTCAACCGCATCATCCTGACCCGCCCGGCGGTCGAGGCCGGAGAGCGGCTCGGATTCCTGCCGGGCACGCTCTACGAGAAGATCGACCCCTACCTGCGCCCGCTCTACGACGCGCTGCACGACATGCTCGACCCGGACTCCATCCCCCGGCTGATGGCGGCGGGCACGATCGAGGTCGCGCCGCTCGCCTACATGCGCGGCCGCACGCTCAACGACGCCTTCATCATCCTGGACGAGGCCCAGAACACGAGCCCCGAGCAGATGAAGATGTTCCTCACCCGCCTCGGCTTCGACTCGAAGATCGTGATCACGGGTGACGTGACGCAGGTCGACCTCCCGGACGGGACGAAGAGCGGTCTGCGGCAGGTGCAGGACATCCTGGACGGCGTCGAGGACGTCCACTTCTCCCGGCTGTCGTCCCACGATGTCGTCCGGCACAAGCTCGTGGGCCGTATCGTCGACGCGTACGAGCAGTACGACACCAAGCACGGCACCCAGAACGGCACGCACAAGGGCCGCGGCAAGTCCGGGCACAAGGGGAAGTAGACCGAGCACCAGCATGTCGATCGACGTCAACAACGAGTCCGGTACCGAGGTCGACGAGCAGGCGATCCTCGACATCGCCCGCTACGCGCTCGCGCGGATGCGCATCCACCCGCTCTCCGAGCTCTCGGTGATCGTCGTGGACGCCGCCGCCATGGAGCAGCTCCACATCCAGTGGATGGACCTGCCGGGCCCCACGGACGTCATGTCCTTCCCGATGGACGAGCTGCGCCCGCCGTCCAAGGACGACGACGAGCCGCCGCAGGGGCTCCTCGGCGACATCGTGCTGTGCCCCGAGGTCGCGGAGAAGCAGGGCAAGGAAGCGGACACGCAGCACTCCATGGACGAGGAGCTCCAGCTCCTCACCGTCCACGGGGTGCTGCACCTGCTGGGCTACGACCACGAGGAGCCGGACGAGAAGGCCGAGATGTTCGGCCTCCAGGCGGCCATCGTGGACGGCTGGCGCGCGGAGCGGGGCCTGACCGGGCCCTCCCCGGCGCCGACGGTCTCTTAAGCCCGCCGATGAGTCCGCAACTGGCCCTGGGCGCGGTGGCCCTGGTCGTCGTGGCCTGGCTCTTCGCCTGCGCGGAGGCGGGCCTCGCGCGCGTCTCCAGCTTCCGCGCCGAGGAGGCCGTGCGCTCCGGCCGCCGGGGCAGCGCCAGGCTGTCCCAGGTCGCCGCCGACCCGACCCGCTACCTGAACGTGGCGCTGCTGGTGCGCGTCGCCTGCGAGATGGCCGCCGCCGCGCTGATCACCTACGGCTGCCTGAAGGAGTTCGACGGCACGACCGAGGCCCTCCTGATCGCCATCGCGGTCATGGTCCTCGTGTCGTACGTCGCCGTCGGCGTCTCCCCGCGCACCATCGGCCGCCAGCACCCGCTGAACACGGCGACGGTCTCGGCGTACGTCCTGGTGCCGCTGGCCCGGATCATGGGCCCGATCCCGTCGCTGCTCATCCTCATCGGCAACGCGCTCACCCCCGGCAAGGGCTTCCGCCGGGGCCCGTTCGCCTCCGAGGCGGAGCTGCGGGCGCTCGTCGACCTCGCCGAGAAGGAGTCGCTCATCGAGGACGAGGAGCGCCGCATGGTGCACTCGGTCTTCGAGCTGGGCGACACCCTCGTCCGGGAGGTCATGGTGCCGCGCACGGACCTGGTGGTCATCGAGCGCTACAAGACCATCCGCCAGGCCCTCACCCTCGCCCTGCGCTCCGGCTTCTCCCGCATCCCGGTGACCGGCGAGAGCGAGGACGACATCGTCGGGATCGTGTATCTGAAGGACCTGGTCCGCAAGACGCACATCAGCCGCGACGCCGAGTCCGAGCAGGTGTCCACGGCGATGCGCCCGGCGTTCTTCGTGCCCGACACCAAGAACGCGGGCGACCTGCTGCGCGAGATGCAGAAGGAACGCAACCACGTCGCCGTCGCCGTCGACGAGTACGGCGGCACCGCCGGCATCGTCACCATCGAGGACATCCTCGAGGAGATCGTCGGCGAGATCACCGACGAGTACGACCGCGAACTGCCGCCGGTGGAGGACCTCGGCAAGGACCGCTACCGGGTCACCGCCCGCCTGGACATCGGCGACCTGGGCGAGCTGTACGGCCTGGAGGCCTTCGACGACGAGGACGTCGAGACGGTCGGCGGCCTGCTGGCGAAGGCGCTGGGCCGGGTTCCCATCGCCGGCGCGTCGTCCGTCGTCGCCCTCCCGGACGGCCGGGAACTGCGCCTGACCGCGGAGGCCGCGGCAGGCCGCCGGAACAAGATCGTGACGGTGCTGGTGGAGCCGGTGGACCCGGCGGATCCTCCACCGGACGAGGAGGAGCAGCCGGAATGACTCCGCAGGAACTGCGCGCGTTCTGCCTGTCGTTCAACGCCGCGGTCGAGGACTTCCCGTTCAGCCCCGAGATCTCGGTCTTCAAGGTCCAGGGCAAGCTCTTCGCCCTGTCGCACCTCGACGCGCGTCCCCTGAAGGCCAACCTCAAGTGCGACCCGGACGACGCGATCCGGCTCCGCCGCGAGCACGAGGGCCTGATCGTCCCCGGCTGGCACATGAACAAGCGGCACTGGAACACGGTCACGTGTGACGGGGGACTCCCGGACCGGCTGGTCCGGGAGCTGATCGAGGACTCGTACGACCTCGTCGTCGCGGGCCTGCCGCGAGCGGACCGCCTCCGCCTCGACCGGTCCTGAAGCTTCCGTATGCTCGGATCATGACCGACAGCAGCGCGCTCGACCCCGAGGACCGCAAGATCGTCACCCTGGCCCGTTCCGCGCGGGCCCGCAACGGCGTGCCCGAGGGGGCGGCCGTACGGGACGAGACCGGACGTACGTATGTCGCGGGGACCGTGGCCCTCGACTCCCTGAAGCTCAGTGCCCTCCGGACGGCCGTGGCGATGGCGGTGGCCTCGGGTGCGACGTCCCTGGAGGCCGCGGCCGTGGTGACGGAGGCGGAGACCGCGTCCGACGAGGACCGGGCGGCGGTACGGGATCTCGGTGGCGCCCGGACGCCGGTGTTGGTGGCCGGGCCCGACGGGACGGTCCGGACCACCGTGACGGCCGGCTGAAGTCTGCTGTAACCGGCGGTAATTAGGCGCGAATTCAACCTTGCCGCCGTCTGTCCCAGGCGCATCAATGGGAACCGCAAGTTCCGACGGACCGTCAGGTTCGGCGCTCGCATGACGTGCCCGCACGCACGGCCGAGCGTCCCCCCACACGGAAACGGAGCCGGAATCCCATGAGACGCAAGCGAATCGGAGCAGGTGCCGCCCTGGCGGCCGGGGCCCTCGCGGTCACCGGGCTGGCCTTCGCCCCCGCCGCACTCGCCGTCACCCCCCAGACGGCGACGATCAGTGCCGACTGCGGCACCTTCGGCAGTGGCGAGGCCACGCTCACGGCCACGCAGGACGGCACCGCCGCCACCCTCACCGTCAAGTCCTCGGCGATCACGGCGCCGATCGCCCTCGGCGAGGACTCGATCGCGTCCACCCTCACCCTCGTGAAGGCCGGCGGCGGCACCGTCGACTTCACCGGCACGCAGAACCCGGCGATGGCCGCCGGCGCCCCCGTCGAGGTCGGCCCCCTCAGCGGCACCGTGGCCTCCGGCGACAGCCTGGAGGCCTTCGGCGGCTCGCTGAAGATGACCGTCTTCGGCATCACCATCACCTGCACGGCGACCGGGCCGCAGTCGCCGGGCCCGTTCGTGTTCGACTGATCCCGGCCGGGCCGGGCGCGCACGTTACAGCGCGTCCGGCCCGCGCTCGCCCGTCCGCACCCGCACGATCGTGTCCACGGGCAGTGCCCATACCTTGCCGTCGCCGATCTTGCCGGTGTGCGCGGCCTTCACGACCGCGTCGATGACGGCCTCCGCGTCCGCGTCCTCGACGACGACCTCGATCCGGACCTTCGGCACCAGGTCGACCTGGTACTCGGCACCGCGGTACACCTCGGTGTGGCCGCGCTGCCGGCCGTAGCCGCTGGCCTCGCTCACGGTCAGGCCCTGCACGCCGAGCTCCTGCAAGGCGTTCTTGATCTCGTCGAGGCGGTACGGCTTGACGATCGCGGTGATGAGCTTCATGCCTGGGGTGACCTTCTGGGCAGGGGAGACGAGGGGCGGGGAGACCGGGGCCGCCGTGGCCCGGGATGCCGTGATCGTAGGCCGTCCCGGAGTGCGCCGGAAGGTCCGGGGCGTCTGTGGCCGGAGGCACGGGGCGGGCGGTTCGGGCGCCTGTGCGGCAGGGCTCCGTGGATCAGGGAGAATGGGCGCCATGAGCGTTCGTACCCAGTCATCCGAAGAGCCGGCCGAGGCTGTCCACCGGGCCGGCTTCGCCTGCTTCGTGGGCCGTCCCAACGCGGGCAAGTCCACCCTCACGAATGCTCTGGTCGGCCAGAAGGTGGCGATCACGGCGAACCAGCCGCAGACGACGCGGCACACCGTGCGGGGCATCGTGCACCGTCCGGACGCCCAGTTGATCCTGGTCGACACCCCGGGGCTGCACAAGCCGCGCACGCTGCTGGGCGAGCGGCTGAACGACGTCGTGCGCACGACGTGGGCCGAGGTGGACGTGATCGGCTTCTGCCTGCCGGCGAACGAGAAGCTCGGCCCCGGTGACCGCTTCATCGCGAAGGAACTGGCGTCCATCAAGAAGACGCCGAAGATCGCCATCGTCACCAAGACCGACCTGGTGGACAGCAAGACGCTCGCCGAGCAGCTCATCGCGATCGACCAGCTCGGCAAGGAGCTGGGCTTCGAGTGGGCGGAGATCGTCCCGGTGTCGGCGGTCGCCGACCAGCAGGTGGACCTGCTGGCCGACCTGCTCGTCCCGCTCCTGCCGGAGGGCCCGGCGCTCTACCCCGAGGGCGACCTCACCGACGAGCCCGAGCAGGTCATGATCGCGGAGCTGATCCGGGAGGCCGCGCTGGAAGGCGTCCGCGACGAGCTCCCGCACTCCATCGCCGTGGTCGTCGAGGAGATGCTCCCGCGCGAGGACCGCCCCGCCGACAAGCCCCTGCTCGACATCCACGCCTTCGTCTACATCGAGCGCCCCAGCCAGAAGGGCATCATCATCGGCCCCAAGGGCAAGCGCCTGAAGGAGGTCGGCATCAAGTCCCGCAAGCAGATCGAGGCGCTGCTGGGCACCCCTGTGTTCTTGGACCTGCATGTGAAGGTCGCCAAGGACTGGCAGCGGGATCCGCGGCAGTTGCGCAAGCTGGGGTTCTGAGGTTGCAGGGCGCGCTATAACGCTGTCGCCAGGCTCGCCCAGACCGCGTTGCCGCCGGTGAGGGGCGAGCGTGTGACTCCCCAGCTGTCGGCTATCTCGCGGACGAGCAGCAGGCCGCGGCCGCCCTCGTCGTCGAGGCCGGGACAGTGGTCGGGGATGCCCCGGCCCGTGAGGTCGCCGTCGTGCACCTCCAGCCGGAAACGCCCCTGCGTCCTGCGGCCGACGCCGCACAGGACCCACGCGCCGGGCGTGTGCAGAACGGCGTTGGTCACCAGCTCGGACACCAGCAGGACCGCGTTCGCGCACACGTCGTCGGGTATCCGCCAGGAGGCCAGCCGCGCCTGCGTGGCATGACGGGCGACTCTGACGCTGGTCCGGTGGGACGGCAGTTCCAGCCAGTGCGTGCGGCCCGGGCGCACCGCGTCCAGGAACTGGGGGGTGGAAGTCGTGTGGGGGGACACGGCGTTCGCCTTCCGTGGGGGTGGGCGCAGTCAAGGAAGGGGCGAGGCGCGAATCGGAGCGGCCGGAAAGGGGAGTTGGGGGTTCCGGTGTCCTGTTCGCACAAGTAACTATGCTCGCAGAGCAGTTCACGCTGCAACCATCTGCCTGATAATTTCAGAAGGAAGGTATCGCTGCTCCGGGCCGCTTGGCGGAACGATCAACTCCCTGCCACGCTTGCGCCGGTGACGACCCCTCGGGAGGCACGGCGTGAGCGACGCGCGATCAGGCACCGGCGCCGGCGCGCCCACCGTTCTCCGCATGATCCTGGGACGCCGCCTCCAGGAGGCCCGGCAGACCGCGGGCCTCTCCCTCGACGCCGCCGCCAAGGCCCTGCGCGTCACACCGCTGACCATCCGCCGCCTGGAGAAGGCCGAGGTCGGCCTGAAGATCCTCTACGTCGAGAAGCTGCTCCAGACCTACGGGGCGGAGCAGCAGGAGATCGACGAGTTCGTCACCCTGGCCGAGCGGGCCAACGAGCCCGGCTGGTGGCACCCGTACCGCGATGTGATGCCGTCCTGGTTCACCGCCTACGTGAGTCTGGAGACCGGCGCGAAAACCCTGCGCACCTATGAGCCGCAGTACGTCACGGGCCTGCTCCAGACACCCGGGTACGCGCGTGCCGTGCTGCGCGGAGGCTTCCCGAACGACAACGACGAGGACCTGCAGCGGCGCGTGGAGCTGCGGCTGCGCCGCCAGAGCCTGCTCACCAAGCCGGACGCGCCCACGCTGTGGGTGGTGATGGAGGAGGCCGTGCTGCACCGGGTGGTGGGCGGCCCCGAGGTGATGCGCGAGCAGATCGACCGGCTCCTGGAAACCTCCGAGCTGGACCACGTCAGCGTCGACATCGTGCCGTTCGACGCGGCCGCCCACGTCGGGGCGTGCGCGCCCTTCACCTACTTCCGGTTCGAGGAGCGGGAGCTGCCCGACATCGTCTACAGCGAGATCCTCTCCGCCTCCGTCTACCTCGACCAGCGCGCCGACGTCGTGGCCCATCTGGAGGCCCACAACCGGCTGTCGCTGAAGACCTCGTCCGCGGACAGCAAGGCGCTGTTGCACCGCATGCGGAAGGAGTACTCATGACCATCGCCGAGGGCACCGTCTACAACGGGATGCCCGCGTCGGACCTCGGGGAACAGGGCTGGGAACGTCCGTGGAGCGGCCCCAACGGGGGCCAGTGCGTGGAGACCAAGCAACTGGCCGACGGCCGCGTGGCGGTCCGCCAGTCGGCCGATCCCGCAGGTCCCGCGCTGATCTACACGCCCGAGGAGATCACCGCGTTCGTCGCGGGGGTCAAGCAGGGCCTCGCCGACCATCTCACGGCCCACTCGGCCCACTCGGCCCACTCGGCCCACTGACCCCCACTGAGCCCCCACCGAGCCGGACTCGCACCACCCCCCCACGAGAGGCACCCCCATGAGCAACTCGCAGGCCGCGCGGGACATCGACACCAGCAGGCCGCACTCCGCCCGCATGTACGACTACTACCTCGGCGGCAAGGACCACTTCGAGGTCGACAAGCAGGCGGCCGAGCGGGTCGCCGAGGCCTACCCCGCCATCTTCGTCTGCGCCCGCGAGAACCGGGCCTTCATGCACCGCGCCACCCGCGTCCTCGCTCGCGAGCACGGCATCCGCCAGTGGCTGGACATCGGCACCGGCATCCCCACCGAGCCCAACCTGCACCAGGTGGCCCAGTCCGTGGTCCCCGACGCCCGCGTGGTCTACGCCGACAACGACCCGCTCGTCCTCAAGTACGCCGAGCGCCTGATGCGCAGCACGTCCGAGGGCCGGACGACGTACATAGAGGCGGACGTCAACGACCCACAGACGCTGCTGACCGCACCCGAACTGGCCGAGGTCCTGGACCTGAGCCGCCCGGTCGCGCTCTCCCTCAACGCCCTGATGCACTTCGTCACCGACGCCCAGGACCCGTACGGCATCGTGCGCCGCCTGCTGGACGTCCTGCCCTCCGGCAGCGCCCTGGCGCTGAGCCACTGCACGCCCGACTTCGACCCGGCGACCTGGCAGAAGGTCACCGACATCTACACCTCGGCCGGGACGCCCGTGCAGTTCCGCTCCCGGGCGGACGTCGCCCGCTTCTTCGACGGCCTGGAGCTGCTCGACCCCGGCGTCACCGTGGGCCACCGCTGGCGGCCCGACGCCACCGACGGCGACGCCCCGACGGACGCCGAGGTCAGCCTGTGGACCGGGGTGGGCATCAAGCCGTAGTCCCCGCCGCCTGGGCCCGCAGCACTTCCCGGTACCAGCCGTACGACGACTTCGGGGTCCGCTGAAGGGTCTCGAAGTCGACGTGGACCAGGCCGAAGCGGCGTGCGTAGCCCTCCGCCCACTCGAAGTTGTCGAGCAGGGACCACACGAAGTAGCCGCGCACGTCGACACCCGCCTCCAGTGCCCGGTGCAGGGCCCGGAGGTGGCCGTCCAGGTAGGTGATGCGGTCCTGGTCGTCGATGTCCGGGTAGGAGCAGCCGTTCTCCGTGATGACGACGGGCGGGAGCCGGTCGCCGTAGCGGTCCCGGAAGGTGGTGAGGAGCTCGGTCAGGCCCTCGGGCACCACCGGCCAGCCGAAGTCGGTGACCGGGTGGCCCGTGATCTCCCGGACCGCGAAGGGGAGTTCGGCGGGCATGGCGACACCGCCGAAGGTGATGTCGGTACCCTGCGGGGCGCCCACCCGCGTCGGCGCGTAGTAGTTGACGCCGTACCAGTCGAGCGGCTCGGCGATCACCTCCAGGTCGGCCTCGACGTCCCCGGGCATCAGCTCGCCGATGCCGTCCGGGTACCGGCCCAGCAGCAGCGGGTCCGCGAACAGGCGGTTCAGGAGCACGTCGTAGAACTCGGCCGCCTCCACGTCCTCCGCCTCCGTCGACGCCGCCCAGGTCGGGCCGTGCGAGTTGGCGATGCCGATGTCCGTGGCGCCCGAGGCGCGCAGGGCGCGTACGGCCAGGCCGTGGGCCAGCAGCTGGTGGTGGGCGGCCGGGAGCGCGTCGAACAGCAGCTGCCTGCCCGGCGCGTGCACGCCCAGGGCGTGGCCCAGCAGGGTGTGTTCGGCGGGCTCGTTCAGAGTGATCCACTTGGTCACCCGGTCCCCGAGGCGGCCGGCGACCTGCGAGACGTACTCGGCGAAGCGCGCGGCCGTGTCCCTCTGCAGCCAGTCCAGGTCCGTCGGCAGGTCCCAGTGGAACAGGGTCGGCACCGGGCGGACGCCCGCCGCGCACAGGTCGTCCACCAGCCGGTCGTAGAAGTCCAGGCCCTTCTCGGAGCGCACGCGTGGCCAGGAGACCGAGAAGCGGTAGGCGTTCACGCCGAGGCCGGCCAGCAGGGCCACGTCCTCGCGGTGGCGGTGGAAGTGGTCGCAGGCCACCGCCGCCGTCGAGCCGTCCTTCACCCGGCCCGGCTCGGCCGTGAAGGCGTCCCACACGGACGGCTCGCGCTCGTCCGCGGCCCCCTCGATCTGGTGCGCCGAGGTCGACACGCCCCAGAGGAAGCCGGCCGGGAAGCGGGGGATCGGATTGCCTGCGTCAGTCGCCATGCGCTGGATCATCCGTACCGCCGGTAACGGAAGTCAACAGGCCGCTGCGGAAGAGCTGTTACGCACCTTCCTTCAGCACCCGCGAGATCAGCTTCCGCTGTTCGTCCGTCAGTCGCGGGTCGGCCGCGTACACCGTCTTCCCGTCCACGGTGATCTGGTAGCTGAACCCGTCCGGAACCCCGATCGGCGGCGTGTGCCGGCCGGCGGCGACCGCCTGCTCGGCCAGTGCGTGCCATTCGGGGGCATCGGGGCGGCCGGAGGTGTCCACCTCGGCATGCCGCTCGATGCCCGCGAACCCGCCCGTGCGCCTCACCTGAATACGCATGGCACCTGTCTAGTACGGAACTACAGGGTCCGCACCCCGACCTGCTCCCAGGCCTTCGACACGGCGTCCAGTTCCTTCCCGTCGCCGAACCGCTCCCGCGCGGCCTTGACGGTGAGCGTGGCGAAGTCGGCGAACATCGCCTGCTGCTTCAGCTCGCCGCCGGTCAGCACGTCGTACCAGATCAGCCCCGCCCGCTCCCAGGCGTGGCCGCCGAGGGCCGTGGCCGCCAGGTAGAAGGCGTGGTTCGGGATGCCCGAATTGATGTGGACGCCGCCGTTGTCGCGGCCGGTGCGGACGAAGTCGTCCATCGTCGCCGGCTGCGGATCCTTGCCCAGGACGTCGTCGTCGTAGGCCGTGCCCGGCTCCTTCATGGAGCGCAGCGCCTTGCCCGTCACCCGCGGGGCGAGCAGGCCCGCGCCGATCAGCCAGTCGGCCTCGGCGGCGGTCTGGCCGAGCGTGTACTGCTTGATCAGCGAGCCGAAGACGTCCGACACGGACTCGTTCAGCGCGCCGGGCTGGCCGAAGTAGGTGAGGTTGGCGGTGTACTGCGTGACGCCATGGACGAGTTCGTGGCCGATGACGTCGATCGGGATGGTGAAGTCGAGGAAGATCTCGCCGTCCCCGTCGCCGAAGACCATCTGCTCGCCGTTCCAGAAGGCGTTGTTGTACTCGCGGTCGTAGTGCACGGTCGCGTTCAGCGGAAGGCCGTTGCCGTCGATCGAGTCGCGCTGGTACGCCTTCAGCAGCAGCTCGAAGGTGGCGCCGAGGCCGGCGTAGGCGCGGTTGACGGTGGCGTCCTTGCCGGGCTTGTCGCCCTCGCCCCGCACCTTGTGCCCGGGCAGGTCCGTGCCGTGCCGGGCGTCGTGGACCGTGCGGTGCGGCTTGGCCGGCTCGGTTCCGGCGGGCGAGGCCACGGACGGGGCGCCGACGACCGTGGTCAGCCGGCGATGGGTGCGCTCCAGGGCGTCGCGCTCCAGGGTCCGGCGGGCGGGCCCGGCGAGCGCGGGGTCCTCGGCCTGGGCGAGCTTGTCGAGGACATGCGGTGGAACGATGGTGCAGAAGACGGGCTCGAAGCCCCCGTGAGTCGTCATGCCCGGCACCCTTGCACTGCGTGACGATACTGTCACTAGTCGCCACCATGATTGGTGAAATACCGGGACAAGGGCCCTCACGCTCCGTGGTGAAGTGGTATAGCGCACTTTTTGTCCCGTATGCGCGCCCGGTCCCGCATACTGATACGGACCCGCGCACCCGGAGGGCCTCGGCTAGCATGCTGCGCATCATGCGTTTCGGGCTGCTTCTCCTTAGCTGCCGCGGCGAGGGCCTGTAGTCGAGGCCGACTCCCTCCCCGCGGAGCTTGGTGCTGCGTCGTCGGCCGTCCTTCCGGACACTCTGAGGAGCCCCCGCATCATGGCGAACCGCCAGCAGCCCAGTTCCATGCCGATCCACAAGTACGGCCGCTACGAGCAGGTCGACATCCCGGACCGCACCTGGCCGGACCAGCGCATCACCACCGCCCCCCGCTGGCTCTCCACGGACCTGCGCGACGGCAACCAGGCCCTGATCGACCCCATGTCGCCCGCCCGCAAGCGCGCGATGTTCGACCTGCTGGTCAAGATGGGCTACAAGGAGATCGAGGTCGGCTTCCCGGCGTCGGGCCAGACGGACTTCGACTTCGTACGCTCCATCATCGAGGAGCCCGGGGCCATCCCCGACGACGTCACCATCTCCGTACTGACCCAGGCCCGCGAGGACCTGATCGAGCGCACGGTGGAGTCGCTGAAGGGCGCCAAGCGCGCCACCGTCCACCTCTACAACGCCACCGCCCCCGTCTTCCGCCGGGTCGTCTTCCGGGGCTCCAAGGACGACATCAAGCAGATCGCCGTCGACGGCACGCGGCTGGTCATGGAGTACGCGGAGAAGCTGCTGGGCCCGGAGACCGAGTTCGGCTACCAGTACAGCCCCGAGATCTTCACGGACACCGAGCTGGACTTCGCGCTGGAGGTCTGCGAGGCGGTCATGGACGTCTGGCAGCCCGGCCCGGGCCGCGAGATCATCCTCAACCTGCCCGCCACGGTGGAGCGTTCGACCCCCTCGACCCACGCCGACCGCTTCGAGTGGATGGGCCGCAACCTCTCCCGCCGCGAGTACGTCTGCCTGTCGATCCACCCGCACAACGACCGCGGCACGGCCGTCGCCGCCGCCGAGCTGGCCCTGATGGCCGGTGCCGACCGCGTCGAGGGCTGCCTGTTCGGGCAGGGCGAGCGCACCGGCAACGTCGACCTGGTCACCCTGGGCATGAACCTCTTCTCCCAGGGCGTCGACCCGCAGATCGACTTCTCCGACATCGACGAGATCCGTCGCACGTGGGAGTACTGCAACCAGATGGAGGTCCACCCGCGCCACCCGTACGTGGGCGACCTGGTCTACACGTCCTTCTCCGGGTCCCACCAGGACGCCATCAAGAAGGGCTTCGACGCGATGGAGGCCGACGCGGCCGCCAAGGGCGTCACCGTCGACGACATCGAGTGGGCGGTCCCGTACCTGCCGATCGACCCCAAGGACGTCGGCCGCTCCTACGAGGCCGTCATCCGGGTCAACTCGCAGTCCGGCAAGGGCGGTATCGCGTACGTCCTGAAGAACGACCACAAGCTGGAACTGCCCCGCCGGATGCAGATCGAGTTCTCGAAGATCATCCAGGCGAAGACGGACGCCGAGGGCGGAGAGGTCACGCCGAAGGACATCTGGGCGACCTTCCGGGACGAGTACCTGCCCAACCCCGAGAACCCGTGGGGCCGGATCCAGGTCAAGAACAACCAGTCGACGACCGACACCGACGGCGTGGACACGCTGACGGTGGAGGCCACGGTCGACGGCCAGGACACCGTCCTGACCGGCTCCGGCAACGGACCGATCTCGGCCTTCTTCGACGCGCTCCAGTCCGTCGGCATCGACGTACGCCTGCTGGACTACCAGGAGCACACGATGAGCGAGGGCGCCTCCGCGCAGGCCGCCTCCTACATCGAATGCGCGATCGACGACAAGGTCCTGTGGGGGATCGGAATCGACGCGAACACCACGCGGGCCTCGCTGAAGGCGGTCGTCTCGGCCGTCAACCGCGCGACGCGCTGACCAGCCCCGTAGGCGGTTTGAGGGCTCCGTCCGCTGATGTCCGGCGGTCGGAGCCCCGTCGCATACCGGCCAATCCCTGTGAGGGTCACGGAAAGGTCTCCTCCGGGGTACTGACTCCTCCTCACGGATGTGGCTAACATCACGCAAGCGCGGCGACGCTGCCGTGCGGCGTGACGGAGGTGCGACGTGCTGCCAGGACGGGTACGAAACGGCCGTGCCGCCAGGTTCTCGAGCATCCTGGGCACCCGTACCGCGTGGACGCCCGCCGGTGACGGGGAGTTCTTCTGCCCCGGCTGCGGCGGCGACCGCAACTACCAGCGGCTGACCGGACAACGCCGCTTCACCCTGCTCGGTCTGCCCGTGCTGCCGCGCGGCGAGACCGGCCCGGTCGTGGAGTGCGCCGCCTGCCGCCGCCACTTCGGCACGGAGGCCCTCGACCACCCGACCACCACCCGCTTCTCCGCGATGCTCCGCGACGCCGTGCACACCGTCGCCCTGGCCGTGCTGGCCGCGGGCGGCGCCGGTTCCCGTACGGCGCTGGAGTCCGCGGTGCTCGCCGTGCGCGCGGCCGGCTTCGACGACTGCACGGAGGAGCAACTCGCCGCCCTCGTGGAGGCGCTGGAGGCGGACACCGGCCGGATCACCGGGGAGCCTTGCGGTGCGGGGCTGGCCATAGAGCTGCACGAGGCGCTGGACCCGCTCGCCCCGCACCTCGCCACGGTCGGCCGCGAATCGATCCTGCTGCAGGGGGCGCGCATCGCCCTGGCGGACGGGCCCTACACACCGGCCGAGCGGGACGTGCTCGCGACGGTGGGGGCGGCGCTCACCATCTGCTCGGACGACGTGACACGGGTCCTGGCGGCGGCGGCGCGTACGCCGTCGTAGAGCGGGGGCCCTTCCCCAGCCGCCTGGAGGCCGTTACTCCCCGAGGAGTAATCCGCCGCCTGAACCGCCCTGTGCAGTACCCCCCGACTCGGCCTCGGGCCCGACGAATCGGCCCCCGTGTGCCGGGAGTCTGGAGACCGTTCCAGACACCCGGACCGGAGGGAGCCCGAACAGTGGGGGACACAAGGACAGCGGGGGACACGAGGAATACCGCACGGCGGCGAGCCGTGCCCTGGGCGGTGGTCGGGCTGTGGCTCGCCGCCCTCGTACTGCTCGGGCCGCTCGCCGGGAAGTTCGCCGGCATCCAGCAGAACCGCGCGGTCGACTACCTGCCCGACAGCGCCGACTCCACGCAGGTGGCACGGATCCAGGACCGGCTCCCGGGAGGCGAGTCCACCGACCTGGTGCTCGTGTACCACCGGGACGGCGGTCTGACCGACGCCGACCGGCGCACGGCCGCCGAGCAGGTCGCCGAGGTGCGTGGCGCCTACGACCTGACCGGCGAACCGCGGGGTGTGCCGTCCGAGGACGGCTCCACCCTGATGTACCCGGTCTCCAGCACCCAGCCGGGCCAGGACGAGGAGGCCCGGAACGCCTTCGTGGACGGCGTACGGGAGGTCGCCGAGGGCGGCGGCGGGCTGAGCGTCGAGGTCGGCGGGCCCGGGGCGCTCAACACCGACATGGGCAAGGTGTTTGAGACGATCGACGGCACCCTGCTGCTGGCCACGCTCGCCGTCGTCACGGTCCTGCTGATCCTGATCTACCGCAGCCCGTTCCTGTGGCTGGTCCCGCTCGCCGTCGCGGGCGTGGCCGCGGCCGTGTCGATGGCCGCCGGGTACGGACTCCACGAACTGTTCGACGTCACCGTCACCGGCCAGAGCGGCGGCGTGATGACCGTGCTCGTCCTCGGCGCCGGCACCGACTACGCGCTGCTGCTCATCGCCCGCTACCGCGAGGAACTGCGGCGCCACGAGCGGCCGTACGACGCCATGCGCACCGCCCTGCGCGGTTGCGGGCCCGCGATCCTCGCCTCCTCCGGGACCGTCGCGGCGGGGCTGCTGTGCCTGCTCGCCGCCGACCTCAACAGCAGCAGAGGCATGGGCCCGGTCGGCATGGTCGGGGTGCTCGCCGCGCTGGTCGCCATGACGACCCTGCTGCCCGCCGTGCTGGTGCTGCTCGGACGGCGGGTCTTCTGGCCGCTGATCCCCGCGTTCGGCAGCGAGCCGAAGGCCCGCCGGTCGCTGTTCGCCGCGATGGGGACCTCGGCGACGCGCCGGCCCGTGACCGTGCTCGTGGGTGGGGGCGTACTGCTCGGTGCGCTCGCCCTCGGCACGCTGAACCTGTCCGGCAGCATCAAGCAGGAGGACTCCTTCACGGAACGGCCCGAGTCGATCAGCGCGATGCGGACGCTGGCGCGGGAGTATCCGGAGCGCAGCAGCCGGCCCCTCACCGTCATCGCCCCGGCCGACCGGGCCGACGGGGTCCTGGACCGGGCCCGTGCGACGGACGAAGTCGCCGAAGTGGCCCCGGGGCGCAGCGGCTCGGGCTGGACCGAGATCGCCGTCTTCACCACGGCCGCCCCCGAGACACCGGCCGAAACCCGCACCATCGAGGCCCTGCGCGCCGGGCTCGACCCCGAGGGCGCCTACGTCGGCGGGCCCAGCGCGCAGCAGATCGACCTGGCCGACAGTGAGTCCCGGGACCGGAAGGTGATCGTGCCGCTGGTGCTGGCCGCCGTGTTCGTCATCCTGGTCGGGCTGTTGCGCGGTCTTGTCGCGCCGTTGCTGCTGCTGGCGGCCGTGGTGGCGGTGTGGGGCGCGGCCCTCGGCATCGGGGGGCTGGTGTTCGAGCCGGTGTTCGGGTTCGGTGGTACGGATCCTGGGCTCGGGTTGCTGTCGTTCGTGTTCCTGGTTGCCCTTGGCGTGGACTACGGCATCTTTCTGATGCATCGAATGCGGGAGGAGTCGGTAAAGGGGGCGGAGCCGGAGGCTGCGGCGCTGACCGCTCTGCGGACGACCGGCGGGGTCATCGCGTCCGCGGGTGTCGTACTCGCGGCCACGTTCGCTGTGCTGACGACGCTGCCGTTGGTCGGGCTTGTCGAGCTCGGGTTCGTCATCGCGGTCGGGGTGCTGCTGGATACGTTTCTTGTGAGGACGTATCTGGTGACGACGGCGAGTGTGGTGCTGCGGCGGAGGGTCTGGTGGCCGGGGAGGCTCTCGCGTGCACCGGAGCTGCCTGTCGTTGCTGAGGGCGGGGGGTTGCGCAGCCCGGCGGAGCGGGGTGCCGCTGCGCCCACCCGTGCCGCCCCTGGCGGCACGACTGCCCGCAGCTAGGTTCTTTGTGGCCGAGGATGGTGTCCGTGCAGGTGCCCACCACAGGTAATCGGGTCATGGCGGTGATCAACCGTGATCCGCTGACCGCTCCGCACGCCGTGCGCAACGACGCGCTGCTCGCCGTTCTGACGGCCGCGCTCGCCGTCGTCCTCGCGCTGTTCGTCGACGACGGCCGCAGGCCCGACGCGCTCGGCTGGGCCCTGCTGCTCGTCTCCCACGTGCCGCTGGTGTGGCGCCGGCGCCGCCCCGTGCTCGTCCTGCTCGCCGTGGTGGCCTGCGTCGTCCCCTACCACTTCCTCGACTACCCGCACACCGCGGCCACCCAGGCCGCGTACGTCGCCCTCTACACCGTCGCCGTCACCGGCCGGCCGCTGCGCACCGCCCTGGTCGGCGTCGGCGTCATCACCCTGTCGGTGAGCGTGATGCTCACCATCAGCGCCCACGAGGCGCTGGGGCTGCTGAAGGCATCCGGCTGGGTCGTCGCCGTGCTGTTCCTCGGCGTCGACGTGCGTTTCTACCGCCAGTACGTCGCCTCCATCGTGGAACGCGCCGAACGTGCCGAGCGCACCCGCGAGGAGGAGGCCCGGCGGCGGGTCGCCGAGGAGCGGCTGCGGATCGCCCGGGACCTGCACGACCTGCTCGCCCACAGCATCACCCTCATCGGCGTGCAGACCTCGGTCGCCGCCCACGTGCTGTCCGCCGACCCCGAGCGGCTCGACCGGGAGACGGTGGCCAAGGCGCTGGACGACATCGCCGAGACCTGTCGCAGTGCCCGGGGCGAACTCCGTACGACACTGGAGGTGCTGCGCGAGCACGATGCCCCGGACGTCCGCGGCCCGCTGCCCGGCCTGGACGGTCTGACCGACCTGGCGGAGGCCGCGCGGCTCGCCGGTGCCCGGGTCGAGCAGAGCGTCCGGGTACGGCAGGCACCGCCCGCCGTCGGTGCCGCCGCCTACCGCATCGTGCAGGAGGCGCTGACCAACGCGGTACGGCATGCCGGACCTGAACCGGCCGTCCGCGTCGAACTGGACGAGCGGCAGGGCGCCCTGCACCTGACGGTCAGCGACGACGGCACCGGACCGGCACCGGGCGGCACCCCGGGGTTCGGGCTCGTCGGAATGCGGGAGCGGGCGCGCAGCGTCGGTGGCACACTCGACGCCGGACCGCGCACCGGGGGCGGGTTCGAGGTGACCGCGGTCCTGCCGCTGACGACGGGGGAGATGGCCGGATGACCATCACAGTGCTGCTCGCGGACGACCAGACGCTGGTACGGGAGGCGTTCGCGATGCTCGTGGAGTCGGCCCGGGACATGGAGGTCGTCGGGCAGGCCGCCACCGGCCGGCAGGCCGTGCGGCTGGCCCGCAGCGAGCGCCCCGACCTCGTGGTGATGGACATCCGCATGCCCGACCTGGACGGCATCGAGGCGACCCGGCTCATCGCGGCCGACGAGGACCTCGCGGGCGTCCGGGTCCTGGTCCTCACCACGTACGACACCGACGAGAACATCGTGGACGCCCTGCGCGCCGGCGCCTCCGGGTTCCTGGTGAAGGACACCAGGCCGGCCGAACTCCTCGACGCCATCCGTACGGTCGCGGCCGGGGAGTCCCTGCTGTCGCCCGGGCCCACGGCACGGCTGATCGAGCGGTTCCTGCGCAGCCCCTCGGCACCGGAGACCGGCGGGCCGGAGTGCCTGTCCGGCCGTGAGCGGGAGGTGCTGGCGCTGGTCGCGCGGGGCCTCAACAACACCGAGATAGCCGAGGCGCTGGGTCTGAGCCCGCTGACCGCGAAGACCCACGTCAGCCGCATCATGGGCAAGCTGGCGGCCCGGGACCGGGCGCAGCTGGTCATCGTCGCCTACGAGTCGGGGCTGGTGACGCCGGGGAGCGTCTGACGGGCAGGCAAGGGGGACACGGGTCCGGCCCAGGCTCTAGAGGAGCCCCGCCGCTTCCAGGTACGTCCCGACCCGCTCCACCTCGTCCTGCGACAACGGCACCTGCGGCTCCGCCGTGACCGGGCAGTCGATCACGCCCCGCAGGTGCAGCGCCGCCTTGAAGGCGCCGATCGCCGAGGAGCCGCGGCCCATGCGGGCCGGGTCGCCGACGCCGACCAGGCCGAACAGGGCGCACAGCCGCTCCTGTTCGGCCCGGGCCTCCTTCCACTCCCCGGCGCGGCACAGGCGGTCCAGGCGGGCGTAGCCGTGCGGGTCGACGTTGCCGAGGCCGGGCACGGTGCCGTCCGCGCCGACCGCGAGCGCCGCGTCGACGATCAGCTCGGAGCCGGTCAGCACGCTGAAGCCGCTGATGTCCGGGTGCGCCCTGGCCCCGGTCACGACCTGGCGGAAGGCGGCCAGGTCGCCGCTGGAGTCCTTGAGCGCGGCCAGGACACCGTCGGCGGCCAGCTCCAGGACCACGTCCGCGGGCAGCTTCGTGTGGACGGCGACGGGGATGTCGTAGGCGACCACCGGGACCGGGCTCGCGGCGGCGACCGCGCGGTAGTGGCGGGCGATCTCCGCCGGGTGGGTGCGGGCGTAGAACGGCGCGGTGACGACGACCGCGTCCGCGCCCGCCGCCGTCACCGCCGCGACATGGTCCACGACCCTGGCCGTCGTCATGTCGATCGCCCCGGCCAGCACTGGGAGCTGCCCGCCCGCGTGGCCCGTGACCGACTCGACCACCAGCCTGCGCTGCGCGTCCGTCAGGTACGCCGCCTCCGAGGTCGAGCCGAGCACGAACAGGCCGTGCACCCCGCCGTCCACCAGATGGTCGACCAGCCTGAGCAGCGAGGGGACGTCCACCTCGCGGTCCGGTGTCAGGGGCGTGCAGACGGGCGGGATGACACCGGTCAGCGGGGTGAGGGTCATGAAGCCTCCATCGGGTCGCTCCGGCGGACGAGGTCGCGGGTCGACTCGTCCTCCTGGACAGGATGGTGGCAGCGGAAGCGGTGTGCGGGGGCCGACGCGACCGAGAAGTCCGGCATCACCTCCGCGCACGTCCCGTCCGCCTTCCAGCAGCGCGTGCGGAACGGGCAGCCGCTCGGCGGGCGGGTCGCCGACGGGACGGGGCCGGCCAGCGGGATCGGCTCGATCGGGTTGAGCAGGCCGGGCGTGGCGGAGAACAGGGCGCGGGTGTACGGGTGCCGGGCCCGGTCGGTGACCAGGGCGGCCGGGGACTCCTCGACGATCCGGCCCAGGTACATGGTGATCACGCGGTCGCTCATCCGCCGGACCGTCTGGATGTCGTGGGAGACGAACACCAGGGCCAGTCCCAGGCGTTCCTTCAGGTCCAGCAGCAGATTGAGGATCTGGGCGCGGACCGACACGTCCAGGGCGCTGGTCGGCTCGTCCGCCACGACCAGGTCCGGGTCGAGCGCCAGCGCCCGGGCGATCGCGACGCGCTGCCGCTGCCCACCCGACAACTGGCCGGGCAGGGCGTCGGCGAGGGCCCGGGGGAGACCGACCAGGGACATCAACTCCCGGACTCTCTCGTCACGTTGCCCGCGCGTGCCCCGGTCGTGCACGTCCAGCGGGTCCCGCAGGATCTGCCGTACGGTCAGGCGGCGGTTCAGGGCCGTGGACGGGTCCTGGAAGATCATGCCGGTGCTGCCGCCGACGGTCCGGCGGCGTTCGGCGGGCGGCATCGCCCACAGGTCGCGGCCCCGGAACGACACCGTGCCCCGCGTCGGCCGTTCCACGCCCACGAGCACCTTCGCCAGGGTCGACTTCCCGCAGCCCGACTCGCCCACCACGCCGATGGTCTCGCCGGGCGCGATCGCCAGGTCCGCGCCGGTCAGGGCGTACACCCGGTCGCGGGTGAACAGGCCGCCGCTGCGGGCCTTGTGCACGACATGGGCGTCGGACAGCTCCATCAGCGCGCTCATGACACTGCCTCGGTCTCGGTCGTCGCCGGCTCTACGGCCGGGTGATGACAGGCCACCGTGTGCGCCGGCGTACCGGTCAGAAGGGGGGCCGTCGTCCGGCAGACTCCGCTCGCCCGCGGGCACCGGTCGGCGAACCGGCACCCGGCCGGGAAGTCGGCCGGGGACGGCACGACCCCCTTGATCTGCGTCATCCGCTCCTGCGCCGACTCCAGCGACAGCACGCTGCCGAGCAGGCCGCGCGTGTAGTGGTGGGCCGGGGCCTCCACCAGGTCGGCGGTCACGCCGATCTCGACGATCTGCCCGCCGTACATCACCGCCACCCGGTCGGTGACGTCCGCGACCAGCGCCAGGTCGTGCGAGACGAGGATCAGCGCGAAGCCGAGCTCCTCGCGCAGCCGCAGCAGCAGCTCGATGACCTGGGCCTGCACGGTCACGTCCAGGGCGGTCGTCGGCTCGTCGGCGACGATCAGTTTCGGGTCGCGGGACAGGGCCATGGCGATCAGGACGCGCTGCCGCTGCCCGCCGGACAGTTCGTGCGGGTAGCTGCGCAGGGTGCGCTCGGGGTCGAGGCCGACCATCGTCAGCAACTCGGCGGGTTCGCGCCGCCCGCCGCGCCGGACGACCTGCTTGAGCTGGGCGCGGATCGTCATGGCCGGGTTCAGCGACGACAGCGCGTCCTGGTAGATCATCGCCATCTCGTGGCCGAGGAGCCTGCGGCGTACGCGCATCGGCTCGGCGAGCAGGTCGCGCCCGTCGAACCGGACCTGGCCGCCGACGCGCGCCCCCTTCGGCTGGAGGCCCATGACCGCGAGGGCCGTCAGCGACTTGCCGCAGCCCGACTCACCGACCAGGCCGAGGACTTCACCGGGACGCACCTCGAAGCCGATGCCGTCCACGATGTCGACGCCGCCGTGCCGCTGGTCGAAGCCGATGGTGAGGTTCTCCACCGCCAGCACCGGCTGCCCGTCCCGGGACAACTGACGGGCCCGGGCCCGCAGCCGCCGGGCCGCTTCCGTCAGGCCGGGCAGCTGGACGACCTCCCCGCTGCCGGACTCCGGCGCCTGGAGGCGGTCGTCGTCCTCGGGGACCTCCACCTCGCGCGCCGACGGGGCCGCCCACGCGTCGGACACCCCCTCGGACAGGATGTTCAGCGACAGCACGGTGACCAGCATCAGCAGGCCGGGGAACACGGTCGCCCACCAGCCGCCGGTCAGCACCATGTTCTTGCCGTCCGCGATGACACTGCCCCAGGACGGGTCGGGCGGCCGTACGCCCGCTCCGATGAAGGACAGCGACGCCTCGAAGACGATCGCCTCGGCGACCTGCACCGTGCAGAACACCAGCACCGGCGCGGCACAGTTGATCGCCACGTGCTTCAGCACGATGTGCGGTGTCCGGGCGCCGATGACCCGTTCCGCCGTCACGTAGTCCTCGCCGTACTGGTCGAGGACGTTCGCCCGGACGACCCGGGCCACCGGCGGTGTGAACAGAAACGCGATGGCGCAGATCAGCACCGTGATGCCGCCGCCGAACACGGCCACCAGCACGGCGGCGAGCGCGATGCCCGGGAACGCCATGACGACGTCCAGGCAGCGCATCAGCGTCTCGTCCACCGCCTTGCGGGAGGTCGCGGCGATCGCCCCGAGCAGCGCCCCGGCCACCAGCGCCAGGCCGGTGGCGCCGAGCCCGATCGCCAGCGACCAGCGCGCCCCGTACATCAGCCGGCTGAGGATGTCCCGGCCGAGGCTGTCCTGGCCCATCCAGTGCCCGGCGGAGGGATGCCCGGTGCCGTCGACGTGCGGCTGCTGGTCGAGCGGGTCGTGCGGGGCGAGCAGCGGCGCGAGCAGCGCCAGCAGGACGACGACCGCCAGGAAGCAGACGGCGGCCTTCGACAGCAGCGGCAGCCGCCGCCAGCCGCGCAGCCGCAGGCCGGGCCGGGACAGCGCCTCGGTGAGGCTCTTTCGGGTCATCATGCGGGTCATCACGTGGTCGCATCCCACAGTCGCGGGTTGACCAGCAGGTAGAGGACGTCGATGACGAGGTTCACGACGACGAACCCGGCCGCCGTGGTCAGGACGACGCCCTGGACGACGGCCGGATCGCCGTTCTTCACCGCGTCGATCATCAGCTTCCCCATGCCGGGCAGCGAGAAGATCGTCTCGATGACGACCGCGCCGCCCAGCAGATAGCCGACGCGCAGCCCGAGCACGGTGAGCGGGTTGATGAGCGCGTTCCGTAGCACGTTCCGCCCCACGACCACGTGCGGCGGCAGCCCGCTGCCGATCGCCGTCCGTACGTAGTCCTTGTCGAGTTCCTCGACCACCGCCGTCCGTACGATCCGGGTCAGCTGGGCCGCCACCGGAAGGGAGAGGGCGAGGGCGGGGAGCGTCATGGTCTTCAGCCAGCCGGTGAAGGAGTCGGCCGGGTTGATGTAGCCGCCGGTCGGGAACCAGCCCAGGTCGACCGCCAGGTACTGGATCATCAGCAGCGCCAGCCAGAAGCCGGGCGCCGCGACACCGGTCAGCGACACGACCCGGATGATCTGGTCGGGCAGCCGGTCCCGGTAGATCGCCGCGGTCACGCCGCCCACGAGGGACAGCACGACCGCGACGCCCAGGCCCAGGAAGGTCAGCTGGAGGGTGAGCGGCAGCGCGGTGGTGACCTGGTCGATCACCGGCGCCCGGGTCAGCGCGCTGGTGCCCAGGTCGCCGTGGAGCAGGTCGGCGACGAAGTCGGCGTAGCGCACGGGCAGCGGGTCGAGCAGGCCGTGTTCCTCGCGGAAGTCGTGCAGCTGCTGCGGTGTCGGGTTGGCGCCCTGGAAGAACGCGGACGCCGGGTCGACGTCCGAGAACCGCATCACCAGGAACACGAACAGCACGATGCCGAGCATCAGCGGCACGAGCAGGGCGACGCGGCGGAGCAGGATCCGCAGGACTGCCGTCATGCCGCTAGGCCCACTTGGCCTGGAGGAGGTTGATGCCGGGGTAGGGCTGGGCCCTTATGCCGCTGAGCCGCTTCGGGTCCCAGGCCGTCATCAGCTCGTTGTGGACGACCGGGTAGAGCACGGCCTGTTCGGCGACGACGTCGATGTAGTCCTGGACCATCGCCTTCTTCTTCTCGGGATCCGGCTCCCGGGTGGCCCGGTCCATGTCCCTGAAGAGCGCCTTGGCGACGGGGTCGCCCGCCCACCGCGTGTACTGCATCCACAGGTTCTCGGGCCCGTAGTTGTAGTGCATGATCAGGTCGGCGTCGAGGCCGAACTGGTTGGGGTTCGAGGCGGCGGCGACGACCTGGTAGTCCTGCTTCTGGTCCATCTTCGTGAACACGGCCGTGGTCTCCTGCGGGGACAGGGTCGTCTTCACGCCGATCGCGTCCCAGGAGGCCTTGATGGTGGGCAGGCAGTCGACGATCCAGCTCACGTTCACCGCGAGGATGTCGATGCCCAGCCCCCTGACCCCGGCCTGCTTCAGCAGCGCCTTCGCCTTGTCCGGGTCGTAGTCGTACACGGTCTTGGCCCGGCGGTAGGACGGGTTGCTCTCGTCGAGGAAGGAACTCGACGGCTTCCCATGGCCCTTGAGCGCGACCTCCACCATCTTCTCGGTGTCGATGGCGTAGTGCAGCGCCTGGCGTACGCGCACGTCGTCGAAGGGCTTGTGCCGGGTGTTGAACATCAGGAACAGGTTGTTCATCCCGGCCCCGCCGGCGACGGTCAGCCCGCTGCTCTCCAGCTGCGCGATGTTGGCGTACGGGATGTTGTCCGCGATCTGCGCGCCCGCGCTCGACCCCGAGATCTTCGCGACGCGGGGCGCTGCGTCCACGATCGTCAGCCAGTTCATCTTCCGGAACGCCGGCTTGCGGGGGCCGTTGTAGTCGTCGAAAGCCTCGAAGGTCGTGTTCGACTTCGGGTGGTGCGCGGTCTGCCGGTACGGCCCCGAGCCGATCGCCTTGCCCTTGATGGCGTCGTCCCAGGCACCGGGCTTCGAGAACACGTGCTTCGGCATGATCTTGGCGAGGGTCAGTCGCGAAAGCCCGTCCGGGAAGGGGAACTTGAGTACCAGCTCCACGGTCCGCCCGTCGATCTTCCGGACCTCCTTCAGCCAGCTCGCGAAGAAGCCCTTGGCGAGGGTCTGGGTGTCCGGGTCGAGGATCCGCTCGAAGACAAAGACCACGTCGTCGGCCGTGACCGGCTTGCCGTCGTGGAACTTCGCGCCCGCCCGCAGCGTGAACCTCCAGGACGTGCTGCCCGGGTCCTCCGGCACCTCGGTCGCCAGGGCCGCGTACGGCTCGCGTGAGATCGGGTCGGTGTCGAGCAGACCCTCGTACATGTGGTGGTTGGCGGCCATGCAGAACGCGGACGCCGTCTGGGTGGGATCCCAGCTGCCGTCGTTGCCGTAGCCGATCACCGCCGTCAGCGTCCGGTTCGCCCCGCTGCCGCCGCCACCGGTGTCGTTCGTCGACTCGGGCCCGGACGAACAGGCCGACAGTGACGCGGAGACGGCGGTGGCCGCGCCCAGCGCGCCCGTGTACTTCAGGAAGGTCCGGCGGTGCGGCGCCGGCACGTCAGGGGTCACGTCGCGCACGGGTCCTCCAGCGAGAGGTCTGGGGGGAAGGGACTGGCTGAGGAGATACGACGTCCTACGTCCTGCGGTCAGCGCGACCATAGGAGGGGCCGTGGGGGCGGTCAAGGGATCGCACACGAATGGCGTATCTGCCACAGGTCGGACCAATGACACTACCGACGAGGTGAGTTGACGAGCTATCAGGACGGGTTCGTACCGGGTACCGCCAGAGGTGGGACGTGGGACGTCCCGGGCGCGTACGATGCGGCGCATGTCCGAGGAGCCCAGGACCAGCCGGGTACAACGCCAGGTCGTGCAGCTCATCCTCGACCGCAGACTCACCGCCGGCGCGCCGCTGCCCACCGAGGCCGAACTCATGGCGGACCTCGGCGTCAGCCGCAACTCCGTCCGCGAGGCCCTCAAAGCCCTCCAGGCCCTCGACATCGTCGAGATCAGACACGGCTACGGCACCTACGTCGGCCAGGCCTCCCTCACCCCCCTCGTCGACGGGCTGACCTTCCGCACCCTGGCCCGGCACGACGACGACCCCGGCGCCCTCGCCGAGATCCTCCAGGTCCGCGAGGTACTGGAGGAGGGCCTGATCCGCCGGGTCGCCGCGACGGCCACGGAGGCCGAACTGGACCGGCTGGAGGGCGTGGTGACCTGTATGGAGCGCGCGGGCGGCACGGGGCGCTCCTTCCCGGAGCTGGACCGCGAGTTCCACGAGATCCTGTACGCCTCCCTCGGCAACGCGCTGGTCCCGCAGCTCCTCGGCGCGTTCTGGACGGTCTTCCGCCGGGTCTCCGGCGCCCGCGGCTGGACCGACGACCCGTCCCCCGAGATCACGGTCCGCCGCCACCGCGACATCGTCACCGCCCTGCGCGCCCGCGACGCCGAGGCGGCGCAGCGGGCGATGGCGGTGCACTTCCGGGGGATCGAGGCCCGGGCGGCACAGGAGTCCCGGGGAGTGGGCTGATTCCGCTCCCTGGTCGGCGGGTTGCGGAGCATGATGAGGGGCGTGACAGAGCTGTGGAGTGAGCATGGCGCCGGAGTCCTGAGACTGCCTTCCGGCCGACTGGTACGGGGACGAGGTCTCCGCCACCCCATGGATCCCGGCGCGCCCCGCCCCTCCTACGGTGTCTACCTGCTCGGCCGGCAGCCGCCCGAGGTTCCCTGGGAGGCGTGCTGGGTCCGCTGGCCCGACTTCCGTCTCCCGTCGGACCGGGCAGGCGCCCGCGAGGTGCTGGCCGCCGCCTGGGCACGGGCCGCCGGGGAGCGCGTGGAGATCGCCTGCGGCGGAGGGCGCGGCCGCACGGGCACGGCCCTGGCCTGCCTCGCGGTCCTGGACGGCGTGCCCGCCGAGGAGGCGGTGGCGTACGTGCGCCGGCACTACGACCGGCATGCGGTGGAAACGCCCTGGCAGCGGCGGTACGTACGCCGGTTCGGTGAGGGATGAGCCTCTCCTTCGGCGTGCCGCCCCCTACCTTGGTAGCGCCGCCGTAGACCGACGGCCGACAGCGGGGCCGGGTGCCTGCTCGGCACAGTGAACGGCATGGAAGAGACCAAGGGGATCAAACAGACCAAGGCGATCAGCCGGGCGCAGTTCCTGGCCGGAGCGGCGGCGGTGGGGGCCGCCGGGGCACTGGGACCGGCCGGACAGGCCCGGGCGACGGAGCCCCGGCACGGCAGGGGACTGCGCCGGCGGGGCGTCGTCTACACGGTCGGGGAGGGCGAGACGCCGGGGACCGCGTGGAACGCTCGGCGGATGCGGGCCGATGTCCGGGCCATCCGGGACGACCTGCACGCCGACACCATCGACGTCACCGGGGACGGCGTCGAGCGGCTCACCGCCACCGCCGCCGAGGCCGCCGAACGCGGGCTGCACGTCTGGTTGCAGCCGACACTCGGAGACGCCCCGCAGCGGGACATCCTGGAGCACCTGGCCGAAACCGGCCGGTTCGCGGAGCGGCTCCGCCGGCAGGGAGCGAGCGTCGACCTCAGCGTCGGCTGCGAGTTCTGGCTGTTCGTCCCCGGCATCCTGCCGGGCGAGACGGCCCTGGAGCGCATCAGGCACCTGCAGAACGGCACCGTCGACTGGCCCCGGACGCTGCGCCGCCTCGCCGGCTTCACGGCGAAGGCCGCGAAGACCGGCCGCTCCGTCTTCAAGGGCGACCTCAGCTACGCCGCCGCCCAGTCCATCGACGACCCGGACTGGAACCTCTTCGACATCGTCGGCATCGACTACTACTCGTACTTCCCGAAGCGGTCCGAGTACGTCCGGGAGCTGAAGCGGTACCTGCGGTGGGGAAAGCCGCTCGCCATCACCGAGTTCGGCACGTGCGCCTACGTCGGTGCGCCCGAGACCGCCGGCATGGGCTGGGACGTCGTCGACTACGACAAGGAGCCGCCGGTGGTCAAGGGCGACCTGGTCCGCAGCGAGCGGGTCCAGGCCGACTACGTGGGTGACCTGCTGGACGTCTTCGCGTCGATGGGCCTGTACGCGGCGATGACCTTCGAGTTCCTCAGTGCGGACTCCCCGCACCGCCCGGACGAACCCCGTCTCGACCTCGACATCGCGGCGTACTCCATCACGAAGGCGATCAAGGACCGCCCGGACGACCCCGCGTCCGGCTGGCACTGGGAACCGAAGGAGGCGTTCCACGCGGTGGCCCGCCGATACGGGGCGGCGAGCCACCGCGCCGGGCAGCCGGGGTAGGCACCGGCCGTCACGGGCCGGATGTCCAGGAGGCCAACACCCGGCGGCGGTTCGGCCACGCGGCTCTCGGCGTACCCCGCTCCGGCGCCCTGGACCAGCCGGCCCACCGGCTGGTGGGCAACCCCGCCGACGCCGCCACGCTGGAGACCAACCCTGACCGGCGTGGCGATACGCGCCACCCGGCCGGGGACCGTGGCCGTCACCGGGGCACCCGCACCGGTGCCCGGCGACGGCAGGCCGGCGGCCTGGGGCGGCCCCGCCCGCCTGCCCATCGGGTGCGGTGCTCGACGTCGGCGCCACCACCTGCGGGCTGCGCGGCCGCTTCACACCCCTGCGGGGCCGGCGGCCGGCAGCCGCAGCATGAAGACGTCGACCGGGTCCTGGGATACGACCATGAAGCCGTGGCGCTCGTAGAGACGCCGGGCCGGACTGCCCTGCAGGACGTTCAGGCGGACGAGCGCGCCGTCCTCGTCGGTCCGGGTCAGCAGGGTGCGCAGGACCGCCGCCCCCAGACCGCGGCCCTGGAGGGCCGGGGCGAGATAGAAGTGCTCCAGCCAGTGGCCGTTCGCGTCGGTCCCGGACGGGCACAGGGCGACGCTGCCCGCGAAGGAGCCGTCGGCCTCGATCACCGAGGTGTGCCGGGCGGAGAAACCGTCGCGCAGGCGCTGTCTGACCCGGTGTTCGTCATAGCGGCCCAGGCGCTCCAGGTCCGGGCGCATCACCACCGCCCGCAGTTCCGCTATCGGCTCGACATCCGCCGGCCCGGCCGGGCGCATGGTCCACGTCTGTTCCATGCAGCGGGATCGTAGGCGCGAAGTAATCCGCATACCGCTTTTCACCGATCAGCTTTTCGTTTTTGCCGAACCCCTTTGCGGCGCGCCGCAGTTGTAGGGCACAGACCCCTCCCGAGTGTAGGCGCGGAGAGTCACCGAGGGGATGCGAAGAGTGAAACTCCGAAAGGAGGGGGAGCACGGTGGAGGCACGACACTCGGCGCTCGGCGCCGAAGAAGCGGAGGATGCGGTGAAAGAATTGCGGGCAGAACTCGCCGAGGCCGGAATTGTCCTGACGTCACCGGGGCTTCACCCGGTGCATCTTGTGCGGGAAGTCCCCTGTCCGCTCGTGGAATTGGACCGGTGTTCCGTTCGGACCGCCCGGCGGCTCGCGGCGGTGCCGCGATGAAGCCTCCGGTCGGCGCGTACGTCGTGGACACCCGCAGCGGCCGCATCGGCATCGTCATGGGGCATGAGGGGCCCTATGTGCAGCTGAGGCCGTACGGCGGCGGGAAGGAGTGGGACGCCGACCCCGGTGCCGTCCGGCACGCCACCCCGGCCGAGCGGCTGCGCGCGGCGACGGCGTACGCCAACGCCCGCAGCAGGGGCGAGGTCCCTTGACACGATGACCCTGCGAGAATGGCGCCATGAGTCTGTTCCGCGACGACGGCATCGTGCTGCGCACCCAGAAGCTGGGTGAGGCGGACCGGATCATCACGCTGCTCACCCGCGGTCACGGACGGGTACGGGCGGTAGCCAGGGGCGTGCGCCGGACGAAGTCGAAGTTCGGTGCGCGCCTCGAACCCTTCTCCCACGTCGACGTGCAGTTCTTCGCCAAGGGAAGCGAACTGGTCGGACGCGGGCTGCCGCTGTGCACGCAGAGCGAGACCATCGCCCCCTACGGCGGCGGGATCGTCACCGACTACGCGCGGTACACCGCGGGCACGGCCATGCTGGAGACCGCCGAGCGGTTCACCGACCACGAGGGCGAGCCGGCCGTGCAGCAGTACCTGCTGCTCGTCGGCGGGCTGCGGACCCTCGCCCGCGGGGAGCACGCGCCGCATCTGGTGCTGGACGCGTTCCTGCTCCGCTCCCTCGCCGTCAACGGCTACGCCCCGAGCTTCACCGACTGCGCGAAGTGCGGTATGCCCGGGCCCAACCGGTTCTTCTCCGTCGCCTCGGGCGGTTCCGTCTGCGTCGACTGCCGGGTGCCCGGCAGCGTCGTACCCTCGCCCCAGGCCCTGGAACTCCTCGGCGCGCTGCTTACGGGAGACTGGGAGACCGCGGACGCCTGCGAGGCGCGCTACGTCCGGGAGGGCAGCGGGCTGGTGTCCGCGTATCTGCACTGGCACATGGAGCGCGGGCTGCGCTCCCTGCGCTACGTGGAGAAGTAAGCGAAGCAAGCGAGCACGAGGAGACGAGAAACACATGGCCGTACGCGGGATCCTGGGGCGGCAGCGCCGGGAGTACAGGACGCCGGAGCCCCACCCGTCCGGCGCGCGGCCGCCGAAGCTCGGAGAGCTCGTGCCACAGCATGTGGCGATCGTCATGGACGGCAACGGGCGGTGGGCGAAGGAGCGGGGCCTGCCGCGCACCGAGGGGCACAAGGTCGGCGCCGAGCGGGTGCTGGACGTGCTCCAGGGCGCCATCGAGATGGGCGTGGGCGCCATCTCCCTGTACGCCTTCTCCACCGAGAACTGGAAGCGGTCGCCGGACGAGGTGCGCTTCCTGATGAACTTCAACCGGGACTTCATCCGCAAGAGCCGGGACCAGCTGGACGAGCTGGGTGTGCGGGTGCGCTGGGTGGGGCGGATGCCCAAGCTGTGGCGGTCCGTGGCCAAGGAGCTCCAGATCGCCCAGGAGCAGACCAAGGACAACGACAAGCTCACGCTGTACTTCTGCATGAACTACGGGGGGCGCGCCGAGATCGCCGACGCGGCGCAGGCGCTGGCGGCCGATGTGAAGGCCGGGAAGCTCGACCCGTCGAAGGTCAACGAGAAGACCTTCGCGAAGTACATGTACTACCCGGACATGCCGGACGTGGACCTGTTCCTGCGCCCGAGCGGCGAGCAGCGCACCTCCAACTACCTGATCTGGCAGAGCGCGTACGCCGAGATGGTCTTCCAGGACGTGCTGTGGCCGGACTTCGACCGCCGCGACCTGTGGCGGGCCTGCCTGGAGTTCGCCTCGCGGGACCGCCGCTTCGGCGGCGCCATCCCGAACGAGGAGCTGCTGGCCATGGAGGGCAAGCAGCAGTAGTCCACAGCGCTTCGCAGGCAAGGGTGGCGCAGTTCCCTCAGGGGCGCGGGGAACTGCGCGACCGGCCACCATGGACCCGCACCCGCGGACCGGGCCTCACCCCCACGGCGAACAGCGGCTCAGCCGCCGGAGGCCTTCGCGCAGTCCGCGCACGTGCCGAAGATCTCCACTGTGTGGGCCACGTTCACGAAGCCGTGCTCGGCGGCGATGGCCTCCGCCCACTTCTCCACGGCCGGGCCCTCCACCTCGACGGCCTTGCCGCAGCCGCGGCACACCAGGTGGTGGTGATGGTCGTCGGTGGAGCACCGGCGGTAGACGGACTCGCCGTCGGCGGTGCGCAGGACGTCGACCTCGCCGGCGTCGGCGAGGGACTGCAGGGTGCGGTAGACCGTGGTGAGCCCGACCGAGTCGCCCTTGTGCTTGAGCATGTCGTGCAGTTCCTGCGCGCTGCGGAACTCGTCGACCTCGTCCAGGGCCGCCGCCACGGCGGCACGCTGCCTGGTGGCGCGGCCCTTCACGGACGGTCCAGCGGTCGTCACCGTTGCCTCCTCACGTCTGCCTTGCCCGGGCCATTGTGCCAGCCCGGGGTGGGGGCGGTCAGACGCCGACTTCGTCGGTTGTCTTCCGGGTGCCCGGAATCGCGCACTCGGCGGGGTCGTGGGCGGGATCCGCGGCGCTCCGGGCGCGGGCGCGGCGGCGGGCCAGCGGAGTCGCGAGCGCCGTCAGCACGACGAAGGCGCCGATGGTCAGCAGCACGATGGTCGCGCCGGGCGGGACGTCCTGGTAGTACGAGGTGACCGTGCCGCCGATCGTCACGCTCACGCCGATGGCCACGGCGATCACGAAGGTCGCGGCGAAGCTGCGGCCGATCTGCTGGGCGGCCGCGACGGGCACCACCATCAGCGCGCTGACCAGGAGCAGGCCGACCACGCGCATCGCCACCGTCACCGTGACGGCCGCGGTGACCGCCGTCAGCAGGTTCAGGGCGCGCACCGGCAGGCCCGTCACCCGGGCGAACTCCTCGTCCTGGCTGACCGCGAACAGCTGCCGGCGCAGGCCGAGGGTGACCAGGACGACGAAAGCGGCCAGGATGCAGATCGCCGTGACGTCCGACTCGGACACCGTCGACAGGGAGCCGAAGAGGTACGACGTCAGGTTGGCGTTGGAGCCCGTAGGTGCGAGGTTGATGAACATCACACCGCCGGCCATGCCGCCGTAGAACAGCATCGCGAGGGCGATGTCGCCGCGGGTCCTGCCGTACCAGCGGATCAGCTCCATGAGGACCGCGCCGATGACGGAGACGAGGGTCGCCATCCACACCGGGGACCAGGTCAGCAGGAAGCCGAGGCCGACGCCGGTCATCGCCACGTGGCCGATGCCGTCGCCCATCAGGGCCTGGCGGCGCTGGACCAGGTAGATGCCCACCGCGGGGGCCGTGATGCCGACCAGGACGGCGGCGAGCAGCGCCCGCTGCATGAAGGCGTAGTCGAGGATCTCCATCAGCTCAGCAGTCCCGTGCGGATCGGTTCGTGGCCCGCGGGTGCGTGCGGGTGTACGTGGTCGTGGCCGGGCAGGGCGTGCTGCCCGACCGCCTTCGGGGGCGGTCCGTCGTGCACGACGCAGCCGTCGCGCAGGACGACCGCCCGGTCGATGAGGGGCTCCAGGGGGCCCAGTTCGTGCAGCACGAGCAGCACGGTCGTGCCCTGGGAGACCTGCTCGCGCAGCGTGTGCGCGAGGACCTCCTGGCTGGCCAGGTCGACGCCGGCCATCGGCTCGTCCATGATCAGCAGTTCCGGCTCGGAGGCGAGCGCGCGGGCGATCAGGACCCGCTGGTGCTGGCCGCCCGAGAGGGCGTTGACCGAGTCCTTGGCCCGGTCCGCCATGCCGACGAGCTCCAGGGCCGCGCGCACGGCCGCGTGGTCCGCCTTGCGCAGCACACCGAAGCGGGCCCGGGACAGGCGGCCCGAGGAGACCACCTCGGTCACCGTGGCGGGCACCCCGCCCGCGGCCGTGGTGCGCTGCGGGACGTAGCCCACGCGGTGCCAGTCGCGGAACCGCCTGCGGTCCGTGCCGAACAGTTCGATCTCGCCGGCGCCGGTCTGCACCTGGCCGATGATGCTGCGCACGGCCGTGGACTTGCCGGAGCCGTTCGCGCCGAGCAGCGCGACGACCTCGCCGTGGTGCACGGTGAGGTCGATGCCGCGCAGGACGGGGCGCGAGCCCAGGTCCGCGCGGACGCCGCGCAGGGATACGACGGGCTCGGTCATGCCGTCCTCCGATGGGTCGATCACTTCGCTCCCAGGGCCGCCTGAAGGGCCTTGAGGTTGGCTTCCATGACCTGGAAGTAGTCGTCGCCGCGGGACTTGTCGGTGATGCCCTCGAGCGGGTCGAGGACGTCCGTCTTGAGCTTCGCGTCCTTGGCGAGGGTCTTCGCGGTCTTGTCGGAGACCAGTGTCTCGTAGAAGACGGTGGTGACGCCGTCGGCCTTGGCCTCCTGCTGGAGCTCCCTGACCCGGGCGGCGCTGGGCTCGCTCTCGGGGTCGAGGCCGGAGATGGCCTCCTGGGTGAGGCCGTAGCGCTCGGCGAGGTAGCCGAAGGCGGCGTGGTTGGTGAAGAAGACCTTGGTCTTGGTGTCCTTCAGGCCGTTCTCGAACTCGCCGTTGAGGCCGTTCAGCTTCTCGACCAGGGCCGCGGTGTTCTTCTTGTAGTCGGCCGCGTGGTCCGGGTCGGCCTTCTCGAAGGCCTTGCCCACGCCCTCGGCGACCTCGGCGTACTTCACCGGGTCCAGCCAGATGTGCGGGTCGCGGGCGTGCTCCTCCTCCTCCTCGGCGTGGCCCTTCTCCTCCTCGGCGTGGCCCTCCTCGCCCGCGTGGTCGTGCTCGGTGTTGCCGTGGTCCTCCAGGGTGGTCAGCGTCGCCGCGTCGATCTTCGTCTTGATGCCGGTCTGCGAGACCGCCTCGTCGACGGCGGGCTGGAGGCCCTTGAGGTAGAGCGCCGCGTCGGCCTCTTCGAGCTGTGCCCGCTGCTTGGTGCTGATCTCCAGGTCGTGCGGCTCCTGGCCGGGCTCGGTCAGGCTGGTGACGTTCGCGTGGTCGCCGCCGATCTGCTCGGCGAGGAACGCCATCGGGTAGAACGACGCGACGACGTCGAACTTGTCCGTGTTGCCCGTCGCCGCGCTGTCGCTGGAGCAGGCGGAGAGAGCACCGAGGCCGAGAGCGGTGGCCGCGGTGACCGCGGTGGCGGATATGAGGCGTCGTCGTACGTTCATGACACTCATTTTCAACAAATATGGAAACCGTTGTCAACAAACGGGCCGAGCGGGTTCCGTGGAGGGGGTCTGGCGGTCGCGACAGGGGGAGCGATTTGATTGAGGGGGCGCCCCCGCCGGTAACCTGAAGCATTCGCTGGAAGCAACTCGCTTCGTCGCCCGTCGTCGTAATGAAGAGAGCACCGTGGCCGCCGACAAGATCGACACCATCGTCAGCCTGAGCAAGCGCCGTGGCTTCGTATTCCCCTGTAGTGAGATCTACGGCGGTCAGCGCGCCGCTTGGGACTACGGCCCCCTGGGTGTCGAGCTCAAGGAGAACCTCAAGCGCCAGTGGTGGCGCTACATGGTGACGTCGCGCGAGGACGTCGTCGGTATCGACTCGTCCGTGATCCTGGCCCCCGAGGTCTGGGTCGCCTCCGGCCACGTCGCCACCTTCACGGACCCGCTGACCGAGTGCACCTCCTGCCACAAGCGGTTCCGCGCGGACCACCTGGAGGAGGCCTACGAGGCCAAGCACAACCGCCTGCCGGAGAACGGCCTCGCGGACGTCAACTGCCCGAACTGCGGCAACAAGGGCCAGTTCACCGAGCCCAAGCAGTTCTCGGGCCTGCTGTCCACCCACCTCGGCCCGACCCAGGACTCCGGCTCCGTCGCCTACCTGCGGCCCGAGACCGCGCAGGGCATCTTCACCAACTTCTCCCAGGTGCAGACCACCTCGCGCCGCAAGCCGCCGTTCGGCATCGCCCAGATGGGCAAGTCCTTCCGCAACGAGATCACGCCCGGCAACTTCATCTTCCGCACCCGCGAGTTCGAGCAGATGGAGATGGAGTTCTTCGTCAAGCCGGGCGAGGACGAGAAGTGGCAGGAGTACTGGATGGAGCAGCGCTGGAACTGGTACACCGGTCTCGGCCTGCGCGAGGAGAACATGCGGTGGTACGAGCACCCGAAGGAGAAGCTCTCCCACTACTCCAAGCGCACCGCCGACATCGAGTACCGCTTCCAGTTCGGCGGCAGCGAGTGGGGTGAGCTGGAGGGTGTCGCCAACCGCACCGACTACGACCTCGGCGCCCACTCCAAGGCCTCCGGCCAGGACCTCACCTACTTCGACCAGGAGGCCGGCGAGCGCTGGACGCCGTACGTCATCGAGCCCGCGGCCGGTGTCGGCCGCGCGATGCTGGCGTTCCTCCTGGACGCCTACATCGAGGACGAGGCGCCCAACGCCAAGGGCAAGATGGAGAAGCGCACGGTGCTGCGCCTCGACCCGCGCCTGTCCCCGGTGAAGGTCGCGGTGCTGCCGCTGTCCCGGAACCCGGAGCTGTCCCCGAAGGCCAAGGGCCTCGCCCAGGCGCTGCGCCAGCACTGGAACATCGAGTTCGACGACGCCGGCGCCATCGGCCGCCGCTACCGCCGCCAGGACGAGATCGGCACGCCGTTCTGCGTGACCGTCGACTTCGACACCCTGGAGGACAACGCGGTCACCGTCCGCGAGCGTGACTCGATGAAGCAGGAGCGCGTCTCCCTCGACCAGATCGAGGGCTACCTGGCGGCCCGCCTGGTCGGCTGCTGACCGCTTTTCTTACACACACCGGTGCCGGGTTCCTCCGCGGAGGGGCCCGGCACCGGTGCGTCTGGGGCGGGGTCGCCAGGCGGCTGACAAGTATCGAATGACAGATATTGAAATCTGTCAGCTGTCATGCCACAGTGGACGCCATGACGATGCGAACCCGAACCCTCGGAACCACCGGACCCCAGGTCTCCGCCCTCGGTCTCGGCTGCATGGGCATGTCCGCGCTGTACGGCGAGGCGGACCGGGCCGAGTCCGTGGCGACCATCCACGCGGCGCTCGAAGCGGGCGTCACCCTGCTGGACACCGGCGACTTCTACGGCATGGGCCACAACGAGATGCTGATCGGCGAGGCCCTGCGCGCGGCCCCCGCCGCCCGGCGTGAACAGGCCCTGGTCAGCGTGAAGTTCGGCGCCCTGCGCGACCCGGACGGTGGCTGGTCCGGCTACGACGGCCGGCCGGCCGCCGTGCAGAACTTCGCCGCGTACTCCCTCCAGCGGCTCGGCGTCGACCACATCGACGTCTACCGCATCGCCCGCCTCGACCCCGACGTGCCGATCGAGGAGACGGTCGGCGCGATCGCGGAGCTGGTCGAGAAGGGGTACGTGCGGCACATCGGCCTCAGCGAAGTCGGCGCCGAGACGATCCGGCGGGCCGCCGCCACCGCGCCGGTCTCCGACCTCCAGATCGAGTACTCCCTGATCTCGCGTGGCATCGAGGAGGAGATCCTCCCCACCACGCGCGAGCTGGGCATCGGCATCACGGCGTACGGCGTGCTCTCCCGGGGCCTGATCTCCGGCCACTTCACCGCCGACCGGCAGCTCGGCGCCGGCGACTTCCGGGCGATGTCCCCGCGCTTCCAGGGGGACAACCTCCGGCACAACCTGAACCTCGTCGAGGCGCTGCGGAAGATCGCCGAGCAGAAGGGCGTCAGCGTCGCGCAGATCGCCATCGCCTGGGTGCTCAGCCGCGGTGAGGACATCGTGCCCCTGGTCGGCGCCCGCCGCCGCGACCGGCTCACGGAGGCGCTGGGCGCGCTGGACGTCACGCTGGAGGCGGCCGACCTGACCGCGATCGAGGAGGCCGTACCGCCCGGCGCCGCCGCGGGCGACCGCTACCCGGCGGCCCAGATGGCACACCTCGAGAGCTGAAGCCGGCTCCCGGTACGGTCAGGGCATGGCACCGACCAGCGAGATCCTGACCGCCGAGCGCATCCTCGAGGCGACCGAGGAGGTGCTGCGCCGCCACGGCCCGGCCAAGGCCACCGTGGTGGACGTGGCCCGCGCGCTCGGCGTCAGCCACGGCAGCGTCTACCGTCACTTCCGCACCAAGGCGGCGCTGCGCGAGGCGGTCACCAAGCGCTGGCTGGACCGCACGTCCGGGGAGCTCTCGGGCATCGCCGCGGGGGAGGGTGACCCGGAGGCCCGGCTGCGGGACTGGCTGGCCGCGCTGTTCGCCGCGAAGCGCCGCAAGGCAGGCGGGGATCCGGAGCTGTTCGCCACGTACACGGTCCTCACGGACGAGAACGGCGCGGCGGTCGGTGAGCACATCGCCGACCTGACATCCCAGCTGACCCGCATCATCCAGGCCGGCGTCGAGACCGGCGACTTCGCCGCCACCGACCCGGAGGCCACGGCCCGCGCGGTCTTCCAGGCGACGGGGCGCTTCCACGACCCCTGCTACGCGCGGGAGTGGGAAGAGCCCGGGGCCGAGGCCGACTTCGCCTCGGTCGTCGACCTGCTGGTGCGAGGCCTGCGGCCCTAGGCCGTGTCCGCAAAGTGGTTGGCGCGTTGGTCTGTGCGTGGTGCGTCGTCATGAGCTGACCGATGAGTCGTGGGCGGTGATCGAGCCGTTGCTGGCT